>CAJQNF010000059.1 GCA_905479625.1 uncultured Flavobacteriaceae bacterium | reverse complement strand
AAAAAAAAAATAATCTTTTTAGTCGTTTCATGTGACAATCTCTGTGATCATATATGGTAATTAATTGCTAATGGTCATGAGAATTGTTATGTGTTTTTTTACTATTAGGTTTTTATAGATGTAATGTTGATATATCATTGTTTGAGTAAAATTCGAATACTACTCAATAAAAAAACATTTCTAATAAGTCAATTATACTGCTGTTAAGTTTCGTTTTTCTTGAAGAATTTTATGTTTTAGTTTAAGGCTTATCTTATCTTTGAAATTTAAAGAAAACAATGGATAAAGTATCAAGTCAAAGGGTTGCCTTAAGCGTTTACTTCCTTCTTCTTGGGTTTTGTTTTGCCTCCTGGGCGTCCAGAATTCCGTCCATTAAGACCAATTTTAATTTTGATGAAGCCGAGTTAGGAAATCTTTTACTCGTTATGCCAATTAGTTCATTGATAGGGCTTCCGATATCAGGCTGGCTAGTTTCAAAATTCAATAGCAGGGTGCCTTTATTAATTTCTTATATGGTCTTATGCTTGTCTTTACTTATGATCGGGTTTGCATCAGAACTAGCGTATTTGATCTTAGGAGTTGCTCTTTTTGCTTTTTGTACCCGAATTGCCAATATCGCGGTAAATACGCAATCCATAACCTTGCAAAAGCAACGTGAAAAAAAGATTATTGGATCATTTCATGGACTTTGGAGTCTTGGAGGTTTGGCTGGAGCCTTATTTTCTACGATAATGGTTCAAGTAGGGGTTAAGATGGTCGATCATTTCTTATTTGTAGGACTTTTTTGCCTGGTATTAGGAGTCATAACATATCCATTCCTTATAGATAGAGATAAAACTGAAATTGGAAATAAATTGATTCTTGGTAAACCAGATAAGTATATTTTGTATTTGGGACTAATGGTATTTTTCGGAGCTTTATGTGAGGGAGGTATGTATGATTGGAGCGGTGTCTATTTTAAAGAAGTAGTGGGAGAGGAAATCTTTACACTGGGGTATTTGATTTTTATGGCTTTTATGGCCTTGTCCAGGTTCTACTCTGATCGATTGGTAGATCGAATAGGTATGCCAAAAACGTATATTTTAGGGGCTTCGATTGTGACTTTTGGTATATTGCTGGCAATTGTTTTTCCCTTTTACTGGTCTGTATTGATAGGATTTTCCTTGGTTGGTATAGGTGTTGCCGCAGTGTTCCCCATGACCTTCTCTCTTGCCGGAAGTTCAAAAAAATATTCACCGGGAATGGCCATATCCATTATATCGACTTATGGTATCGCAGGGATGCTCATCGGACCACCTTTAGTTGGCTATGTGGCTCATGCAGTGGGTTTGCAATACGCATTTGTATTATTTATTTTTTCTGGTTTGATGCTTATTCCTTTGTCCCAATTATTCTTTCGACTAAAAAACGAATAATTTTTCAATGGATGATTGCTTTGATAGAGAATGATACTCTTGAGATTTCTTTAATCTGAGGCTTTATAATCTGATCTAGGTTGAGAAATCATTTATAAGTAAAAATGATTATTTTTGAATTTAGAGAGAAGAATTAGATGATTAGAAGCCCATTTTTATGAAATTTCAGATTTTAAATATGAGAAACTACCTGAGCCTTGTTTCCATGATGTTATTATGCTTCTTTATTTCTTGTTCAGGTGATGAAGGGCCAGAAATTAATCCTTCAAATCAAACCGGCAATACCGATCTGGATCAGGAAGAAGAGGTGATTGTGGAAGAAGCGTTTACGGTTGAAATTGATGAAAGTGATCTCTTGGTTCTGCCAAGTGACAACGGTGGTAGCCACATAGCAGTTAAGAAGGAGAATTCCAATTCACCCTATAGCTATTATGTATATAAACCTTCAGGATACGCTGATGATGGACCTGAATACCCTCTGCTTGTTTTTCTTCACGGATGGAATCCTAATTTGGGGAATGAGCCACTCGAAAATGTATTGCGTCAAGGGCCACCAAAGCTGATAGAAGCGAATAGATGGAATCCAAGATTTCCATTTATTGTAGTTTCACCTCAGTTGGGCTCGAATAGTTGGCGACCTTATAAAACACATGCTTTGATCGAACATCTGATGGAAACATATCAGGTAAATAGGGAACGAATTTATTTAACAGGACTGAGTTTAGGAGGCGGAGGCTGCTGGTTTTATGCTGGGGAAATCGAAAATAATTATCTGGCAGCGATGGTGCCTATAAGCGCCTCAGGATCACCTCACTTATTGGATAACTTAACAAAAATTCCACTATGGGCTTTTCATGGAGGGCTGGATCAAACGGTAAAGGCTTATGAAAATTACGGCTCTGTTCCTCTAGTTGAAGCCATAAATCAAAAAAATCCGAAAGTAAGAGCTAGATTGACAGTTTATTCCAATGTAGGTCATAATGCATGGTCTATGACTTATGATAGTAGTGGTCATAATTATTCAAGCCAAACCTATGATTCTTTTAATATGGATATTTATGAATGGATGCTGGCCTATAAGAAAAGTGATCAAGGACCTTAATTATCTTGACGAACAGATGTTTTTGTCTCTTTAAAATTCAAACACATTCTTTTCTTAATCCATCGTTATAACAACTTATTTTTTTATTTTTAGGCCATAAGAAAAATCTCTATGAACAGACGAGAACTACTTAAAAAATCTGTGATTGCTTCACTTGGCCTAAGCTTCACACCTGGATTATTGGTGTCACTTGAAAGTTGTGCTAAGGAAAGACCGACTACAGAACAACCCGTTTATTTAGCTGAAGAACAATTTGATGCCATTTGGCAAATGGCAGAATTGATACTTCCACAAACCGATTCTCCGGGAGCTCATGAGGCAGGGGTAACCCCATTTATAGATCAATTGTTTGGTCAGTATTTTGAGGAAGACGAAAAGACAAAACACGAAGCTGGCTTAAGGAAATTTCTTGCAAATTGTATGGATCAATATGAGAAATCATTTGTTGATCTTGATCAAGAAAAACAATTGGACTATTTGAGGACCCTTGATAAAGAAAAGCATCCTGATTCTTTTTTTAAATCTATAAAACAAATTATATTATGGTCCTATTTTACTTCAGAGACCGGTATGAGAAGCATGAATTATTTGCCTGTTCCAGGTAGATACAATGGATGTATCACTATTGATAAAAATGAAAAAAACCTGATTGGAAATCGGTAAATAAGAAATTGAGATGGAAGAGAATAAATTTGATGTGATCGTAATTGGTTCAGGAATGTCAGGAGGATGGGCAGCAAAGGAATTTACAGAAAAAGGAATGAAAACGCTGGTATTGGAGCGCGGAAGGCAGGTTGAGCATATAAAAGACTACCCGACAACAAATAAGGCCCCTTGGGAATTTGAATTTAGAAAAAAGCCTTCAAAGGAAACCCGAGAAGAGTATCCGATCCAAAGTCAGGTTTATGCTTTTAACGAAGCCACCAAGCATTTTTTTGCCAGTGATAAAAAACATCCATATACATACCCTCCTGATAAACCTTTTAGATGGATAAAGGGATTTCAGACAGGAGGAAAAAGTTTGACCTGGTGGAGACAATCCTATAGGTTAAGCAAAATGGATTTTGAGGCGAATGGTAAGGATGGACAAGGAGTTGATTGGCCAGTCAGGTATAAGGATATTGCACCTTGGTATGATTATGTTGAAGAATACATAGGTGTAAGCGGTCAAAATGAAGGTCTTGAGCAGTTGCCAGATGGAAAGTTTTTAAAACCAATGGAGTTGAATTGCGTAGAAGAACATTTAAAGAAAACGCTTGATCAAGATTTTGATGGCCGTGCCCTTACCATTGGTAGAGCGGCTCATCTAACAGAGCGGCATAATGAACGCGGGCCTTGTCAATATCGAAACATGTGCGAGACAGGATGCCCGTTTAGCGGTTATTTTAGCAGTGTAAGTGTTACCCTTCCTGCAGCGCAAAAAACTGGAAACATGACTTTTAAGCCACACGCTATTGTTCATTCTATCATATATGATGAAAAGCAAGGTAAGGCAACAGGAGTTCGGGTTATAAACGCAGAAACCAAGAAAACTACAGAGTACTTTGCAAGAGTTATTTTTCTGTGCGCTTCAACTTTACCCAGTACACAAATCATGCTGAATAGTACTTCTGATTATTTTCCAAATGGGATAGGCAATTCAAGTGGAACATTGGGACGTCATTTAATGGATCATTATAGTATTGAATCAAGAGCTATGATAGCAGGTTTTGAAGATGGTTATTACAATGGACATAGACCAAATGGAATCTACATTCCAAGATTTCAAAATCTCAAAGATAAAGAGGAAGATTATTTTAGAGGTTTTGCTTATCAGGGTGGTGCCAGCAGGATAGGTTGGCAACTTGGAAATTATATTGAAGGGATTGGGGCCGAATTTAAGGATAAACTAAGAAAACCGGGTCCTTGGTCGATCAGCTTAGGTGGCTATGGGGAATGTCTTCCATATTATGATAATAAAGTGGAGTTGCATCCCGAAATAAAGGATGAATGGGGTATGCCAATACTCCATATTAGTTGCGAGTTAAAAGAAAATGAGAAGAAGATTATGAAGGCCATGAAAGCTCATGGTGCTGAAATTTTGGAAAAAGCAGGAGGTATTGATATCCAGCATTCAGAACCGGAAGATTGGATCTTTGGTGATGGAATACATGAAATGGGAACTGCCCGGATGGGTAAAGACCCCAAAACCTCAGTACTGAACAAATGGAATGCCTGTCATGACGTGCCTAATTTGTTTGTCACAGATGGCTCGTTTATGACTTCTTCAGGTTGTCAAAACCCTTCGCTGACATATATGGCATTTACTGCCCGTGCTGCCAATTATGCAGTTGAGCAAATGAAAAAAGGGATTCTATGATCAAATAAGCATCTCACTATACCCTGTAATAATCACCTCGCCAGTCTTTAATTGCTTTTTTGATATCGTTCTCAGACATTTTTTCTTTGACAGCCTTTTCAACCAAAGCTGGGAACTCTTCGTCAGAAGCAAATCGTAATCCGACAATCTGACGGACCGTTAATTCTTTTGGTAAAGTCTGTTTGGTTAATATGAAATACCTGAAATTCTCTTCTGCCCGAATGACCCTGTCTTGCGCTCTGAGAGAAAATATTCTCGTATAAAAAGCGGTGAAGAGTAATACAATGGCACCGAAAGTTATTAAGGAAGCAGAATAAAGCCCCTCATGAGAGGTCTTTACCAAATTAACAATAGATCCAATGACCAGGATTAATGAACCCAGTAGCGCAATAAAATGAAATGCGGGAACAAGTTTTCTATGGTTGCTGAAATTTTGATTTTTCATGATATATGTTTTAAAAGTATTGAATTAAAATTCAGGTCCAAGATAATTCTATTTTAGTTACTAATTAGGCAAGAAACAGTCATTTTAAATTCCAACTAATTTCATTAATTCAAGCACAAAGACTTCATCAGTAGAGATAATCGGTAGGCTTTTTGTTTAAAAATGTAAAATTATGATAATCAAATATATACAAATCAATTCTTAATAACTTATAATAATTATTATTGTGTGGTTTTTTTCACGGTATTACATTTATCCTGAGCTAAATACCTTATATACTTATACATGAAAAAATATGTGATGATTATTTTCGCCCTAATGACAGTTTTGGTTTATGGGCAAAACTCTCCGGGGCAGTATACAGTGCAAAATGCCACCATCAATACCAAGAGTTCTGATTTTGGAACGGCTTTTTTTGGAATGGATAAAGTTGTTTTTGCTTCTCCTAAGCAAGGTTTTACTTTGAATATAGAAGAGAACACAAGCCAGCCTTTTTTGGATTTGTACATTGGTGAAGTAACTGAAGATGGTCAAATTATCAAAAAGCAAAAATTAAAGGGTGATATCAATTCAAAGTACCATGAAGGTATGGTATCGTTTACCAAAGACATGAAAACAGTGTATTTCAGTGGAAATAATTATATAAAAAAGAAAAAGAATAAAGAAAAAAACAAAAGCACGAAGCATCTTCAATTGTTTAAGGCGAGTGTCACTGAAGATGGAGAATGGACCAATTTGACGTTACTGCCTTTTAATGGTACAAATTTTTCATCGGGCCACCCTGTTTTGAACAAAGATGACAATCAGCTCTACTTTGTATCTGATCGGCCCGAGTCAATAGGAAAAACGGATCTTTTTGTAGTGGATATTTATGAAGATGGTTCCTATAGTGAACCAATAAATTTAGGACCCCAAATCAACACAAAAGATCGAGAAATGTTCCCATTTATTGGGATAGATAATGTGCTATATTTTTCTTCAGATGGATATCCAGGCCATGGAGAGCTGGATGTTTATGCCAGTAAAATATTTGATTCGACAGTCTCAAAACCGATCAATTTAGAAGAGCCTGTCAATAGTGAGTATGATGATTTTGCCTATATTATTAATGATGACAAGCACAGAGGGTACTTTTCTTCTAACAGGGAAGGTGGAAATGGAGACGATGATATTTATTCATTTGTCGCATCTCCTCCGATTTATATAGAATGCATGCAGGAAATCGCGGGTGTCGTCAGAGATATTGAAACCCAGAATATAGTGCCTGATGTTAGGATTGTTCTATTCGATGCCAAAGGCTTAAAGTTGCAATCTTATATTTCAAGTAAAGCGGAAGGATCTTTTAATTTTCAACAACCTTGTAATGCGACCTATGTGATCAAAGGGTATCTGGAAGGTTATTTAGTGGGGCAGCTGGATATTAAAACAGTGAATGACCTCAATGCAAATCCGATTGAGATTACGCTCGAATTGATGTCAGATCCAAATAAAGAAGACAAGGTTATTGCAGATCTAAATCAGGAAGGAGAAGAAGGTCAAATTTACGCAGTAACAGACGAAGAAACTGCCGATTTTTCATCCAAATCAGAAGCAGAGAATGCTCATGAAGAACAGAAAAGTGAACTAAGAGTAATTACTGCCGAGACAAAAACCTCTCATACTGAAAATGCGGTGGCAGTCGGAACTGTTTCGGCTATGAAATCGGTAACAGCAACTCAAAGCGACGACGCTATAATTACAACAAGTCCTGCATCTGCTCCAGAGGCTAGAACTTCGATCAATAAGGATGACCCTGCTATTGAATCTCAAAATTCGATCGCCATGGAGTCCAGCTCCAGTAATAAAAATGTTACTAAAAATAAGCTTTCAGATGGTACGGTAGAAAATTCTATTGCTGCCAATAAACGACTTTCATCTAATTCAAGTGTAGTTCCTGTTATGGTATCAGCGGCTGAGAATGACGATGCTGAAACAATTACTGAAACGGCTACCGCTTCTGTTATAAGCTCAGAAGTTGAAACGGAAGTAAGTAAAGATATTGTTGTTGAGAATCCACAGGACAATCAGAAGGAGAGTTTGACCGCTGTACATCAGGATAAACAGGAAGTCAAAGCTCAAAAATCAATTGCTATGGATATGTCTCAAGACAATAGAACATCTGAAGATGGAGTAGCTGATTTTCAGTCAAAAGAGGCTACAGATCAAATGATTCATATCAATACCATTTATTTTGACTACGATAAATACGATATTAGATTTGATGCTAAAATTGAATTGGAAAAAATTGCTGTGGTTTTAAAAGAAAATCCTGAGACTAAAATTAAGGTGAATGCGCACACTGATGTGAGAGGTAAAAAGTCTTATAATATAAAATTATCGAAAAGCAGGGCTTATAGTACAGTTCAATATCTTCTGAACAAAGGAATAGAAGAAGAGAGAATTTCAAGTGAGGGTCATGGAGAAACTCAAGTAGCTGAAAAGTGCACTAAAGACAATCCCTGTACAGGCCTTCAGCACCAATTAAACAGGAGATCAGAATTTTTAATTGTCGATAAATTCTCAGATGCAATCGTTGCTCAATCTATAAATAAGAGTTCATCAGGTAATTATGCTGTGAATGAAAAGGTATCTAATTCCGGCCTTTATTTGAATTATGATTTCAGTGGTAGCAGAGAATTATATACGGTTCAGATTGGTGCATTCAAAGGAAAGGTGCAAACCAATAAATACAGCAAGTTAACAGATTTGTTCAATTACAGATATAATGACGGCTTAAACAGGTATTATGCTGGTATTTTTGAAACTTCTTCAGAAGCAAGAAGCCATATGAATAAGATGAGAAAACAGGGGTTTAAGGATGCATTTGTAGTCGGCCTTAAAGGTGAAAGCCGGTTTTAGTCCTTTAGGGATTTATCCAGTGAGCAGAGCTTTGAATTGAGCTTTGATTCATCCTTTTCAAATAGTTCTTTCGTGCCTTTTTGATATGATGAATTTCCGTAAAAGGATAGGCGTCACCTTTTCTTTCCCATTGATCAAGGGCTGAGATGAAAGCCGGATTACCATAGTTTTCCGCCAAATAATGCAATGTTGGTTCTTTTAGTTCCAAACGATCGATCCAATTGTACATGGCATTCAGACCAGCATTTGAATTTTTTTTGGTAGCCGCATTAAGAAATAACTTGAAGTAGTATTTTTCAGAGTTCGAGTAGGCTTCTCGCTTGTGTTTCCACTTTTCCAGGAGCCCTTTGGTTATTAAAAGCCACTTTAATAATTTATAAATGAGAAATAGACTCGCTAGAATAACTGCCAAATACGTTAAAAAATCCTTTAATGACAAGCCGAATATGTTTAATTCTTCTTCAACAGATGTTTCCATATCAATTCCCTGATTGAATAAAGCAAGAGAATCTTTAACACTTTCCAACATCCCCAGGTCAGGGTTTGGTAAGACACGTAAAGTCTTTTCTTTTAAGGTGCGTTTGAATAATTTGTTTTGCCTCGAATTCCACCAGGTCACTGTAATTTCAGGAAGCGTTACAGTTCCTTCTTTCTCAAATAAATACCGAACCCCATCCGATCTCGAAGCGCTAATGGAGGTTTTTGATTTTTCGCTATTGATTTCAGCTCTTGTTGGATACATACTTACTCCTTGAACGCTATCCCATTTAATAGGCGGGATCAGTTCTGAAACGGTACCAAAAGCTTTTCTGTAAATAGTACGCTGGATGACATTCCCTATTTTTACATTTTTTAGATCTCCTTGCCAGGATTCATTAACACTTACGCTCGATGATACCAGCCATTCATCCTGATCATAATTATTAGGGACTGCTTTTACCGAAATATTTCGAGCCTTGGTTTTGACAACTCTTTTCACCCCTTTACTGTCTCCTTCGTTTGGCGTTTCAACAGTGAATTCCAGAGAGGGAAAAATAAGATCCTTATTGTCATAAGGAAAAACATTATAGATGGCTACAACGCCAGCATAATTTTTTCCATTCACCTGCTTTGTGCTGGAAACAGACCTAAAATAGACGGTAAAGGCACCATTAACTTTTATGTTTCCGAAATTGACTCCTTTGGTGAACCAGGTAGAAGTATATATCCCAACACTTACTTCAACCGGCTCGCCAACATACACCTTGCTTCGGTCTATGGTGACCTCACTAAACAGATGTCTTTGGCCAAAACCATGAAATGACATCATGAGTAATAGCAAACAAAAACTAACCTTTCTATGGATGTCTACCATGTTGTGTTAATATTACTGGGTTTCAGATTTTTCTTTTTTACCTGATATTTGAACTTTCTTGTTAAAAATAATGAGGGATCGTCATCTACTTTCCTCATCAATACTTTTTGTGAATTTTCACTTTTTCCTGATTCAAAGTCAGGAGGAACTTCGTCCATTTCTTTTCCTGTTCTCATATCGGTACTTACAGTTTCTTCTTTTCTTTCCTTCTTCATGTCTTCTTCTGTTGCCTCTTGACCACCTCCGCCAAGATCTTCCTGGTCTTTATTTTCAATATTTTGGGCAGTTTGTTTTTTAGGGGCCTCTTGCGCTTCTTCAGGATCCACTTCACTTGCTCCCTCTATAAGATTTTGGGTGGCGGCTTGATTTCTTTTGGCTGCTTCAAGTTCAGGATCTATTTCTATGGCTTTTCCAAAAGCAAGTGCGGAGGCAGCATAATCTCCATTTTTATAATAAGCCAAGCCAAGGTTATAGGCACCCATGGCTGTTGTATCTTGTTCAAAAGCTTTTATAGCTTTATCGTAATCTTCGGCCTTATACCAGGCAACTCCTTGATAAATAGGGTTTGTATAAAGTTGACCTGCCTGATCAAATTCGGCTTTATCGTAATGCTGTTGCGCTTGAAAATCCTTGGTTTCCCAAAGATCTATAAATTTAGATTCTTCTCCGCAAGAGCTGAATGTTACCATGATGAGTAAGCCATAAATTACCCACCCTTTTCTAAACCATAAAAGCAAGACAAAAGCAAACGGAAGGACCAGCCACAGACCGTCATCTTTCCAGTTATTTTCCTTTTCTTCTGCATCTTCTTTAAATTCTAAATTTTCTGAAATATTTTTAGCCAATAAATGAACATCACTTTTATCTAATGTTAAAGCGGAGATGGATACATTCTCCAAGGAAGCCATTTTTTCAAGAATATTTTTGTCTAGTGCAGATCTAACTGCATTGCCATTCGAGTCTTTTATGACCTGATTTTTTCGTTTGGCAGGGATATTTGCTCCTCCCGAAGTATTCATGGGTAAGATAGTCACCTGATTATTTGTATACATAACAAAATTTTGTATTTGACTGAATGATGCTTCCGTAAAATCATCAGAGATCAACAATATATTTCCCGGAGCTTCAGTTCTTCCGGTGATTGTGTCTGCCAAAACAAGAGCCTTCTCCAGATCACTTCCTGGAAAAGGCATGACAGCAGGTGACAAGGTTTTGATATGACTCTTTATGATGTTATAGTCTCTGGTTAAAGGAACTATGGTATGTGCCGTGCCTGCAAAACCTATAAGGGCCGTGAGTGCACCTGGCTTGGCTTCTAAAAAATCCTGAATTTTAAATTTTGCCCTCTCCAGTCGTGTGGGTTGAATATCTGTAGCCAACATACTTTGTGAAAGGTCCAAAAGGATGACTAAGGGAGTCTCTAATGTTTTTTCAGGTTCTTCTATTTTTCTCCAGGAAGGGCCGGAAGCCCCAGTTATGGCCGCAGAAACACAAATAAATAAGGCCAGATGCATCCATTTTTTGATGCGTTCACTTCCCTTTTTAATCATAAAAGGTCTTAAAGGGGGTGCGATCACATCTTTCCATTTAATGGTTTCGCGAAGTCCTGACAAGGCAATAATAAAACTAAGAAAGGCAGGAACTAATAGCCATAAAAGTTGAGGCCTTAGAAAATGAAACGTCTCCCAATTGATATGTAAAAAAGTATCATCCATCTCTTTTGTTTTTGAGCAGTGAAACAATTCCGAGCATCAATGAAAGTATTAAAGTCAAGACAATAGCAAGGGTTAACGGATAATAATAGAGTAGGGTAGCAGGTATAAAAGTTTCTTCTTCGTACTCGATGGGTTCAAGTTTATCCAGTTCAGCATAAATCTCAGATAGTTGCTCAGTATCTATAGCTCGAAAATATCTGGCGTCAGTCATTTCTGAAATCTCTTTTAAAGTTTGTTCATCGAGATCTGAACCCGAATTTTCAGGATCTCCTATACCCAAAGTATAAATATGGATACTATCTTTTTTTGCCAGGTCTGCAGCATCTAAGGGCAGAATCTCGGTTCCGGAATCGACACCATCGGTAAGAACAAGCATGACTTTGGTCTTGATGGTATCCTGATCAAACATTTCAATGCCTTTTACTACGGCTTTTCCTATATTGGTCATTTGGCCTGCCATCCCCACATCTGCCTCCTCCAAAAGAAGCTCCATTGTTTTAAGATCTGAGGTAAACGGAACCTGAACATAAGCACTTGAACCAAAAAATATCAGACCCATTCGGTCACCTGTTCTTTTTTCAATGAATTCATGCATCACGCTCTTGACCGCCTCCCAGCGGGTAGTTCTTTTACCTTCGATGACCCAATCTGAATTGGCCATACTAAAGGAAATGTCGGCAACGATCAAAAAATTACGTGATGTTTTGATTTTGAGTTCAGGTTCTCCAACCAATCTTGGGGAAGAAAGGGTCATCAAAATCAGCACCCAAATGATAAAAAGGAGGAATGAGACTAATTTATTTTTTTTGGTTACCAAAGCCGAATCTTTGGGTTTAAGTCCCGTGAGAGACGCCGTTTTTTCTAGATTTGGTACTTGAAGAGATGCGCTTTTGATTCTAAAAGCAGGAGCCAGCCAGTATATAAATACTGGCAAAAGGATCAAAATAAAAATCCAGGGATACGCTATTTCAAAATTATCAGGCATGTGTTTGTATCCATTTTTTTGAAAGACGCTTCAATTCATCTAATTCCTTAATATCCGGCCTTGCATTTTCATAGATCGTCCTGGATATAATCGCTTCATAATTACTAAAAGGGGTGTTTTTTGCTTTGGATTCGAGAAATAGCAACCAAGGTTTTCCATAAAGAGTTGCCACATTCTTTCTTCCATAAGCTTTAAAGGCGACCATTTTTAGAATGACTAACAATTCTGATAATTGCAGATGTAACTCATTATTTGAGTTAGATTGGTTTATTTGGGTTAATTCTTTTATGGCTTCTCTTCTGTAGGCATTCTGTCTGTAATGTATAATCCGACGAAGTATCAGATAGCAGCATGTTAAAAATATCAAGATGCCAACAACATACCAGGCAGGTGTCTCAAATGAAAATTTTACAGGATCTGGTTCCCATATCGGGCCAAGGTCCTGATCTGCCACAACCACAGCCGGTTCTTGAATCAATGAAGTTGAGACCGCAGAAATATTTGCAAAAAATTCGATTATCGTCACTATCATGTTCTTTTGAATAATTCTTTTAATTGAACATCCGTTTCATGTACCGTGTTGACTGATAAAACGGGAATTCGATGCTTTTTCATCTCAACCTTAAATTTTTCAAATTCACCATCAAAATCATCCTTGAACTCTTGTCTAAGGCTCGCATTTTCTCCATCAATAAGAAGTTGTTTTTCTCCATTGCCTGCAATTAATTTCTTTTTTGGAATCGATTTTTCCATCGGATCGTAAACCTTGGCTAAAATCACATCATTATGTCTTGAGATCCGCGTGATAAATTTTATTAATTCAGGCCTGTATCTTTGAAAATCACTAATTATTACTACTAGAAAATCATGGGTTACTATATTTTTCACCTTGGCTAAGGTTTCGGCAAGGGCCTTGTCAAACTCGATAGGTTTTGAATCGATAAGCTCTCTGTTACGCGTCACTATTTTTTCCAGGAAACGCAAGATATTTTTCCTGTCACGCTTCGGATAAACGATGTCAATACCATTGTCTGCAAACACAATGCCGCCCACTCGATCTCCTTCTTTGAGTACTTTAAATGCTGTCAAAGCTGCCAATTCAGCTGCCACAACTGATTTTGTCTTTTTTTGAGAGCCGAAAAACATAGATTTTGACTGATCTACAACGATAAGTGTTGGTTTTTCCTTTTCTTCACTATAAACCCGTGAATGTGTTTTTTGGGTTCTGGCAGTCACTTTCCAGTCAATATTTCGAATGTCATCACCAGGTACATAATGTCGTACTTCCTCAAAATCCAATCCACGTCCTCTGAGTTTTGACGCATGTTTTCCTCCTAAAAGACTTCTGACCTTTTGCTTACTGGCTAAAAAGCTAAAGCCCTTTGAAAGATGTTCCATCTTAAGAAGATCATTCAAGGAAACAAAAATGTTTTTGGGATATGTACCGGGCTTATTCATTAATGTCATGCAATTACAGCTACTTGTTGTAAAATTTCATCAAGCACATGATCTGGAGTTATCCCATCAGCATTAGCTTCATAGCTGAGAATCAGTCTATGACGCAAACAATCATGCACTATGGCTCTGATATTGTCGGGGGTAACAAAATCTTTTCCATTCATCCAGGCGTGAGTACGACAGGCACGATCAATAGCGATACTTCCTCTTGGGCTGGCCCCATAATCTAGCCAATTGTCAAGTTCTTCACTGTACTTTTTTGGGTATCTTGTTGCCGATACAATATCGACTATGTATTTTTCCATATTTTCAGATATAGTTACCTGATCTATCTCCTTTCTTGCATCAAAAATTACCTGGGGAGAAAGTTTTGTGCCTTCTTTTACTTGTTTAGTTTGCTCTTCTCTGTTGAGCCTGAGAATTTTAAGTTCTGATTCATCATCTGGGTAATCAATCATCACGTGCATTAGGAATCTATCCATTTGGGCTTCAGGAAGCGGATAAGTACCTTCTTGTTCTACAGGATTTTGTGTTGCCATTACCATAAATAATGGCTCCATTTTATAGGTCTTTCCAGCGACTGAAACCTGTCGTTCTTCCATAGCCTCCAAAAGTGCCGATTGCACCTTTGCAGGAGATCTGTTGATCTCATCGGCAAGAATCAGGTTACTGAATATTGGGCCATGTTGAAAAATGAATTTTTCTTTTGACTCCGGTTGATAAATTTCGGTCCCGGTTATGTCAGAAGGCAAAAGGTCAGGAGTAAATTGAATACGGCTCAATCCACAATCCAATTCCTTGGCCAAGGATTTGATAGCCCTTGTTTTTGCCAAACCAGGCAAACCTTCTAAAAGCATATTTCCATTTGCAAGTAGGACTAATATCAGTCGATCAATCAAAGTTTCTTGTCCTATAATTGATATAGACATTTTATTTTTCAAGTGCAATATTGATTGATGTGCCGTCATAATGGGATTAATTAAAATTTGCTTAAAGATAATTAAACTTGTACAAGTTTAATTTCAAGTTGGCATAAAGCCTCTTAATTTTGAGTTTCTCCGCAAGCTTGTGATAAAAGGTTTGGTCTTTAGGAATTAGTTGAGCTGCCTTGATTTTTTGACATTTATACTATAGGAAAGGAAAAAAATTATTATTTTTTACGAAAAACGAAATTATTTCATAAATATGCGTATCTTTGCACTAAATTAATAAATATTTTTAAAATGAATACAGGTAAAGTAAAATTCTTCAATGACGCTAAAGGATTCGGTTTCATAAGCGAGGAAGGAACAGGTAAAGAACATTTTGTACACGTTTCAGGTCTTGTAGACGAAATTCGTGAAAATGACGAAGTAGAGTTTGAACTAGAACAAGGAAAAAAAGGATTAAATGCAGTTAACGTTAGAGTTATCTCATAATAAAATTTTTTTACACTTACTAAAAAGCCCATCTGATGATGGGCTTTTTTTTTGTTATTGATTACCTTTGAAAATAAATGAATTGAGAAGCCATTTCGTCAGATTTAAGTTAATTATTTGAATCAATGATTAAGCCAAATATGATAAATTTACTATTTCTAGCCTGCGCAGTTTTGCTATCATGCAACAGTAAGGATCTGCCTCAGGAAGGTGTGGACCCCATAGGACTGCCCGAGTCAAATATTCCGGATACTCCTGAAGCAAAAACTGATTTCTATTACGGTGCTGATCTATCCTATGTTAATGAAATGATTGATTGCGGTGCTGTTTATAAAAATTCTCAAAATCTTGTTCAAGATCCTTATACTATTTTTAGCGAGGCTGGTGCAAATTTGGTTCGTGTCCGTTTGTGGCATAACCCGGAATGGACATCCTATTCTGATTACGAGGATGTTTTAAAAACAATTAGAAGGGCAAAAGAAGAGGGGATGCAGGTACTATTGGATTTTCACTATTCAGACACCTGGACGGATCCGGCAAAGCAGAAAATACCCGTGGCTTGGGAAACAGCTATTAATGATAAGGATAAGTTAGGTTCTTTACTCTACGACTATACCTACAAAATACTGATTGATCTTGCAAAGGAACAATTGCTTCCAGAAATTGTTCAAGTGGGCAACGAGATAAACCCAATGATACTGCAAGGAGAAGAATTGGTATGGCCCATTGACTGGGATAGAAACGCTTATTTGATCAATAAAGGTATAGAAGCCGTACGACAGGTTTCCAAGGAACAAAATAAAGAGATAGGAGTTATGCTCCATATCGCCCAGCCAGAGAATGCATTGTGGTGGTTTAAAGAAGCTGCAGAAAATGGGTTAACTGACTATGACTGGATAGGTTTGTCATACTACCCTATTTGGTCCGAATATGATTTGAATGAGGTAGGAGATGCATTCAAATTATTAATTGAGCGTCATAAAAAGAGATTGATGATAGTTGAAACTGCTTATCCTTATACTATGGATAATGTCGATACAGCAAATAACATTTTAGATACCAAGGCACTTATATCAGGTTTTCCGGCAACGCAACAAGGTCAATTGGATTATTTGAAGCAATTGAAGAAAAACATCCAAGAAGCCGGAGGTGAGGGGCTTATTTACTGGGAGCCAGCATGGGTTTCTACCAAATGTATGACCTTATGGGGTCAGGGATCACATTGGGATAATGCAACCTTGTTTGATCATGATAAAAGAGCAACTAAAGCAATGGAGTTTTATAGTCATTAAATCCAATACAGATCTTAAGGTTCGCTATTGTTTTTTCGGTTGTCTGCGCTTCATAATAAGACTATCTGCCGGATAATTGGATTTTAAATAATCCATTTGTTTAGCAGCCCATCCTTTTATAATGTCCTTTTCTGATGAGGTTAAATTTGCCTCTTGATGTAGCCCCAGATAGGTATACGATTCCAAAGGCATTTCATTTTCATCGATGACTTCAACGATTTCTTCAAATTTATGATTTTGAACTGCAATGGGTAAATTGGTGAAATCCGATAAGTTCAAATGTCTTTTTCCATCTACAACATGTTCATCAAGCCACCAGGCAGCAGGTTGTATATTAGCGTACCAGGGATAAACCGTATTATTGGTATGGCAATCGTTACAAGCGTTTTTTAAGATCATTGCTACCTCTTCGGGTACTTCATATTTTTTTGATACGGCGTATGTCAGGTCATTTGAATTGTTTTTTTCAGGTCTGAACAGTTGGATGATCAAAAATAATGCAAGCAACGTAAGTAAAATTTTTTTAAGCATAGGGCATTGATTTTAATGAGAATTCAGTTTTATGATCAAGAATAAAATTAATGATTTTTATTTTGTTTTCTTCAAGTATTTAGACCGGTTATTTGCATAATAGTTTAATGGTTTGAGTTAATTTTTAGCAAAGACGAAATTCTTAGATAACTGCTGCCAATAGTTATATGTAATTTGCATTTCTAAAAAGTTTTAAATAATTATATTTAAGTCAGATTCACAAGTGGTGAATTTTAAATCAATAAAAAAATGCAAAAGTCGGAATTGATCAAAAAAACCATGACCATCTTGTTTATTGGACTGATATTGTTGAGTTGTAACAATAGTCAAGATCAACATGTGGGACAGACTACAGTATCAAAATGGCAGGGAAACAAGAAATCTGCCGTATCTATAACTTATGATGATGGGATCATCACCCAATTTACCGTAGCCAGACCAATCATGAACAAATTGAACCTTCCTGCTACGTTTTTTGTCCTGACAGGAAAGGTATACGGATCGGAAGAGGGTAGATTTATAGGAAGATCTAAAGATGACATTATCCGGGAAACCGACTTGATCAAAACCAATGCAGATAACTTCTTTGAAAGAGCTTCCTTGATAGGATTTACAGGGCCAAATCAAGGATTAATGGCACATTCAAACGCAGGGTCACTTTTTGAATCAGGTAAGATTACAGAAGCTTATAAATCCATAGATGAAGCCTATAAGAAATTACGCAACGGTAACTTAAAGGATACTGATGAAGTGGTGTATCATGATAATCCACAAGACACAACTTCATGGGATGATTTAAGGAAATATACAGCTGAAGGTCATGAAATTGCCAGCCATAGTATTACGCATCCGCGGATGGCCGTGTTGGATGAGGCCAACTTATTATATGAGCTGGAGCAAAGTAAAATGGATATATCTAAACATCTAGGTGAGGAGTTTACATTTTCAGTTGAGTGCCCATATGGTACAGAAAATGAAAGAGTTATGGAATACGCTAGGTCAGTATATCCCGCATTACGCAATCGTATGCCCGAGACCTACCTGGATGAATTTAACAGATCGAGTGATCAGGATCCGGGAGCATCTGAAAATGAATATGTGCAATGGCAAAGAGGGCCCCTGACCAATTCGAGTATGGATCTTATGAAGTCATGGATAGACAAATGTCTGGCCAACGATAATATTTGGCTGGTACTTGTTTTTCACGGCGTGGATAATTTCGGATGGGAACCAAAAACGGCTGAGGAATTGCAAGATTATTTCACTTTTATAAAAGAAAAAGAGAATGATCTCTGGGTAGCCACTTTTGCCGATGTGACCAAATATATCAAGCAAAGACAAAATATTGACATCATTAGTGATGTTGAGGATGGGTCAATATCGTTGACTTTTTTATCTGATCTTGATCCTACAATTTACAATGTGCCTCTCACCTTTAAAACATACGTTCCAGGAAGTTGGAAAAGTGTTAAAGTAAAGAGTAACGATAAGGAAATTACTACAGGTCTTGAAATCAATAAAGATGATCGAGGAAATTATATCATCTTTAACGTTTCCCCGCTGCAGGGTAAGATTGTTATTTCAGCAAGTGTTTAAAGAGTGATGATAACCAAAGGAATTCTGGGATTTTATATGATTAGTTTGATGCAAAAATTGATTGAATAGGCCTATCTTAGCGGCAACATAAACAAAACCTAATTTTAAAATAAAAATTGAAACATGAAATCACCAAAAATTTATGCTATTGTATGTTTAGTAATGGCTTTTTTATCAGTTAATACCTATGCTCAGGATAAAAGACCTTCAAGAGAAAAGTGGGATCAGGTAAGTATGCAGGGTACCGTTACAGAAATTAATGCTGAAACCAAAGAAATTACCCTTATGGGAACTGATGGAGGGCTGGTAACAATGACCGCAGGAGAAGACGTAGAGCGTTTCGATGAAATTGCCGTAGATGATGTCATAAAATTCGAGTACTTTACTTATTTAAAGGCAGAATTTCGCGATCCAACTCCTGAAGAAGTTGCAGAACCGGTTCAAATGATAGCAGAAGCAGGTAAGGCTCCTGAAGGAATTGATCCTGCAGCTGTTGTTGGTGCAGTTGTGAAAGCTGTAGTAACTATTGAAGCATTAAACAGACCATTTATGGTGGCAACAGTTAGCGGGCCAAATGGGAATTTTGTAAGTATACCTATGGAGGATGAAAAGTTAATGACCGAGCTTCATATCGGTGAAGTCTTAATTCTTACTTATGCGGAAGCCGTTGCAATTGCCCTTGAAAAGGTAGGAGCTGTAGAAGAATAGTTGATTTTTTATATCATTTTACAGTTTTCTTTTTTTTGGGACTGTAGTTTGATTGAGGATAAATTAGAAAAACTCTATGGAAATTATTTTCATGGAGTTTTTTATTTTTAAGGGGCTGTGATCAGCCATATATTATGTGGTAAGAGTTGTTGTGAGATTTACTAGTTTGAGATTTTGACAATGATTTATAGTCAATATTTATTACAAATTCATTTTCCAATTTTCCTTTTTAGTGCTATCTTAACGTCATCCAAATCAAACTTATGAGACCCTATATTTTAGCTGAAACAAATTGGAAGCATCTGAAGGATGAAAAGATAGAACTTGCCATTTTACCCTGGGGTGCAACTGAAGCACATAATTATCATTTACCCTATGCCACGGATAATATTGAGTCTGATTTTCTTGCGGCAGAATCGGCAAGACTGGCCTGGGAAAAAGGTTCAAAGCTTATTGTTTTGCCCACCATACCTTTTGGAGTAAATACCGGACAAAGTGATATTTATCTGGATATTAACTTGAATCCTTCTACTCAGTTGGCCATCCTCAGAGACATTATCACGGTTTTAAACAGGCAAGGAATCCATAAATTATTGATATTTAATAGTCATGGTGGTAATGATTTTAAGACGATGCTCCGAGAGCTTGGGCTTGAATTTCCGGAGATGTTTTTGGCTACTTCGAATTGGTTTCAAGCCATGGAACGCAAAAAATATTTTGAGATGGATGGTGATCATGCTGAAGAAATGGAAACCAGTTTGTTATTGCATTTGAAACCTGAGTTGGTCTTGCCTAAATCGGAATGGGGAGAAGGAAAAGAGAAAAAGCATAACATTTCTGAATTCTCGGAAAGCTGGCTCTGGACCGAGAGAAAATGGTCCAAAGTGACTGAGGATACGGGTATAGGAGATCCTAAATTTGCGAGTAAAGAAAAGGGAAAATTATTTTTTAAAGAAGTGACTCAAAAAGTTTCCAACGCCATGGTCAAACTTTGTGAAATGGATACCAATAATAGTTATGACTGATTAAGTAAGAACTGATAAGTGAAATCTATTATTTCTCATGATCTATACTCATACTTTAGTTGTTCCGTCTTGAACATATAATCTATGTATATTTTTTATTATCAACATAAATAACCAAATAAATGAAACAAGCGTATTACTTATTATTCTTTATGATCTTCTTCATGCAGTTTCATGTAGTAGCCCAAGAATTAGAAGAAAAAACAACAGTTATTCAGAATATTAATTCACGAGATGTCACAAGTTTAAAAGGTTTGTGGCAGGCCATTGTTGACCCCTTGGAAAATGGATATTATAACCATAGGTATTTGCCAAAAGAGAAGAACGGTTATTTTGAAAATAAGAAACCACAGTCACCATCAGATTTGATTGAATATGATTTTGACAGTGATATTGAGTTAATGGTGCCAGGTGATTGGAATACACAAATGGAAAAGCTTTATTATTATGAAGGAACTGTTTGGTACAAAAAATCATTTGATTATTCTGCTAAGGACAATCAAATCACTTATCTATACTTTGAAGCGGTGAATTATGAGGCTATTGTTTATTTAAACGGAGAAAAGTTGGGCTCCCATGTAGGAGGTTATACACCGTTTCAATTCGATGTTACCAATAAATTAAAGGAGAAGGATAATTTTTTGGTTGTAAAAGTTGATAATAAAAGAAAGCGAGAGGCCATTCCCACAGTGAATACAGATTGGTGGAATTATGGAGGTATTACACGTGCTGTACATCTTGTTGGAGTACCCAAAAGCCATATTAAAGATTATTTTCTACAACTTGAAAAAAATAGTAAAACTCAAATAACCGGATGGGTTGACCTCGAAAATAGTAGTGATGGTGAGATTGTAAAAATTGAAATTCCGGAGTTAAACAAAAAAATAGAGGCGGAGGTTAAAAATGGTAAAGCAATGTTTTCATTCAAAGCCAAGCCTAAGCTTTGGGCGCCTGAATCACCAACTTTATACACGTTAAATATTATTTCAAAGAGTGATCAGGTTACTGATCAAATTGGTTTCAGAACTATCGAAACCAGGGGTAGTAAGATTTTTTTAAATGGGGAAAATATATTCTTAAAAGGAATCTCTATACATGAGGAAGCCCCATTTAAAACAGGGCGTGTGACCTCAAAAGAGGAATGTGTAATTTTATTGAAATGGGCAAAAGAATTAGGCTGTAATTTTATTCGACTGGCGCATTATCCACATAGTGAAACCATGGTGAAAGAGGCTGAAAAAATGGGTATTTTAATTTGGTCAGAAATCCCTGTGTATTGGACCGTGCTTTTTGACAATAAAGACACCTATCTGAATGCAGAAAACCAATTGGAAGAAATGATTAACCGAGACAAGAACAGGGCTGCCATTATTCTTTGGGGAATTGCGAATGAAACACCTGAAAGCGAAGCCAGAAATGAGTTTTTGAAAAATTTGTCTTTAAAAGTTAGAGAATTGGATCCTACGCGATTGGTCTCTGCAGCACTCGATACACAAAGCAATGATGAAGGAGGAAAAGTGATTGATGACCCTCTAGGAGAACATGTAGATGTTATTGGTATCAACCATTATTGTGGCTGGTATGTGGATGAAATTGAATCATGTTCAGATGTAAAATGGAAAAACAATTATGACAAACCGATGGTCATGAGTGAAATGGGAGGTGGGGCCCTTCAAGGTATGCATGGGGAGAAGAATGAAAGATGGACGGAAGAATACCAGGAAGCGCTTTATGAATCCAATATTGAAATGGTGCGAAATATTGAATTTTTGGCGGGGCTATCCCCATGGATTCTTATGGATTTCAGATCGGCAAGGAGACATTTACAGCGAATCCAAAAGGATTTTAATCGAAAGGGTTTGATCTCAGAACAAGGAGTCCCTAAAAAGGCCTTTTATGTTTTACAAGATTATTATTTAAATGAAAATAATTAGAATTCAGTAAAGTAACTATTTCAAATAAGATTAAAAATTATATTTGTTATTGATTTTTGTCATACGTAAGTTCATTACATGTAAATACCTTTACGCCTGAAATTTAATTTGGATTCCTTTATTTTATCTGAACATAGATGATAAAGAAGTGTCAAAGGCACAGATGTAAGATGTTTTCTTAACCTAAAGGAGCCTTAAAATTCCTAAGGAATGAAATTATTAATGAAAATAGGAATCGCACTACTTTTTCTAAGTATGATTTCCTGCAGTAAAAAGCAACAACAACATTGGTACAAAGAAGCCCACAAGGAGCAGTCACATGAAACTCATTGGAGTTATGATGGAGAAACTTCACCTGAACATTGGGCAGAATTCGAAAAAAATTCAGATTGCTCGGGGCAAAGACAATCTCCGGTTAATATCATTGATATTCATACTATCGAAGATAGAGATCAGAAAAGTTTAATCAACTTGCATTATTCAGCAGAAACGATTTTGAACAAGGTTAGGAATAACGGGCATTCCATTCAGTTTGATTTTGACAAGGGTGATTCGATTTCTTATAATGAAACCAATTATAATTTGATTCAAATTCATTTTCATGAACCTTCGGAACACACGGTTAATGGGGTTAGATATCCAATTGAAATCCACCTTGTTCATCAAAGTCAGGAAAAAAATTATACTGTTCTGGGCATTTTTGGAGTAGAAGGAGAACAAAGTCAGACCATGGAGGATATGGAAAAGTTTCTTCCCTTGCAAAAGGGACAAGAAAAGGAAATAGAAAAGTCTTTTGACCTTTCAAAATTGTTCCCTGATAATAAGTCGTACTATTCCTATGGAGGATCATTGACGACCCCACCCTGTACGGAGAATGTGCAATGGGTCATATTCAAAGAACCTATTGTTGTTTCCTTGGAAGAGGTGCTAAAATTAAAAGACAATATGCCCTTGGAAAATTTCAGAGATGAACAACCATTGAATGATAGGTTGGTTTATTTGCATAAGATGTAGACGATCAATTTGACCTCATTTTTGATTAGCGTCAATATTTTTATTGACCCTTGTCATATGAAAGAAATTTTGGGCGTAGTAGTTTTACGTTAAACAAGGGTCATGACGATCAATCCAAGACTTATTTATTGGCTTCCCAGAATAATTTGTATTCTGGCCATCAGTTTTGTGAGTATTTTTGCTTTGGATGCTTTTGATCCGAACCTTACAATTTGGCAACAATTGCAGGGGTTCGCAATGCATCTTATCCCCTCCTTTATATTGCTTATAATATTATTGATCGCCTGGAAATGGGAATTGGTCGGAGGGATTATCTTCCTGATCATTGGCATTGGACTAAGCCCTTTTATATATATACACAATTATCGTATGAACGGTTCAGTGTCCATGAGCCTCTGGGTGATCACAATGATAACCTTCCCCTTTATACTTGTTGGAATCTTGTTTATACTTGGGCATCTAAAGAACAGGAAAAAAGATACAATGATCGACTAAGTTCTCAATTCAGATTTTAGTATTTTTACTTTTATCAGTAATTTCCACATATGCAGACTTATACCAAACATTTAAATTCCATTCGATGGGGCATCATTGGATGTGGGAACGTTACTGAACTCAAAAGCGGACCAGCCTATCAACAGACGGAGGGATTTGAACTTGTTGCAGTGATGAGAAGAGATCTCAACAAGGCCAAAGATTATGCCGAACGTCATAAAGTCGCAAAATTTTATAATGATGCCAATGCGCTTATCAATTGTTCAGAGGTGGATGCAGTTTATATTGCTACACCGCCTGATTCACATTTGGATTATGCCTTGCTAGTTGCTAAAGCTGGAAAGCCATGTTGTATAGAGAAACCAATGGCTTTGAGTTATAAGGAGTGTCTTCAGATATATAATGCATTTGAAGCAAAAGAGCTACCCTTGTTTATTGCCTATTACAGACGTACTTTACCTAGATTTCTACAAGTCAAAAAATGGTTGGATACGGGTCAGATCGGACTTGTTAGGCATATAAACTGGGTTTTATCTAAGCCGCCGAGTGAATTAGATCTATCGCAGGCTCCAAATTGGAGAACGGATGTTCAGGTAGCTCCGGGAGGTTATTTTGATGATCTGGCAAGTCACGGACTCGATTTGTTCCATTTTTTATTGGGGGATGTCATAGACGCTTCAGGGTGCTGTAAAAATCAGCAAGGATTGTATTCAGCCCCTGATACGGTTGTTGGTTCATGGATGCATAAGTCAGGGGTTACCGGAACTGGTAATTGGAATTTTGGAAGTTTTGGTAATGAAGATCGGGTCGAAATATTCGGTAGCGAAGGAAAGATCTCGTTTTCTGTTTTTCAGGAGGTACCGTTGCTAATAGAAACCAATACAGATAGACAGGAAATCACAATTGATCATCCTAAGCATGTCCAGTCGGGTCATGTTGAGGCCATGCAAATGGATTTGTTTGGAAACGATTTCGCCCATCCTTCAACAGGTAAAACAGCTTTACATACAAGCTGGATCATGGATAAAATACTTGGCAAGATTTAACGTGGGGAAGAAGGTTAATCAGTAAAACCGCCATCTTGGAAATAATCCCCAACTTCTAACATAGCAGAAAAAACAGCAGCCATGACCAATTGTAATTGTGGTTCTGATTGCTCAGAGATCCAGATAAATTTTTTATAGCTAAATGAACCGCCTGAATAATATTGCATTGCGGCAATGGGATAATCATCTATAAAAGCCTCTATCCCCTTAGGGGCAGTTACTTCTGATTTATTGGTTGGGGTACCGATAACATGCTTAAATGTGATTTCTTCATTTCCATTGGTTAGAAAAATATCTTTTAAGGATAGCTCTTTACTTTCGTTATTTTTTCCAATGAGCAGCACCCAGAGGTCATCCTGATCAAGACTTGTTGTGATATAGACGCTGATATCGTTTTGCTCTTGACTTTCTTTTTCAGTTTTTACATTTTCCTTGTTTCCCGAAGCTTCTACTTTTGCAAGATCTCCTTTGGTATTCTGAAGGTCAAAGGAAAAGAGGAGTTGCGAAGCATCATCCCCCTGAGTTGTGCTGATGCCCTTCCTGTTATCAGTACTAAAGTTACCAAACTTCAGTTTGGCAGGTTTAGATGCTGAAATCATCCCAATTTTTATCAACTGCCTTTCACTAGCCTGTTCTAATTTAGATTCCAAAGGGATTTGGTCTTTTTGAGCAAACAACTGTATATATGGATTCAGAAGGATCATTGGAAGGGCAATCAAGAAATATTTCTTTAGCATTGGAGCTTTATTAATAATGGTGAGTACGAAAATAAGTTTTTGTCTTCAAAGTAAAAAATCAACTTGGTGCCGATTCAAGTTAATTAGTAATCAATTAGAAATTATTATGTAATTTTAATGGGAGTAAGAACAATCCTTTTTCCTAAGATCTTAACTGTATTAAAGTAAAATCTCATGAATAGTTTTCCTAGTATTTTTAATGATGTGATCGGCCCTGTAATGAGAGGTCCTTCAAGTTCTCATACCGCTGCCTCCTGGAGGGTTGCAAAGATGGCAGTGCACATGATTGACGGTCCACTTAAACATGCTTTGATCGCATTTGATAAGGATGGAGCCTGGGTAACAAATTATGAGGAGCAGGGTACTGTTTTAGGAATGAACGGTGGTTTGCTGGAGATTGATATGGCGGATGATCTGATGAAACAAACCGAAAGAATAGCTTCGGAGAGAGGGGTCAACATCGACTACGAGATTAGCACTTTTGATAATACCCATGCGAACAGCATGCTGCTCACTTTAACTTCTATTCAGGGAGATCATGTGAAAGTGCTTGCTGCTTCTTTGGGTGGGGGATCTTTTGAAATTCAAAAAATTGACAACTGCGAGGTGAATATGAAAGGAGATTATCACGAACTTTTGGTTTGGTCATATGGCACTATAGAAAAGGAATTGCTGGAAATAAAACCGCCAGAGGCTCAATTAAAATGTGTCGAATCACCTGACTTTAAATTATATATTTTTGAAAGTTTTCAGCCTTTTGATGAGGGATTAAAATATCATATTACGCAATATGATGAAGTCTACAAAGTGGCAAATGTGCTACCCGTCATGCCGGTAATTGCCGGACAGGAAAGAGAACTTCCATTTTCGTCAATAGAAACGCTCATCGATTACAGCGTTGCAGAAGATTTGTCGCTCGGGGCTTTGGGTTTACTTTACGAGCAATACCGAAGCGGACTTTCTGAGGAGGTATTAAAAGATAAAATGAAAACTATTATAGAGATCATTGAAGGAAGTATAAGCAAGGGCCTGGCAGGAACAGCATATGAAGATAGACTTTTGCCACAACAGTCAAACCTTGTGGCCAAAGCAGAACAAAGGGGGAAAATACTTCAAGGATCCATTATCAATAAAATTATTGAAAACGTTGCTGCAATTATGGAATCTAAGAGTGCCTTGGAAGTCATTGTAGCAAATCCTACAGCCGGGTCTTGCGGTACAGTAGGTGCTGCTTTAAAGGCAGTTTCAGATGAAGTTGAAGCCACAATGGACGATAAAATTATGTGTTATTATGCGGCAGGACTTGTGGGGGCTTATTTCGCAATGGGACCTGGATTTTCGGCAGAGGAACACGGATGTCAAGTAGAATGCGGAGCGTCAGCCGGTATGGCAGCAGCAGGAATCGTTCAGCTCTTTGGCGGAACAGCAGCTCAGGGATTAGGCGCAGCTTCAATGGCAATTCAGAATATGATTGGCTTGGTTTGCGACCCGATAGCCGACAGGGTTGAGGCACCTTGTTTGGGAAAGAACACAAGTGCAGCGGTTAACGCTTTGTCTTCTGCCACCATGGCGATATCAGGTTTTGCACATCTTATACCACTTGATCAGGTATTGGAAACAGTAGAAAGGGTAAGTGCCGATATGCCCACTTGCGTAAAATGTACAGGCATGGGTGGGCTGGCCATTACACCGGCAGCCTTAAAACTAAAGGAACAACTAGAGAGGATGAAAACTGCCCAAACAAACAGATAAAATTAATTTCAATGACAGATAAGATTTTACTCCTCTATGCTTCCGTAGATGGACAAACAAAGAAAATTTCAAATGTTTTAACTGACCAGTTAAAACAGGAAGGAAAGCAAATGTCCTTGTATGAAGTGGCTGATTTTGATGGTAATCTAGAAGCCTTTGATAAGATCATCATTGGCTCCAGTATCAGGTACGGTGTGCATCATAAGACTATTATTGATTTTATAAATGAGCATAAAGAGGCACTGGACACCCGTAAAACTGCCTTCTTTTCGGTCAACCTTGTGGCGCGAAAACCAGAGAAAAATCAGGCGGATACCAATCCATATGTGATCAAATTCTTTAAAGAAATTACATGGAGACCCACAAAAGTAGAGGTGTTTGCAGGAAAACTGGATTATAAAAAGTATCCTTTCTTTGACAGGATCATGATTCAGTTTATCATGTGGATGACCAAGGGACCAACTGACAGCAATGCTAAGATTGAATATACAGATTGGGACAGAGTCAAGGGTTTTGGTCAAAAGATTTTAGACCTATAATCAACGATGTTAAAAGAACATCAAATTTGACACAGCATAAAATAATGCGATTTTATTACCAATGGAGGAGGTGGGAAGGGAACCTCCTCCGGTATACGTTTGCTTTTGAATAATTTTAAGAAAGGATCTTCGAACTTTTTATATAATGAATATTTCGCTCTTTCAAATAATGTAAGAAGTATTCAAAACAAGGTTCATGTTTACCAACCAACTCAGGAGGGAAAACACCTTTTTCCGAGAATAGCCCATCCAAAAACAGATTGGCGGCAGCTGTGGCAGTATAGCCGGTAGTTCTTGACATAGAAGAAGTCTCTGTTTCCTGGCAGTATTCGTCATGAAGGTCATAAGTGATTTCTTCTATTAGCCCTTTGGAATTCTCACCCTTTAATGTGATTCGCATCACTGTAATTTCTTCTTCATTCGGACCTAGCTTCCATTCATTGAATAGAATTTTACTCGTGAAATCAAGAGGACTTACTTCGGTTCCGTTAACTTCTATACTTGATTCACTAAAAAAACCACTTTCCTTCAATACCCTTATATATTCAACATGACCAGGATACCTCAATGTTTTTTCTTTCATATTTGGAATGTGGGGCATCGTATAGATGATCGATCTTAAACCATCTGAATTAAATGATTCAAGTGTTCCGACTTTATCGAAATCAACATAATCACAATCGGTCAGTGCTTCGCGAACCACTTCATATCCGTTTTCGACATATCTGGCTGGTCTTGTATATTCTTCGATCACATCTATAGGAGAGAAGGGCGCTTTATAGCAAAATGGCCATTTTTTTTCTTTAGGAAGGCCGCCAACGAGACATTCGAAGTCGGTGAGTTTCATGATTTCATTATAATGCCCCAAAATAACATTGTCCATTCCAGGTGCCACTCCGCAGTCAACAATAGCGGTTACCTGCATCTCTTTAGCCAGGTCATCCAGATCCAATGAGTTTTCTGGAAAAAAGGAGATATCTATGACATTTTTACTAGCTTCTATAATCGACTTCAGCGTTTCAAAACCTAAAAACCCAGGAACGGCACAAATCACCAGATCAAAAGGGGCGATGGTTTGTTGCAATACTTTTTTATCTGTTACATCAAGGGTTTGGGTATGTAATTCAGATTTTTTTGCTTTGATCGCTTCAAGTACCTTCAAATTAATGTCGGTTAGCGTTACATCATGATTTTTTGCCATGTCGATGGCCATCGCGCTTCCTACCATACCTGCGCCTATTACGATTACTTTGCTCATATTATATTGAATGAATGTTATGTTGCTATTTGATTACTAAAGTAGAGAACAATGGTTATAAACCGGGAATGATAATCCAGGGCATTTCAACCATTTGTTTGACGAGAAAATCCATCATAAAGACAAATATCGGATAATATGCTGAGAAATAAAATGAAATAACAAGTTTCGAGATAATGGTTGAAATACTATCTTAAATAAATAGAAACATTTTATTAACTTTGAGAGGTTAGCCATCAATCTATTATAAATGTTAAAGGAATTTTTAAGCATCTTCATCATAACAATTCTTGTATCTAGTTTGAGTACAAAAGTCATGATGGCACAAGATTCTGATAAGAACTATGTACAAAAGATTTCCGGAACGGATAAAAATATCGATATGATATTTATTCAAGAAGGAGTGTTTCTTATGGGTAGTGAAGAAAAGGGATGGGGTCACAAGCCAGATGAAGCTCCGGCACATCAAGTGAGGGTTTCATCATTTTGGATGAGTGAAGTGGAAATCACCTGGGATTTGTATAACTTATTTGTAAGTCGCGACTTAGATGCCATGGAGACCTCAATAGTAAAAGGAAAAGAGGTTCAGATAAAGCCAGACGCAGTAACGGGAGCAACAGTTCCGTATGTAGACATGAGTTTTGGTATGGGCGTAAAAAGTTATCCTGCCGTTAGTATGACACAATTGGCAGCTGCAAGGTTTTGTCAATGGTTATCAGCGCTTACCGGAAATTTTTATCGACTTCCAACTGAAGCTGAATGGGAATATGCATGCAGAGCAGGGTCTACTTCTTCCTATTCCTATGGAGATGATAAATCATGGCTGGTTGAATACGCATGGTTCAAGAAAAATAGCAGGAATTCTTCTCATAAAGTTGGTGAAAAAAGCCCTAATAAATGGGGCCTGTATGATATGCATGGCAATGTTGCTGAATGGACATATGATCATTACGAAGAAGCAGGATATAAAACATCAAAAGACATAGTTGTTGATCCTGTTATAATGAATCCTAAGACATACCCTAAAGCAGTTCGTGGGGGATCCTGGATTGATGACCCTATTGACTTGAGAAGTGCCTCGAGAATGGCTTCTTCAAAAAAATGGAAAATGAGAGATCCACAAATTCCAAAGAGTTTATGGTGGCATACTGATGCTCCCTTTGTGGGATTCAGAATTGTAAGACCTTTAAAAACACCTTCTGTAAAAGAACAAAATAAATATTGGAATCTAAAAACAAACTAACATTATGAAAAGAAAATCAAAGTCCCAAAACAAGCAGGCAAGACGTGAGTTCATTCAGAAAACTGCGCTGGCTTCAGGAGGAATTATTACTGTACCGTTTTCTATGGAGGCAATGGTCAATGTTCATAATGATAAAACACTTAAGTTGGCTTTGATAGGTTGTGGCGGAAGAGGTTCAGGAGCAGCAGTTCAGGCACTCACAGCTGATAACAATGTTAAATTGATCGCCATGGCAGATGCTTTTAATGATAGGCTGGAGAATAGCCTCAAAACTATTCAGGAACATTTTGAAGGAGAGAAAAAAATAGAAGTTAAAGAGCAAAACAGGTTTGTAGGTTTTGATGCTTATAAAAAAGCCATTGACCTTGCTGATGTTGTTATTTTGGCTACTCCTCCCGGGTTTAGACCATTTCATTTTGAATATGCTGTCAATAATGATAAACATGTTTTTATGGAAAAACCATTGGCAACCGATCCTGCAGGAATCAGACGTGTATTGAATTCAGCAAAAGTAGCAAAAGATAAAAAACTGAACGTCGTGGTAGGATTGCAGCGTCATTATGAAAGTAAGTATCTCGATCTATACCAGAAAGTGATCAAAGGAGAAATTGGAAAGATAAGAAGTGGTCAGGTGTATTGGAATAGTTCGGGGGTCTGGGTGAGAGCGAGGCAGCCTCAACAAACTGAATTAGAATACCAGATGCGTAACTGGTATTATTTTAACTGGTTATGTGGTGATCATATTTTGGAACAACATATTCACAATATTGATGTAGCAAATTGGTTTGTTGGAGGGTATCCGGTTTCTGCGCAGGGCATGGGTGGAAGACAAATAAGAACGGGTAAAGACCATGGAGAGATTTTTGATCATCATTTTGTAGAATTTACTTATGCTAATGGAGCGGTGATTTCCAGCCAATGCAGACATCAGCCTGATTGTATGAATCGTGTTGATGAAGTATTTCAAGGCACAAAAGGAACGGTTGAACTAGGTAAAGCCATCATTACTGATCTGGATGGTAAAGAGGTCTATAAATATCCAGGCAACTGGAATGAGGACCCAAACCCTTATCAGGTAGAGCATGATCGACTATTCGCTTCCATAAGAAATAAAGAGGTGATCAGCGATGCTGAAAATGGTGCAATGAGTACATTGACTGCTATTTTGGGCAGAATGGCAACCTATACCGGACAAGTGATCACAATGGAAGAAGCGCTGAAATCAAAAATGGATTTGGTTCCTGAAGAAATGACTTGGGAAAGCACTCCACCAACCTTGCCGGATGCTAATGGTAACTATTCTATACCGACCCCCGGAGTTACTAAATTTATATAAGATGAAAAGAAGATCCTTTACCAAATCCATGGGTCTTGGAGCTCTCGCAGTAGCTATTTCTCCAAGCCAAATCACAAATTATTATTTTAATACTGCCCATAAATTTAATTTGAATTATGCACCTCACTTGGGAATGTTTAAGAATCTTGCAGGCGAGGATCCTATTGATCAACTGAATTTTATCGCCGATCAGGGGTTTACAGCCTTTGAGGATAACAATATGAAGGGCAGGGATATTAGTGTTCAGGAAAAAATGGCTGAGGTAATGGAAAACAGAGGCCTGGTAATGGGGGTTTTTGTGGCACATAAAATTTATTGGAGAGAAGCTAATCTGGCCTCTGGAGATCAAGTTAAGAGAGAGGAGTTTTTGAAAGACATAGAAGCTTCAATCGAAGTGGCTAAAAGGGTGAATGCCAATTGGATGACGGTGGTTCCGGGTCATGTTGACCTGAGACAAAATATGGCGTACCAAACGGCTCATGTTGTTGAAAGTTTAAAGATGGCAAGCGACCTTCTCGAACCACATGATCTAGTTATGGTTTTGGAGCCTTTGAATTTTCGGGACCATCCTGGTTTATTCCTGTCAGAAAGTCCCCAAGCCTTCGAGATATGCAAAGCAGTTGATTCTCCATCATGTAAAATATTATTTGATATATATCATCAACAAATACAAGAAGGGAATCTCATCCCGAATATTGAAAAATCATGGGATGAAATAGCTTATTTTCAAATAGGTGATAATCCCGGTAGAAAGGAGCCTACTACTGGAGAGATCAATTATCGAAATGTTTTTAAATATATTCATGAAAAAGGATACCAAGGTATTTTAGGCATGGAGCACGGAAACTCAATTGAGGGTTCAACTGGTGAAAAGTCACTTATTGAAGCGTATAAATCAGTTGATAATTTTCTTTAGTCAGGGTTTAAGGTTTTCATTTCAAGATTGACTTTAATTTATTTTGGGCGTGAAAAACGCTATCTTTAGGCTGAGTCAATAACTATAAATTTTTAAGATATGAGTGGAATATTAGATTTATTAAACAGCGAAATGGGGCAGGAACTTGTAAAAGGAGCCAGTTCACAAATGGGAATGGATGACAAGAGTACATCAAGTGCTTTAAGTGCTGCAATGCCACTTATTTTAGGTGCTTTAAAGAACAATACCGGTTCAGTTGAGGGATCGGAACAATTATTGGGAGCACTTCAGAATTCAAAGCATAGCAGCGGTAGCATGTTAGATAATTTGGGAAGTATTTTGGGAGGTGGTGAAATAGATAAGGATGTGATGGACGACGGAGGTAGAATTCTCGGTCATGTGTTTGGTGGTCAGGAAAACAATGCGGCGAATGCCTTGAGTAAGTCTTCCGGAATTGATATGAATTCGGCTATGAATTTGTTGAAAGTTGCAGCACCACTGGTGATGAGTTATCTTGGGAAACAAACTTCTCAGAACAATGTTTCGGATCAAGGAGGTTTGAGCGACCTTATCGGAGGGCTTTTAGGAGGACAGGGTGCCGATATGGCAAGTATGGCATCTCTTATTCAAGGCTTTGACGGAAATGATAGCTCTGTGGATGACATCGCAGGTATGTTGACCGGAGGGTCAAAATCATCAGGTGGTTTAAGCGACCTTATCGGTGGTTTTCTTAAATAACCTCGATCTTCAAATCAATTAGACGTCAATGATTTTTATCAAAATCATTTCATCAATTACTCGATGAATAGGATTCAAATACTTTTAGCTCATCATCATTTTGAGTGGCTAATATTAGTGTTCTGTTTTGATGATCAATAAGCTTTATAAGATGCTTGGATTGACCGCTTACATTGAAGCCGGATTTTCTGCTTTGAATGATGTCAAAATCAGCGCCGTTTGTTTTTATGAATAAACCTGTCAAGGCATCGAACTGTCCGTAATTAGATTCTGCAGATAAATCGTTACCAACAGCGAGGATATCCAATTGGCCGTCTTGATCAAAATCATCGATGAGCAAGTCATTGATAGGAGATGCCTGAAGGTTTGAAGGCAAGCTATGCACTTTAAAATTTCCTTCACCAAGGTTCTCAATATAGGCACTTGCAAAAGTTGTAGCCTTCAGAGTCTCGGATTCCAGATCCTGGATTTTTAAAAGGCTTTCAAAACTTACCTTAGCAAAATCTTCAAAAGTATAGAAATGGACCATTGATTCAGGGAACTGCAATTTTATATCCTCTCTTGTATGGATGGGATATAAAATTTGTTTTCCTTCATGTTCAAAGTATTGACCCAATAAGGGGTCATAAGTGCCGTTTCCGTCAAAATCTTTATTATACACATAGACAGGATAATTTTGTTTCGGTCTGACAAAGCCATTTAGCCCTTGATTTCCAACAATAAAATCAATATCTCCGTCCTTGTCAAAATCAGCAGATCCAATACAGTTCCACCATCCTTCGGTAGTGGTTTTCTTATTATTTTCATCCAACCATTTATGGGGCATTTTTTTTAATTCTCCCTTGTGATTTTTATAAAAGCTGATGGGCATAAATTCGCCAACAAGAACTAGATCCTCCCAGGAGTCATTGTCCACATCATGCCAAATGGCATCGGTGATCATACCAATTTCAGAAATGGCTGAATCTGCCTGCTCTGTAAAAGTCCCATTGGTGTTAATGAGGATTGAACTATGCGGTGTTTCAGGATAATTAAAGGTTGATATTCGGGCTCCTATAAAAAGATCAATGTCATTATCATGATCTATATCTATAGGTCTTACACAACCTGTACTTTGAAATAACTCAGGTAAAGATTTTTTGGATCTTAAAAAATTTCCCTTGCCATCGTTCAAATATAATCGGTCCAAAAAGTTAGGTGAATTTTTATAAAACTCATTTCCTCCGCTTGCCACATAAAGATCCAGGTCTTCATCGTTATCTGCATCAAAAAAGACGGCATCTGTATCTTCATAAATGGAGTCAAGAGCTTGTTTAGGGTAATATATTCCGTCCTCATCTTGAAACCAAATGGTCCCTGGTTTTTTATAGCTTCCACCAATAAAGATCTCATCACCTGGATGGCCATCAATATTGGCGGCTGTAATACAAGGACCTGACCGGGAATATTGGCGCATCAACAGAGGCTGATCCGTATATTCATTATATTTATTCTCTTGATGGGTGAATTTCAGTAAACTATCTCTTGATTTGAACTGAAATTCCTGATCAGGACCTGGTTTTTTAAAACTATTAGCGCTGCTTTGATCAATTTCCAACAATTGATCGGCCTTCGGATTGACCATCGTGGTTTTTGTTCCATCAGGCCAAATGACATTCAGAGAATCAATGGTGCTCGTCTTTAGCCCAAAGTGTATGATTGGATCAACGGACGAAAGATAACCCCTGATCACTGAATGAAATTGATGTTGCTGTTGACCTTCATGCCAAAGTGTTACTTTGGCACCTATAGCATGCGTATTGAGATCATTTCCTTTTAATTTAACTCTTAGATAATGATGTTGTAATTTTTCTGTGGTTTTATTTTCTAAAAGGAAAGCTGTATGATTGATATTGTTGATCACCATGTCAAGATCGCCATCCAAATCAAAATCGGCATAGGCTACACCATTTGAAAGAGAAGGCGTCGCTTTTGACCAAATATCGGAAACATCTTCAAATTGATCATGCTCTTTTTGCTCATAGAAAAAATTTGGTTCTTTGATAGAAGGAAGCTCTTGTACGTACTTTTTTAATTTATTCTTATTTGGAGTAAACACATTACTTTTCTGGGTGGTAAAATTGATATAATCGAGGTCGATAATATCCTTGATATAACCGTTTGTCACAAAAATGTCTTTATCTCCATCGTTGTCAAAATCCACCATTAATGAGGCCCAGCTCCAGTCAGTGCTTGAAATTCCATTCATAAATCCTACTTCACTGCTTTTAACCGGCAGTCCGTTCAAATGCCCATTGCCCAGTTGTAATGTATTCCGCATATATTGAGCCGTATAGTCATTACCCGTGATTGTCATATGGGCCGAATAATTCATACCACCTATCACCCGTTTGTGACGATTATAACTGTTCGGAAGCATATCCATGACAAGAATATCCCATAAGCCATCGTTATTGATATCACTAATATCCATCCCCATGCCATTCATGGTCATATGGCCTACATACTTTTTATTGGATTCTTCAAAAACAGGACGTATACTATCATGATGTGCCTTGTTGATGTATAAAAGGTCTTCTGTAATAAAATCATTGGAAACATACACATCGACCAATTGGTCATTATTAAAATCTGCTATTCCAACTCCAAGGCCAAAACCGGAATGTGTGACATTTAATGCCTTGGAAACATTTGTGAATACCGGATGGTCCATGCCTTCGACCGCATCATTTCTCAACAAAAAATCTGTGAGGTATTCGGGCCAGTATTGTTTAGGTCTTGGCGAATTCCTGCTAAAATTTGTATTGTTCTTATTATGAACGATATAAACATCAAGATCTCCGTCTTGATCATAGTCAAAAAAAACAGACTGTGTCGCATATTTTCCATCATCAAGACCATATGCCTCAGCTTGCTCCAAAAAGGTAGGGATACCCGCTTCATTAAGTCCTTGATTGATAAACAAGAGGTTATGACAGTTGTTCTCACAATTTACTCCGGCAACATTCAAATAGATATCATCAAACCCATCAGCATTGATGTCAACTATAGAAACTCCTGTAATCCAGCTATTTGTCGAGAAGTTTGCCTCTGCAGAAACATCTTCAAATACTAAGGATCCCATATTGAGATAAAGTGCAGAAGACACCTGATTACCCGTAAAGACTATGTCGGAGAGGCCATCATTATTAAAGTCGCCAATACCTACACCTCCTCCATTAAAACAATTCAAACATTCACTCGGGTTCACGCTGTCATTTTCAGTAATCGTATTTGCGAAATCAAGATGCGATCGGTCAGTATCAACAAATTCAAAAAGATTTTTTTTCGGGTTTTGATGGCAACTCGAAAGAAGGAAAACCAATCCAATCGTGCAGACAATAGTTGGAACCATCACGCTGATTTTTTTGACCTGTTGAATGCTTTTAATTTTCAAAATAAAACTTTGATTTTGAGTAAACTAGTTATTTCTCAGACAGTCATTGAACCTCACTTTGACTGGGGTTGAAAATTACCGTAAAGGAATAAGAAAAGTAGATTTTTTTTACTGATATATATCATTTTTTTTAAGCTAAATGAATGCCAACTTTGACAAGATAATAAATAATGCCGTTTTCACCCTTTAAAAATAATCTCATTAGCCTGTAAGCCTTGTTAAATGGGAGATGTTTAAAGAGGTTGGATAAGATTTGCTTGCGGTTATAACTTCATATATCAAGCGTTTAGATGGAGGTGTATATACATTTTTTGAAGATAATATGTCAAGATTCTTTTAGGGTCATCATCCAGAATATGATCAAAAGGGTATCCCAAGGGTCAGCTTTTTTAGTCATTATTTTATTGATTACGGGATGTGACTTTAGTGACAAAATTGATCACAGTGACGCTTCGGGAGTGTCTATTTCTCCAGCAGCAAATGACGAATATTTCCAGGAGATTGGACAAGACATAGGATTAAATTTTGTGCATTCCATAGGCGCTTCAGAAATGGAGAATATTATTGAATCTGTGGGAGGGGGAGCAGCATTTATTGATTACGACCAAGATGGTTATATGGATGTTTACATCTGCAGCGGCAGCTGGCTTGAAGGCTTTAGCAAGACCAAACCCAAGGCGACAAACCCGCACAATCACTTATACAAGAATCTTCAAAACGGAACTTTTAAGGAAGTGAGTAAGGAAGCAGGTGTAGACGGACCGTGGTATAGCATGGGTATCACAGTTGGGGATATCAATAATGATGGCTATCCGGACATCTATTTGAGCAACTACGGTAAGAACACACTTTATCTAAACAATGGAGATGGTACTTTCAAAGACATTACGGATAAGGCTGGAATAGGAGGAGGTGAGCAATGCAGTGTAGGTGCTGTTTGGCTGGATTATGACAATGACGGTTTGCTGGATCTCTATGTAGGGAATTATCTGAATTATGATCCTGATTACTCCTATTATTATGCTCCGGATGGCTTTCCGGGCCCCTTGGCTTATGACAGTCAAAAAGATATTTTATTTAAAAATAAGGGCGATGGTACATTTGAAGATGTAACTGCGCCAATGGGTATTGTTGACATTGATGGCAGAGCCATGGGTGTTGGCGCTGCTGACTATGATGATGATGGGTTTGTCGATATTTATGTGGCAAATGATCATACCGTTAATTATTTATGGCATAATGACCAAGGAAAGGGATTTAGTGATCAAGGAACTTTGTCAGGAACAGGATTTAGTCAGGCTGGAGAGGCGACCGTAAGTATGTCGGTTGATTTTGCGGATTATAACCATGATGAACTACTCGACATTTTTATTTCAGACGATAATTATTGCTCTCTTTATGAAAATCTTGGCAATGGAATTTTTAAAGATAATTCATATGCTTCGGGTATCTCAATGGCTTCAGGGCAATTTGTTGGCTGGTCATCCTCTTTTTTAGATTATGATAATGATGGTGATGCAGATATTTTTAAAGCCAATGGAGAATTGAAACACCTCTATGGTCAGGAAGATCAGTTATTTGATAATGTTGGAGCAGGAAAATTTAATGATATTTCCCTTGATCTCAGTGCCTATTTTAGAGAAGAAAATGTTGGTCGTGGTGCGTGTATGGGTGATTATGATAATGATGGAGATCTTGATATTTACATTGTGAACCTCGATGGTCAGGGTAAATTTTTAAGAAATAATAAAGGGAATCAGGCCAACTGGATCTTGCTGAATCTTATTGGAACCTCTAGCAACAGGGATGGGATTGGTTGCCGCATCAAAATAAGTACGGGAAATCAGGTGCAAACTGCCCAGAAGAAGAGTACTACGGGTTACCTGTCTCAAAATGATGCAAGAGTACATTTCGGATTGGCCGCGGCTGATATTATAGATGAAATAGAAATTAAATGGCCTTCAGGAAAACGTCAGGTTTTAGAGCATATAGAGGTCAATAAAATACTTACAATTAAGGAACCACTTTAGCCTATGAAATATGTTTAAAGAATTACGATCGTTTTTTATCATTTCTAGCCTGATGCTAATTACAGGAGGGCTTTTTACATCCTGTGATCAGCGCTCTTCCGAAGGGATGATCATTATGACACAGGTAGATAAGGATCAGGAAATAAAAGATTTTAATTCAACAGACTTTCCAAGGGTTCTTTCAGGAGCTCAAATAATGATGATGGACCCGGCTAATCCGCAAAGGCAGCCTCTATTGTTAAGTAAAGATTTTTATTCGGCCTTTTCTCCTGCTATTTCATTCAATGCTAAAAAGATGGTTTTCTCAGGGCAAAAAAATCAGCATGATGCCTGGCAAATTTATGAAATGGACCTGGCCAGTTTACAATATAAGCCACTTACAAATTCGAAGGAAAATTGCACTGATCCAGTCTATCTGCCTGGAGATAAAATTATATATAGCCAAGTTGTTTACTCAGACAACGGGCAGAAGGGACAGGCCCTTTTTGCAAGAGCAAGTGGCGGAAATCAAGAAGAACAAATCACTTTTAACCCCGGGTCTTATGCCGGAACGTCTATGTTGCATGATGGTAGAATCATCAGCATGAATCGCTCACTGACTTCTGAATTGAACAAGTCTAATCTTATGGTCATGCGACCTGATGGAACAAAAGAAATGCTATTCTATAAAAGTGAAGATCAGGGTCAGTTAATTTCCAAGGGAATGGAGACCGAAACTGGTGAGATTTATCTTCTTGAAAAGAATGATGAAGGGTTAGGGAAGCTATTTTCTATCTCCTATAACAATCCCTTAAAAAGCAGAAAACTCATATCGGAAAAAGTAGGTGGAGATTTTATAGGGATAAGCCCTATGGTCAATGGACGTTTACTGGTGTGTTATAGAAAATCAAAAGAAGCATCTTATGGGCTGTTTGAGTTGGACCCCAGAAATATGAAACTTGTCCGGTCTGTTTTTAATGATCCGCGGTATAAAACAATAGAAGCATTAGTAGTGGAACAGCATATGGTGCCCAAGAAAATTCCAAGTGAAGTGAACATGAAGGAGCAAACCGCGCTCTTGCTATGTCAGGATGTTAATTTTTTAGGATTTCATCAGGATACTGCGATGACAAAAGGAGCTAAAGCCGTTAAAATTGAGGTGTTGGGCCTTACCTCTTCCTTGGGAACCGTAGATGTAGAAAAAGATGGTTCTGTTTATTTGAAGCTTAAGGCAGACACTCCCTTTCAGTTACAAACCTTGAATGAAGAAGGAGAAATTGTGAACGGGCCCAGTAGTTGGATCAACCTAAGGCCTAACGAAAGAAGGGCCTGCGTTGGTTGCCATCAAGGAAATGAGGTCGTTCCGGCAAACAGGCAACCTTTATCGGTTTTAAAGGAACCAATACAAATACCTCGAGAACCCAGATTATTAGCAGGTAAAGAATAACGATTTATGAATAGGTTAAAGATATATGTAATTACAGGGCTCCTTATCGGGCTTGTGATACTTATACTATATCCTGGCCGACAAATGGCACGTGATCATGTCAATGAAAGAACTGCAGTAACTGATCACCCTTTACTTTGTACCTCATGTCATGTACCGCTCTCAAAGAACAAATTGATCACAAAGCTTATTAATTCAGATTATTATTCACCTTTTAACCTGACGGTTGATCAAAATAATAAATGGGCATATGTTGTAGCTCAGGATACGGATGAATTACTTGTTGTAGATCTTGAAACAAAAGTGGTGGTAACGAAGATCAAAGTGGGTCAACATCCACATAGTGTCATTCTTGACCAAACTGGGAAAAAGGCTTATGTAAGCAATGAATGGTCTGATTATGTGAGTGTTATAGACCTGGCTTTATTAGAAGTTGTGGATATCATTCCTGCCGGAAATGGTCCGGCTGGAATCATACTTGATCAAAACGAAACACATCTTTATGTGGTCAATGCCTATGGGTCGGATGTTTCTGTGATCGAATTGAAAAGTAAAAAGGAGGTCAGAAGGCTCACTGCAGGAAACAATCCAACAGGAATAGCTATATCTCCCCAAGGAGAAGAAATCCTGGTCACAGGAAGAAGGGCAAACATGGCAGCCTATGATGAAACGCTGATCACGGAGCTTACGCTGATCAATACACATACTCAGCGAGCCCTTAAAAAGAATGTGGAATCCGCATACCTTATGGAAAACGCGGCCTATACACCCGAAGGTGATCTTGCCATGGTAACGTTGATCAGACCAAAGAATCAGATACCTTCTGTTCAGGTAGAAGGTGGTTGGATGATGACGCATGGGATCGGTGTCATAGAAAGAGGTAAAGACGGTGAAATTATTCAGTTTTTACTTGATGAGCCAAATGCCTATTACCCGGATCCTTTTGATATAGTCATTACTCCTGATGGGAAAAAAGCTTTTGTGTCAAGTTCTGGGGTCGATATGATCTCTGTGATTGCCATAGATTCCATAAGAGCCATGCTTCGGCAAACAGATTCAAAGGTTAGAAAGGATTATGCCAATAACCTTGATCTAAGCAGACGATTTGTTATAAAAAGAATCAAGACAGGGGCGAATCCAAAAGGAATGACACTTTCATTTGATGGTAAAAAACTGTTCGTAGCAGAACAACTTGGCGACAAAATTTCGGTGTTTGATACTGAAACACTCGAAAAAGTGACTTCAATTGATCTTGGTGGCCCGGTAAGTATTTCTGTGGCCCGGAAGGGGAGAAGGCTTTTTAATAATGCCGGTCATACTTTTCAAACACAGTATTCTTGCTATACCTGTCATCCCGATAACCACGAAGATGGTTTGGTCTATAATATGGCAGGAAAACAAATGGGTCGCAACTTGACCAATACCCAATCTTTACACGAAGTTGGTGACACGGCACCTTTTAAGTGGAATGGAATGAATCAAACGGTGTATAAGCAGGATGGTATTCGTTTTTCCACCGTGCTTACGAGAACCGAGCAGTTTAGCTATGACGATCTGGATGCTATATCAGCCTATATTATGAGAAGTATCAAACAGCCGCCCAATTTAATGTATAATCCTAAAGGAGAGTTGACGGCTTCACAACAGAGAGGTAAGGTGCTTTATGAGCGAACAGAAGATAATTCAGGTAATCTGATTCCGGAAAACAACCGTTGTGTGACCTGTCATCCCGCTCCTCTTTACACAAATCTAAAATTCGCTGATGTAAGTACCCTGGCTGATACTGATGATCCAATACTTTTTGATACGCCACATTTAACCAATGTATATGCCTCGGCTCCTTATTTGCACGACGGGCGGGCCAAGACACTGGAGGAAATATGGACCATTTATGGAACAGATGATAAGCATGGTTATGTAAACGATATGAGTAAAAGTGATTTGAATGATCTTGTTAACTATTTAAAATCCTTAAGGAGTCCTGAATATGACAAAGAAGCACTTGATATTCAGCAAAGCGCATTGATATATTCGAATTAAAAACAGACTTATGAAAAACATGAATCTAAAATATGAACCCCTAATTGTGATATTGATTTTAACAGTATCTGTTGTGATTTCGTTGAGCTTTATGACTGTTGATAGAAGCACATCAGATACAATTCATGAGATAAATAAAACTGAATCGGGTGGATTACCCATTTACGGGAAATGGAAAAATTTTAGTGCAAAAGATGGTTTGGGATCAGATAAGGCCTATTGTGTCCGAATTGATGGTGACCGGGTTTTGGTAGGTACCCATGATGGATTGTCAGTATATGAAAACGATCAATGGACTACTTACACTACAGAAGATGGATTGGCACACAATGGTGTTTTGGCCATTGATATTAGTGAGCAAACAGGAGATGTGTGGATAGGCACCATGGGAGGATTGTCACGCTGGTCGGCTGGGAGATTTGAAAACTTCAATCAGATGAACAGTGGCATGCCTAATGATTTGATCTATGCTGTTACCTGCGATGAGAAAGACGTATGGGTAGCCACAGGAGGGGGCGCCGGAAAATATGATACGCACAATAAAGGGTGGGAAATTTTCACCGAACAGAACGCACCAATGCATGAGCCATGGACCTATGGGGTTTGCAGTGGTGATGGTAAAATTTTTATCGCTGCCTGGGGTGGTGGCGTTGTAGAATATACCAAAGAAACAAAGCAATTTAGAGATTATACAGATCCAGATGGTAATATGGAAATAGACCTGTTTCCGGATGATGGTCTGGTACATGATATTACTACAGGAACTTCCTGGGCGAACGGTAAGCTATGGGTGGGTACCTATTTTGGATTAAGCCGTTATGACGGAACTCGCTGGAAAGGTTACTTTGATCATGACAGTGGTCTTGCCAGTAATTTTATCAATTTCATAAAAGCATCAGGAAAGTTCGTTTATATAGCAACAGATAAGGGTCTTAGTTGCACTGACGGTGACAATTGGGTGACCTATACCAAGAATAAAAATAATTTAAACGGAAAGGCGAAGATATCAATAGGCACATCTACAACAGAGGTGGCCATGACTCCCTCTTTATCCCATAATTATATCCTAGGTATGGATCTTAAAGATGACATGATCTGGGTAGCTACCTCAGAGGGGCTTAGCAGAGGGCAATTACTGAATAAACAAGAGAAGGGTCTGGTGACCAAATAATAAATAATATAATAATAGGGAACAAAAATAAAAATCAGGAATTATGAGCAATACAATAGACATTCAGGAAAGAAAATTATTAATCGATCTCAATAAACTAACAGATGGAGAAAAATTTGAGATGAGAAAACTCGGTATTCTATCTGATGAGAATAGTATTACACCATCAGTTTACCCAACTATTCATAATGAGCGGCCTCCTATAGAAAAACATGTGGTACACGCTCCTCATACGATAAACGAGGCATATGATTACCAGAAGCCATCGTCATTTTCAAGGGCTTTAAGATTAGATTTTGGGGGTTATAAAGTATTATTGATCTCTGGAACTGCAAGTGTTAATGAGGAGGGGAAACCAGAACATATTGGAGATTTTAAAGCTCAGTTATGGAGAACCTACGTGAATATTACCAATTTACTTGAAGCAGAAGGTATGAGCTGGCATGATGTGGTAAGAACCAGTAATTACTTAAGAGATATAGAGAGAGATTATGACGAGTTCAACAAGATTAGAACGTCTTTCTATCAATGGTTGAATCTTGATCCGCTTCCGGCCAGTACAGGAATTCAGGCAAGATTATGTTGGGAAACTTTATTAGTTGAAATAGAAGTCTATGCCATTTGTAAATCAAACTAAATAGCAATCATATGCAAGCGAAAATCAGGTTTTGGATCTGTTTTTTAGGGGCCTTCATTTTTCTCCTAGGGGGATTACAGGCTCAGGAAAAGGATTTGAAATATGGAAAAACGCCCGATAAACTATTTCCATATCAAAAATTCCAGGAGGCGTATAAGTATCATTTTATCGAACCAGTTCAATTCTATGGAGCAGGAAGAGACAAAGTGGCCCCTGATAACCTCGAGGAGGTTCGCATAGGTTTTCTTGGCCCTTTGGAAGGATCTTCCCTGGTGCCGCTTGGAGAACAAATGTTGAATGGAGCAACCCTTGCCTTGGAGCAAGCCAACGCAAATGGAGGTTTTAAGGGATTACCTTACGTATTGATGGTTCATAATGATGTGGGACTTTGGGGAGCAGCTGCCAATGAGGTTGTAAAAATGGATGAGGAAAAGGTATGGGCCTGGTTGGGATCTATTGATGATATTGTTTCTCACGTTGCGCTAAGAGCTACTCTTAAGATGGAGATCATGATGGTCAACACAGGTGATCCGGATCCGACTTTTACGGAAACCAATATTCCTTGGGCAATTCGAGTGATCAGTGATGATCGCCAAAGTGGCTATGCTCTGGCAACCCATATTTTTGAAGAGAAGAAACATGAGCGCGTTGCGGTGATCAGGACCAACACGCGCTATGGAAGGGTTGGCATTATGGAATACTCCGGAGCAGCAGTAAGGCTCGGACATCCTATGATGATCGAAGAGCGGTTTAATGACGGAGAAACTGATTTTTCCATGCAGCTGGGTAATATTAAAAGAGTGTCACCTGATGCCATTCTGATATGGGCGAATGCCAGGGAATCTGGCTTGATCTTGCAACAGATCAGGAAAATGGGAATGAACCAGCCGGTGTATGCTTCCGACAGGATCGTTTCTAATGAATTTCTTGAGCTCGCTGGTGATCTGGCCGAAGGTGTGATCAGTACTTGTCCTTACAATCCTTTATCAGGAAATATACAATTAGCCGCTTTTAAAAGGGATTATATAGAAAGGTTTGGGATAGAGCCGGATGTGTTTGCCGCTCATGCCTATGATGGGATGAATCTGATTGTCAAAGCTACGCAAAAGGTAGGGTTGAATCGGGTGCTGATAAGAGATGTGTTGACAGACCTGACATCCTTTCAAGGTTATGAAGGTGTCACAGGAAAGATCATCTTGGATGAAAGCTGGAATGATATTGGAGATATTTGGATGGCTGAAGTTAAGAATGGACAATTTGAATTCAGTCCAAGTCCTGAGTTGGGTGAAAGAGCTCATTCAGGAAAAATGGTAGGCTATTGAAAAGCTATTTCTAAAGGAATATAATTGAAGGATTTGCGTAAAATATATATTTTAATCTCTTTCCTTACGCTGTGCATCATAACCGGACCGGTTATAAAGGCTCAGAATGGGGATGAAAAGAATACCTATATCTCACTTGGACTCTTAGTGAACAAACAGAATGAAGCGGCAGCAACATGTGGGGCTGGCTTGGCGGTAAAGCAGATCAATGATCAGGGAGGCGTAAAAGGAAAGCCTTTAAAACTGATCATTCGTTCTGTAGAAGGTGCCTGGGGTGCCGGATCGAGTGAGGTGGTTGATTTGGTGTTTAAGGAAAAAGTTACGGCTATTGTTGGTTCCATTGATGGAAGGAATTCGCATTTGGCGGAACAAGTCATCGCAAAAACACAAGTGACGTACCTCTCTGTATGGGCAAGTGATCCCAGTCTTTCCAAAGCTTATGTGCCCTGGTATTTTTCGTTGGTGCCTACGGATGACCAACAGGCGACTTTGTTGCTTGAAGAGGTCAGTGTAAAAAAAAGATTCCAAAATATACTTGTGGTCAATGACCAAACATATGATGCTGAACAAGCCTTAAAAAGTTTCTTTGAGGCCTCAAATGGAATTGAAAACCTGAACATTTTTTCAATTACCTACCCATCTTCGGGATCAAAAGATCTAAAGTCCAGAATTGAAAATAACAAGTTAGATGCCATCATTCTTCTGGGAAGACAAATCCCAATATCAGATTTCTTGAAACAACATGGTGTATCCGGAAAAACCATTCCTGTCTATACAAACTTAGCAGCTCAGGCATCTGAAAATTATTTTTCGAATCAGTTTGAAACAAAGGATCAGTTTAAAGAAGTAACCTCAGGATCTTGGATGAGATCTGATGCTGACGATTTTCAAAAAGCATTTTTCACGAAATGCAAGGTACGGTCCGGACCAGTGGCGGCCTATGCCTATGATGGCATCATGATGGTCTCTGAAGCCTTAAAACAGTCAGGAAATGATCGCGAAAGTTTACAGAAACATATGTCGCAAATTAATTATCAAGGGGTTACAGGTACTGTTCAATTTGATTCTCAGGGAAGATTAAAAAACACAGGAAAACTGCTGTTAATAAGGGAATAATTCATCTATCCTGACTGAAAATAATTCAGTCAATTATCTATTTATTACTTAACTTTGATCCAATGAAGAACATTAGCATTTTATGTCTGTTGCTATTGATGTTTGTTGGTTTCTTTGGCTGTAAAGAGTCTGAGGCTGATAGACGAAAAAAAGCAATAGAAATAATGACTACCCAGACGCTCGGACTGGCTTATTTGGAAGAATTCAAACTTGAAGAAGCAGAGAGCGAATTTCTTAAAATGATCGAATTTGCTCCTGATGATAAACTGGGTTATGCAAATTTGGGTTTGGTATACCTCCGCATGGGGAAGTATAAGGAGTCGGAAAAACAACTTTTTAAAGCTGGTAAGATCGATCCCAGTGATGCTGATATAAAATTATTGCTATCTACTGTGTATCAAATGGACGGTAGGCGAGAGGAAGCGATAATAGTACTGCAAAAAGCGCTGGAAATTGAACCAGATCATGTGAAAATTCTCTATGATTTGGCTGAAATGTATTCTGCTGATAACGGAGATGCCGCTTTAGAAAACAGAAAAATTCATTTATTACAACTTGTAGAATACGCTCCTGACAATATAGTTCCTCAATTGCAGTTGACCGAATTGCTGATTAATGAAGGTGCTTCTGACCAGGCGATTGAACGCCTGGAGATTATCCAAAGGCAGTTTCCGGAATTCCCCAAGGAGGCAAAAGAATACTATGTGCAAACCATAAAATTATTACAAAAGCAGGATACGGAAAAGGCCTTGATCAGTTTTACCATATTTCATAATTATATGAAGGTTTCTTTTCCATACCAGTCTGGTATTAATGCGCTGAAGGGACCTGGTGGTTCTCTCATAGGATTTCCGCTGATCACCTATAACCGGCAGGTGAGCAATGAGTCGCTTGATGACAGGTCTGTGTTGGAAGTGATAAAGTTCAAAGACGTAACTACTACCTTTGGACTGCAAGCCTTGGCCTCACAAGAATTTGATGAAGCTTTAAAAAATACGACTCATATAAAAACAGCCGATTATAACGGGGATGGTAAAACCGATATTTATGTGGGAAGTTACGATGCTACACAGAAATCATATGAGCATTATCTCTTTTCAAATACTTCTGACGGTTTTAAAAATGTTGCCGGTGAAGTTGGACTGGAACACAAAGGAAGAGAAACCGGAGCTACATTTGCTGATGTTGACAATGATGGTTTTCTTGATCTTTATATAAACCTCGAAAATGAATCGCTGCTGTATCGAAATGCTGATAAGGGTATTTTTGAAGACAAAACTGAGACCTCAAAAATTACTGGGGCCGGGGTGACAAAAACTTTATTTTTTGATTTGGATCAGGATGGAGATCTTGATCTTTTTGAGGCTTCAAAACAAGGCAATAAAGTGTTTCGAAATAATGGAGATGGATCATTTGAAGAAATAGGACAGGAGACAGGACTTTCAGGTGAAGCAACTAAAAATGTTTTAGATGCTGCTTTTGGCGATTTTGATGATGACGGCGATTTGGATCTGATTACAGTAGATGAAAACGGAAGGAATCTGTTATATACAAATAAGCGTCAAGGCAAATTCGAAGTTATAGGTAAATCAGGGCTTGGATCTGAAAAAGGAAATAATACTGTAGCCGTGGGAGACTATAATAATGATGGTTTTCTGGATGTGTTTATAGGTTCCTTAACAGGAAAACAAAGCAGACTTTATACGAATTCAGGTGAGGGAAAATTTGAAGCAATTTCGGATATGACTTCAATGTTTCAGGGAATTGAAAACTTAAGTGTTCGCGATGTTGAATTCATTGATTTTGATAATGATGGATTTCAGGACCTACTCCTTCTAGGGGAACCAGAAGTAAACAATAGCTCAGGACTGCAACTGTTTCACAATTCAGGTTCAGGTGATTTTACGAATATATCAGAAATTCTGCCAGAGGACCAATATAGTGGCCATCAATTAGCTGTGCCTGATTATGACGGAGATGGGGATCGAGATATTCTCCTGGCACTTTCTGAAGGAGGAATCAAATTATTGAGAAATGATGGTGGCAATATGAACCATTACGTCAATATGAAACTTGTTGGTTTAAGAACAGGTAGTGCCAAGAACAATTATTTTGGTATTGGTGCAAAAGTTGAGATGCGTGCCGGGGACCTTTATCAAAGTATGGTGGTTACTGATCCAAATATATATTTTGGGTTGGGGAACAGGTCCAAAGCTGATATCATAAGGATTACATGGACAAATGGCGTGCCCCAGAATATATTGCTACCTGATTCAGATCAGGCTTTGATTGAATCTCAGACATTAAAAGGATCGTGTCCTTTTTTATATACCTGGAATGGAAAAGAATACGAGTTTGTAAAAGACATTACCTGGAGGAGCGCTCTGGGAATGCCTTTAGGGATTATGGGAGGAACCACTCAATATGCTTTTTCAGCCGCTTCTGATGATTATATCAAGATAGAATCAAACCAGTTAAAGGCAAAGGATGGAGTTTACTCGATTCAAATTACCTCTGAATTGTGGGAAACGATCTATATGGATCAAATTGAATTAGTGGCTGTGGATCACCCTAAAGAATTAGCAGTTTTTGTTCCTGAGCAGTTTAGCCCGCCACCATTTCCCGGTATGCAATTGTATCAGATAGAAAAGAAACATGCCCCTATAACGGCTTTTGATGGTCAAGGTCGAGATGTGTTGCCGATGATCCTTGCAAAAGATGATCAGTATATCTCTAATTTGGAGCCTGGTAAATATCAGGGCATCACAAAAACACATGACCTGATTCTTGATCCTGGAGAAGCCGGACAACTGGAAAATCTACATTTATTTTTAAGAGGGTGGATCTTTCCTACAGACGCGAGTATTAACGTGGCACTTTCACAATCGGAGACCCTAAAACTTGAGTTTCCGGTCATACAAGTGATCAATCAGGTAGGTCAATGGCAAACCATAGAAACAAACATGAGTTTCCCTATGGGTAAAGACAAAACAGTGATCGTTGATCTTAAAGATAAGTTTTTAAGTAAAGACCGTCGTTTGCGTATCCGTACGAATATGGAGATTTATTGGGATGAAATATTTTTCGGGGATGCTGAAAATGAAAATAATTTGGTCACCAATGTGATGAAGGCCAAAAACGCTGAGCTACATTACAGAGGCTTTTCAAAAAGCTATCGAAAAGGAGGCCGATATGGCCCTCACTGGTTTGATTATGCGCAGGTAGACCGGAACACAAAATGGCGTGATCTAACCGGCCGATACACCCGCTATGGAGATGTGATGCCATTACTTCAAGCTTCAGACAACCAATATATTATTTCCAATGCGGGTGATGAAACTTCCATTAATTTTGATGCTGCAAGTCTTCCTGAATTAAAAGAAGGATGGACCAGAGATTTTCTAATACATAGTGTAGGTTGGGTGAAAGATGGAGATTTTAATACGGCCTATGGGAATGCTGTTCAACCACTTCCTTATCACGGAATGGCAGCTTATCCGCCATCCGGACAGGATATTTATCCTCCACAAACTGAGCTCTTAAAATATAATAATGAGTACAATACCAGGCTGGTGAGTCATAAGGCTTTTCAGAATTCTATAAAACCAATTTTAAGTGAAGAATAAATTACAACTTTTTTACTGCCTGTTTCTGGTGGTATTTCCTGTCTTGCTGCTTGCCCAGCAAAAAGTAATGTTTACAGATGTTGCAGCGGCATCAGGAATTGATTTCAAATATACTTTTGGGGATTATACTTATGAGAATATTCTTGAAAGCAGTGGTTCTGGAATTACAGTTTTTGATTATAACAATGACGGACTTATGGATCTTTTTATGATGAGCGGGACCTATCTGGAAGGAATTTCAGATGAGGGAGGGGCAGCGTTTAAGAATAGTCGCGACAAATTGTATAAAAATAATGGTAACGGCACCTTTACTGAAACAGGAAAACAGGCCGGAATAAATGATTTGCAGTGGAGCATGGCAGCCGGAGCTATAGACCTTGATCAGGACGGTTTTGAAGATCTCTATCTACTCAACTATGGTTCGAATGTGTTTTACCATAATAACGGCGATGGAACTTTTAAAGACATCACTTCCGAATTAGGACTTGCCGGCCCCGAAAAACTAAATGGATTTACCAAATGGAGTATTGGAGTATCATTTTGGGATTATAACCTGGATGGACGATTAGACGCCATGGTTGGTAATTTCCTGGCTTTTGATCCGGCGTATATATCGACGCAAACTCCGGGAATGATGCCCCATCCTTCGGAATATAAAGGTCAGGCCTCTATGCTATATGAACAAATGGCGGATGGACGTTTTCAAGATGTAACAGAAAAGAATGGATTGCTTTATCCGGATTCTAAATGTATGGGACTGACTGTTGTTGATTATGATGATGATGGTGACATGGATATTTTTCAGGCCAATGACCACCAGTTTAATTTTTTATTCAGAAATGACGGAGGTACTTTTAAAGAAGTAGGCATTGCCAGCGGTGTCGCTGCGAATAGTAAAGGGCAGAAAACTGGTTCTATGCACGCTACTTTGGGAGATATAGATGGAGATGGTTTATTGGATATTTTTGTATCTGATTTGAAATACGGAGCATTGTATCGCAATAAAGGAAACGGCTTGTTTGAGGATATTACTGAGACAAGTGGTATTGCAGGACCCATGGCTGGAAAAGGTGGCTGGGGAGCCGCTTTGTTCGACTATGATAATGATGGAGACTTGGACCTGATTACTGCCAACGGAACGGCTGAAGAACTTATTCTTCAGTACCCTTTACTTCTTGAAAATGATGGTAAAGGCAATTTTAAAGATGTTGGTCAAATGCACGGAGCGTATTTTTCGACCAAGAGATCAGGCAGGGGTCTTGTTGTTTGGGACTATGATAATGATGGAGATATGGACGTCTCCATATCACACGTAGATTTGATCGCTTCAGCTAGTCTGCTCAGAAATGATGGAGGAAATAGTAAAAACTGGGTTGGGTTAACTTTAAAGGGAGAACAAGGTTTGGCATCTGGGATAGGAGCCAAAGTAACAGTGCGAACAGGAGATAAAAAACAAGTTATGGTCAATCAGTGGACAAGTGGTTATCTTTCCAACAATGAGCCTCGAGTTCATGTTGGGTTAGGGGATCATTCGATCATTGATGAATTAAGCATACAATGGCCGGATGGTTCGGAAGAAGTGTTCAATCAAGTTCCAGTTAATCAGTATCTCGATTTTAACAAGGGGAAAGGATATCAATAGAACAATGAAGGGCTGATTTTAGCACTTTCTCATTGGTATGGATAAGGCCAATTCATTAAATTAGCCATCAATTGTAAAGAATTTAATAATTACATTAAATAGTTTTCATGAATAGTCAATATATAAGTAAGGTAGTGGATTTGACAGATCCAAAGAAAAATGTCATTTACAACATGAGTCATGAAGAGGCCGTGGATATTGTAAAATCAGGTGATTTGGAGGCTGTTCGAAAGATCGACGGGCAATTTTGTCTGATATCGGTTGAAGGAAAAACAATCAAGATGGCAAGGTCCATTGGAAGACCAATCAGGTACTTTATCGCCAAACAAGCTATTGGACCACAATTGATCATCGCTGAACGAATTGACGTGATTTATGAGCATCTTAAAAAAGAAGGACTTGACGATCAATTCCACCCATCTTATACCAGAATGGCTCCTGCTCATTATGTGACCAGAATCGAGTTGCTGGGGTGCCCGGATCCGAATCCTATTTATGAAAGATTCTTTACTCCAAAACGCAATACTTACCAACCAAAAGATATAGAGCAAATTGGAAGAGACTATATTGGAGCGGTCTATACTGAGATCAAAAAATGGCTGCAATTCAGGGCAACAGAAGGCCCTATTGGTGTCACTTTTTCAGCGGGTATAGATAGTGGTTCTGTTTTTGTTTTACTATACCATGCCTTAAGAGAATTGGGAGAAAGTCCATCTCGCTTAAAAGCTTTTACCTTATCTGTTGAAGGTGAAGGGGAGGATCTTTTGCAAGCAAGGAAATTTTTACGAGCCTTGGATCTTGAATTATTTTTGGAGCCCATCGAATTGGATTATAACTCGTTGAATTGGAAAGAAGCTATTGATGTGGTTGAAGATTATAAACCTTTGGATATACAGTCTGCCACTATGAATTTGTCATTACTTCAAAGTATCAGGTCAAGATATCCGGATTGGAAGTATATCATTGACGGTGATGGCGGAGATGAAAATCTTAAAGATTACCCAATTGAAGACAATCCTGAATTGACCATTAAAAGTGTCTTGAATAATTTGATGTTGTATCATGAAGGATGGGGAGTTGATTCAATCAAACATTCCCTAACATATTCAGGAGGCTTGAGTAGAGGTTATATGCGTACTTTTTCTCCTGCCGATCTTTTGGGTTTTGAAGGATTTAGTCCCTACACGTTGCCAAACGTGATCGAAATTTCTGAGGGGATTCCTTATATAGACCTTACAGACTGGGATCATCAAAAATTATATGATCTAAAGGGTCAGATTGTAGCGGCTGGTGTCAAGGCTATTACAGGAATCAATATGCCTGTTTTTGAGAAGCGCCGTTTTCAGCATGGAGCAGCCTCTTCTAATAATTTTAAAAAGCATTTTCCGGAAAAGGATATTACCTATAGAAAGGAATTCCTGTCAAAGTATGAGCAATAGGAAGGAGAAATTATTGAACAGTGACTGGATCGTATCCAACAGGCCTGAGCGAAATCAAGTAGATCCTTATAAACCATATGGATGGCTGGTAGAAAAGGAGAGAAGCGCTTCCGGTGAAATTCTGGATACAGGGATTATCTTTATTAGTAATAAAGAATGTTCCTTTCGTTGTTTAATGTGTGATCTTTGGAAAAACACAACTGAAGCGTCTGTACCTTTCGGTGCCATTCCTGATCAGATCAAATGGGCCCTGGAACAAATGCCTGAAGCCAAGCAGGTCAAATTATATAACAGTGGCAGTTTTTTTGATCAAAAGGCGATTCCTGTAAAGGATTATAAAGATATAGCGTCTTTGGTATCGGGTTTTGAAACGTTAGTGGTTGAAGCTCACCCCAAACTGATCAATGAGCAATGCCTGGAATTCAGAGATATGCTAGAGCCTCAGCTTGAAGTGGCCATTGGTTTAGAAACAGTACATCCTGAGGTGTTGAGAAAACTCAACAAACAAATGGATGTAGATGATTTTGTACAGGCCATAAAATTTCTCAATCAACATCAGATTAGGTCAAGGGCCTTTATTTTACTAAGACCACCTTTTATGAGTGAAGAAGAAGGTGTTTACTGGGCAAAAAAATCATTGGACCTGGCGTTTGAGGCTGGCGTTGACAGTTGTACCCTAATCCCTGTTAGACCAGGCAATGGTGCTATGGATATCCTGATGAGGCAAGGAGATTTTGAAAAACCAACACTTGATTCACTTGAAGAAGTATTGGCCTATGGAATTGCTTTGGGAGCAGGACGTGTCTTTGCAGACACTTGGGACCTGGAGCAATTTTCCAAGTGCCCTAAATGTTTAGATCAAAGATCAAATCGTCTGACCGAAATCAACCTAAGTCAATCACTGGTTTCAAAAGTAATTTGCACTTGCAGCCCAAATACAAATAGGTATGCTATTGATTAATCGGTATAACTAATTGACTGACCAGAGACTCACATATATTTTGTCATAAATCGGAAAAAATCTTTTTTAAGGTTGTTATAGAGATTTCTCTCTGTTTCCATAACTTCTCTTAGCGCAAGATGCTGACTAACAAACATTTCATTTAAAACGTCTTCATTTTTTTCATAATGCGCAGCCATATTTTTTTCATGCATAGCGATTTGATCCTTTATCGAATGAAATTCCTTTTCCTGGATCATAAATTGATTTTGAAATTTTTCAATTTCAGCTAAAACCTGATGATCGGTCCATCGATTAACTAACTCGTCAAGCCGTAAATGAAAGGATTTTAATTCATCTTGCCAAAAGTCGATTTCTCGTTGCCAATTTTCATGCTCAAAATGTAAATCGGCATTATAAATGATTTCTTTTTCCATAATTAAATGATTTTAAGTGATTCAATTGATGAGCCCTAAAAAAATCCGGTTTTTAAGATCATTAGATTTCGATATAAATGACCTGGCATTTCTAAAAGAGCATATCTATTGACTTGAATTTACTCTATATAAAAATAGACTTAAGAAATAATATTTGCATTAACCAAGATCAATGAATTTATTAACCGTGATCAATGAAATAAATGTGAATAATGTTTAACTAAACTTAATTTAAGGAATAAGTGAATTGAAGGTTTAATCCGTAATCATCGTTTGAAGCGTCCGTAGTTTGAGGCATGCTATCATAGGTGTAGTAAACATTTATTCCTATTTTAAAATTATCGCTGAAAATGCTAACTTTTGGATTCATGTTAAATGTGAATCTATACCTATCATCTGTTAAATAGGGTAGATACACGATGTCTGCGTCGACCCATACTTTTGGACTCCACAATTTATACACCTTCCATTTTACTTGGATAAGGCCGGCTATATCATCTTGTGTTGGTCCCTCACCAAATGGAATTTCTCGTGATAAATTAACACCTACTGCCGCATATAATCGATTCCATTCATTATATGTTAAATCCTTAATTCCGGCAAGATTTAAACTCCATCTCAGATCGGTTCCTAATTGAAGGTTCTGACTCGCCCCTATACTTACATCTGCATACCACCCCTTTTTCAATGTTCGCTGCCAGGCCAATGTAATATCCGATTTGCTTGCGCTCAAAGTGTCTCCCTGATAGGTGTCATTCGTATCCCATGTTAAACCGAATTCACTATTCCTTTTCCGATAATCCAGATTACCTGAAAATTGCAGTGTGGCAACATTACTTCCTTTTGAATAATTGGCTCCTAAATTAAAATTACCACTCAGGCGAGTTTTAAAACTCTTTTTGATAGGATATACTTCTACGATATCCTCAATTTTGACCAATATATTCTCATTAACTAAAACAAGGTTTACTTCTCTCTCCTTTTCGGCCGCCTCAAAAGAACCAAAATAGATACGTCCACTTTCCATTTTGATTTCAAAAATCTTACTCGAAATTATTGTCGATATTTTAGGTTCTTCTAAACTAATGGTCCCCATTCCATCCATTTTCCAGGTAACTACGCCATAATTCAGTTTTTTAAAATCACCTGTTAAGATGTTTCCATTCACATGAACAATAGTATCCGTTTTTTGCCCATAACTTTCAAACGAGGTTAAAATGGCTAAAACTGAAATAAGTACGATATAGGTAATTGATCTATTCAAACAGGTGAATTTTGTCGGATAAAAATACAGTTTTTAAGCTATTAATGACCTTGTTTCTTGCCATTGCTTGCCCAGTCAATACCTCTGGTTAACATCGTCCAGACAGCAGGGTGGTCGAAGTCTTCAGGATTATGTCCGATGGAGATATAAAAAACCTTGCCTTTTTTGTGAGTTTTTTTCCATACAACGGGCATCGTATTTCCTTCTATCCAAGCATCGTGATCAGCATTAAAAGTAGTTGTTGCTAATACCCTAACATTGGGGTCTACATGCATATAATATTGTTCTGTATTTTCAATTTCAAAATCTTTCAAATCTTTTGTTATAGGGTCTCCAGTGTTGCTGATTTGGACCGAATAGTTAATCTTTCCTCCCGGATGAGTGACCCATTGACCTCCTACCATATATTGGTAATCCGTATTGTTTCTGAACGAATCGCCAATTCCACCATGACAACCTACCAGGCCAGCTCCATTTTTTATTGTTTCAATCAATCCTTTACTTTGCTCGTCGGTGATTGTGCCCATGGTCCAATATTGTATAATGAGATCTTGTTTGGCCATTAAATCTTTGTTGGTATAAACGCCTAAGGAGTCGGAAACAATCACATTGGCACCCATTTTTAAAGCCCATTTTGAAATTTTCTTTGCGAAAACATCAGGTTGATGACCGTCCCAACCTCCCCATACAACAAGGATATGCTTATTTTCTAAGGAAATTGATTCATTGGGGTCGCTAGTTTGAGCGATCATGTTAAAGCCTACAATGATTAAAAGCAGCAACAATATTGATTTTAGACTATTCATATCCTATGGAGATTTGACAAAAAAGCGATTATTAAAAAAATTTGCCTTCAAGATACATAAAAATGGATATTCACTTCAGAAAATGTCACGTATAATTTTTTAGATCAGAGGTCACTTTTAACCTGCATTTTCTTTTCTTAAGACTTGTAATGGAGGACTGTTTAACACACTCCTGCTGTTCAATAACCCTATAGTTAAGACCAATATTGTGATTCCTGGGAATAACACAAAGAATGGAAAACCTGAAGGAATAAATGCCAGGTCAAATACAAAATAGGCCAAAATTTGAGCACTAACCAGGGATAAAATAATTCCACTTAGACTTCCTAAAGCTCCCAAATACAAATATTCAAGGGCAGTGATCTTTAAGATCTGTTTACTTGTACCTCCTAAGGTTCTCAGTAAAACATTTTCTTTGATTCTTTGGAATTTACTGGTGCGAACAGCACCAATGAGCACTATGATTCCTGTAAATATGCTGAAAATAGCCATAAAATTGATGACCCATGAGATCTTGTTGAGTACTTTCTCTATCAGTACCAGGATCTGTCTGAAATCGATGATAGATATATTCGGATATTTTTGAATCAGATCACTTTGTAATTTAGCAGATGATTTTTCATCGGGGGTATGCGTTGATAATACGTTAAATTGTGGGGCATCTTCAAGCACACCTTTTGGAAACACTATATTAAAATTGAGTTGCATCCTTCCCCAATCTACGGTTCTGATACTGGCCACTTTTGTCTTCATCAATACACCTTGAACATTAAAGACAATAGTATCTCCAACCTGAACAAGCGCATCTCTGGAAATATTTTCTGCAATGGAAATAGATATCGGTTGCGTTCCATCATAGCTTTCCTCAGCAACCCAGGCTCCGCTTGTTAACTCTTCTGAAGCGACAAGAGCATCTCGATAAGTCACCCTGAATTCATGGTTAAGAACCCATTGATTTATCCTAATCGTGGTATCTTTCCTGATATCATTTGCCAGTTTCCCCTTAATACTATGCACCCTCATCGTTACAATTGGAATATTGTCGATCACATTATCCAACGTATTAGCTACATCTTCTTTTTGATCGTTCTGAACATCCATTAGAATGATATTAGGCGTATTATCTCCGCTTTCAAAGGATAGTTTGGCCAGAAGCATATCTTTTGTAAAATATAAGGTACTGATCAAAAAAGTGCCAACTCCGATAGCTAGTATCAAAGTCATGGTCTGATTTTGAGGCCTGAATAAATTCAATAAACTTTGTCTGGAAATAAAACCCCAGGAACTAGGAAAGAATTTTTTTATACCCTTCATAAACAAAGTGGTAATTCCCATTAGAATTAAAAATGTGATGAGAATACCAATTATAAAGAATAGGGCATATTTCCAATTATTGAGTAACCAGAAGGAGAAAAGATATAAAAATACCAATATCATTCCAGCAACTATAAAATTGGCTTTACGAGATTTTTCATTCGCAGATTCATCAATGCGCAGCACACGCAGAGGTGAAACATACCAGGTACTTAATAAGGGAATTAAGGCAAACATGACCGACATAAATACACCTAAGACGATGCCGAGAAGTACAGAAGTTGGATATATGGTTGTTTCTATGTCAAACGGAAGCATATCGCTTAACAAATAGGGAAACAATTCTTGCAGAATTATTCCTAAAGCAGAGCCAGCTAATCCTCCTAAGAAGCCCATCCCTATGATTTGAATCAAGAAGATCAAAAAGCTTTGTTTTCTGGTGGCTCCAAGACATTTAAGAACGGCTACAGCACGTAATTTTTCCTTAACGTAAATATGAACTGAGCTGGCAATACCAACGCAACCGAGCAGCAGTGCTATAAAAGCTACCAGATTGAGAAATGTACCAAAATTTTCATAACGCCGACCTAATTGTTGACTTGAATCCAAATGTGTATCCATATCAGCTTCTTCAGCATCAAGGATTGGATCAAGTTTCCTGTTGAGTGCAACCAGATCTGTATCAGGAGGAGCAATGAAATAGTATTGGTATTCCAGTCTACTTCCAGTTTGGATCAGACCAGTTTTTTCAATAAAACGATAGGGGATATACACTGTTGGCGCAATACCGCTTGAAAAGCCACCGGTTCCGGGCGCTGCATCCAAGGATCCACTAACGGGTAAAGTTACATTTCCAATTTTGATACTATCGCCAGGTTTTATATCATATTGAAGCATTAGAGTAGCATCTACAAGGGCGCCTCCGGTTTCCTGGTAGGTTTTTGCAGCACTTATCGGGGTGGTTTCAAAAGTGCCATAAAAAGGGAAAGCACCTTCTAGTCCTTTAACCTGAATAAGTTTGGTGCCTCCGTTTTTTGGGAAAAGTCCCATGGAAGCAAAATTGATTTCTTTGGCATCAGCACCACCTAGTGAATCAATTATTTTAAGAACTTTTTCGTTGGCTTTATGGCGACTATCAATAATGTAATCCGCTCCCATCAACGATTTTGACTGCAGTTCTATGTTTGTTTTGAGGTTTTCACTGAATGATTGAATGGACACAACTGCTCCAATACCCAATACGATTGAAGCCATAAAAAGCGACAATCTTTTGTAGCTTGCTTTGGCATCTCTCCAGGCCATTTTGAATAGCCATTTTGTGCCTGCGTTAGATGTTGATCGATTTCTCACTTTATAAAATGCTTTGTTCCTGCATTATTTTACCACGTTGTAATCTAAGAATGCGCTGAGTCATTTTGGCCAGTTCCATGTCATGAGTAACAATGACAAGTGTTGTACCAGCTTCTTTGTTCAAGTCGAAAAGAAGTTGTACAACTTTTTCACTTGTTTCTGCATCCAGATTCCCGGTTGGTTCATCAGCAAATAGAATACTAGGTTTATTTGAAAAGGCCCTTGCTAATGCCACTCTTTGTTGCTCACCACCTGACAATTGAGAAGGATAATGGTCGATTCGATCGGCAAGACCTACTTTTTCCAAAAGATCTTTGGCAATTAGTTCAGGTTTTTTAGCACCCTGCAATTCCAGAGGCACAGTAACGTTTTCCAATGCTGTTAATGTAGGTAACAGTTGAAAATCCTGAAAAATAAACCCGACATTTTTGTTTCTTAATAAGGCTCTTTCATCCTCATTTAGGTTATTTATTTTTGTTCCGCAAAGTTCAATTTCACCCGTATCGGATTGGTCGAGCCCGGCACAAAGACCAAGTAAAGTTGTTTTTCCGCTTCCGGAAGGTCCAACAATGGCAAAAGTCTCTCCGGCTTGTATGTTAAAGGAAATGTTATCGAGAACCTTCAATTCCTTTTCACCGCTTTTATATGTCTTCTCCAGGTTCTCTACATTTAATATATTTGTCATACTCAATTACTGCTTTTTTACGATCGAGAAAGATAAGGAAAATGAGTAAACTTAAATTTGAGTACCTATGAGTGATATGTTAAAGTTTTGTTATTTGTCTTTATGCGTTGTGTTTTTATCTTGTGTAGGAGGTGATGCAAAGAAAAGTGATAGCAATCAAACTGTTGTTGAAGCCAACGAGAAACAGGAAGTTAAAACAGTTCAAAAAACCATTTTATTTTTTGGGAACAGCTTAACGGCTGGTATGGGGCTTGAAGTTGACGAAGCATTTCCAGCGCTGATACAAATGAAACTTGATAGCATATCACCAGGATTTAATGTGGTCAATGCCGGATTAAGCGGAGAAACAACGTCCAGTGGTAAGAACAGATTGTCCTGGGTTCTAAAACAGAAAGTTGATATTTTTGTATTGGAACTTGGTGCTAATGATGGACTTAGAGGCATTCCACTGAGTGAAACGAGGAATAATCTGCAAGAGATGATTGATGCTGTAAAAAGTCATAATCCGGATGTGAAGATTTTGCTTGCAGGAATGCAGATACCACCTAATATGGGGCAAGAATACACAAATGAGTTCAAAATGATCTTTCCTGATCTTGCAGAAAAGAATAAAATTAATTTAATTCCATTTTTATTAAAAGACGTAGCGGGAATGCCAGATCTGAATCAACAAGACGGGATTCATCCAACAGCTGAAGGTCAATATGTTTTGGCTGATAATGTTTGGGATGTGTTAATAAAAGTACTTTAACAGCTCCATTTTTTTCTATAGTTGAACGAATTATCAGTAGGTATTTAATCCAACTTTGTGCGTTGGTTTTTTAAAATTCTATTTTCAAATTTCTTGTCATTTTTTATGATCTTATAAAATCCCTCAATATAACTTTTACATTCTGTAAACTCTTTCGGATACCTAAAATAGCTTTGATATCGATCCATTAATACATAGATGTCTTGCTCGTGATTTAGAAATTCATTTCTTACTTGTTGAAGGATCTCATCATCCCTGTCAAAACCTCGATATAGTCTATCAGTAACCTTGGTTATGGGCAAGGGTTTATTATTTATGGCCGAAACTACGGCATAGCTGGCATTGACAAGTCCAGACATGTCAAAGTCATAGGGAATGGGTACAATTTTATCATCTATATAAAAAAGCTTTTCATTGTGCTGATAGGCTATTGAGTAGTCTGTATTTCCAATCATATACTGAAACATTGCGTTACGCGCGCTGCTCATTGGATCCTGATTGTTAGGATGAATATGTCTTTTTATTAATTTTCCATGATTAATTGCAGCAGTTTTTTTATCATCCTGAATGAAAATACCCATCAGGTCATCTTCGGATTTTTTACTTTTTCTTTCTTCTATTAATTGAATGGAAATTAGTTTTGTGTCAAAATGATAGGGTGATAACAATTCATAAATTTTGTAAGCAAGAAATTCTTTGAGAACATCATCATTTGATTTTGAAGAATTCAAACAAGGCATCACAATTTTTAATTTTTTGTGACCCTCAAAAATAGTTCCTTGAGAAACGTCTTCGTTTATTTTCAGTCGTAATGGCAAATAATAACAATTCAATTTTCGGTAATTACCTCTCGCCCTAATTTCAGCATCAATTGATTTTACAGGACCGTCTTTTTCTTGATAGCTAAGGTTTGTTTTTATATAGGTTGAATCATTGGAATAAGTCAGAATATTTTTTTTGGAATAAGTCAGGGATATCTTTAATAAATTTTCACCTTCGAACAAAGGAGAAACTTCGTGGGTGATTTCCTTTTGATCAATATATTGGGTATAACCGGAAACCCATGTCATGCAGCAGAATAAAAAAATAATGATAAACCTCATATATTTATTTCAATACTAAAACATTGTAAATTATTAGCAGTCAATTAAATATACTAATTATTTTTGGCAAAATGACCCTTTTGACAAAGTTAAACTCAATTATCAGATAGGTTTCAATCAAAATTTGCACTGCATCAAATTATCCAAAAATAAATCTTTGAGTAAGATTAATAGGTTAGTACAAAATTCAAATATGGAGTTTCATGAAAGTTAAAGATTAAAATTTCCTTAGTAAGGATGAAACATCAGGATAATTCTCAACATGCCCCGGTAGATTTCTGTTAATTAAATGATATCAGTCTTTAGAATGTCGAAGTATTTTGGTAATATTGTTAGAAATTCATCAGGTACGAACCTCTTTTTTTAGAAATAAGTGCACAGGTAAATCATATTATTTTGATTAATCGTTTACAAGTAGTTTTATTCTTAGTAATGCTGTTCGGTTTTTTGCGTCTTTCGGCACAAGAATCAGTGCTGATAGATGGATTTGTTCAGAGCGATTCAATTCAGCTACAGGATATTCATATTCTAAATTTAAGTACCAGACAGGGAACTATTAGTAACCTTAACGGTAAGTTTCGCATAACGGTTTCCGTTAATGATACCTTGATATTTTCTGGAATTCAATTTCACACCCTTGGTTTGATCATAGATGAAAAAATAGTCGAACAGAGACTCCTAAAAATTGAGCTAAAGCCTAAAGTAGAAGAATTAAGTGAGATAGAATTAAAGGGACATGATTTGGATGGATTTTTTTATATTGATACAAAAAGGATGAGGGATTCACTGCCCTTGGTAACTGACGAAGCAGTAGATTTTTCGAATCAAGGCTATGATGATCCTACTAGCAGTAACTATGTAGTTCCTTCTGCGAATCTGGTGAATTTAGTGTCTATGATTGGCAAGAAGAAAAGAAAGGAGAATAAGAAAGAAGCCAATCTTAATGAGAAAAAGAGACAAGCACCTATAAATATGAGGAAAGAGTTGGGTGACGATGTTTTTGTACAGCAAATGGGGATTCCGAAAATTCATATTGAACCTTTTATACGATATTGTCAAAAAAAGGATATTATAGATCTCTATGTTCAGGGCAGGCTGATGGAGGTGATTGATATTCTGATCAAGGAAAAAGACAACTATAGAAGAGAAAGAATCTTAAATGAGAACTAATTCTTTGAATTGACTTTTTAGCCTGGAAAAGGCTTCTAATAGGAAATGTTATGAAAGTTTTATTTATAGGCGGTACGGGAAATATATCTACTTCAAGTAGCCGATTGGCCATTGAGAAAGGATGGGATCTATTTCTGTTAACCAGAGGAAAATCTCTTCATATTCCGAAAGGAGCACATATTCTAAAAGCTGATATTAATGATGAAGGCAAAGTAAAGGCCTTGTTGCATGACCATTATTTTGATGTTGTGGTGAACTGGGTGGCATTTGCTCCAAAAGATATTGAAAGGGATTATGAATTGTTTAAAGACAAGACAGATCAATATATTTTTATCAGCTCAGCGTCTTGTTATCAAAAGCCACTTTCACATCCTGTTATCACAGAATCGACACCTCTAGCAAACCCTTTTTGGGATTATTCTCGTCAAAAAATTGCTTGCGAGGACGAATTGATGTCACTATACAGACACAAAGGTTTTCCGATTACGATTGTCAGACCCTCTCTTACTTATGAGACTGTGATTCCAGTTCCCATTGGAGGCTGGACTGAATACACGATTATTGACAGGATCAAAAAAGGTAAAAAAATTATCATTCACGGAGATGGTTCATCTCTCTGGACCATCACTCACGCGCGTGATTTCGCCATTGGATTTGCAGGTTTATTAGGTCACCAACAAGCCATTGGTCAAAGTTTTCATATTACTTCGGATGAGATTCTTACCTGGAATCAAATCTATGATGCAGTAGCTATGGCTGCCGGCAAGAAAGCAGACATTGTATATATCCCATCAGATTACCTTGGAACATTCGATGAGCAGCTCAAAGGAAGTCTACTTGGAGATAAGGCTGTCAGTACAATTTTCGACAATAGTAAGATTCGAAGATTTGTTCCTGAATTTAATCCGAGTATCAGATTTAAGGATGGAATTAGAGAAACTATTCATTGGTTTGAAAAAATGCCAAATAGGATGATCATTAAAAATGAAACCAATGAATTCATGGATCGTATCATAAATGCCTATAATAGACCTTAGCCCTATAGATTATTGTTAATCGATTATTGAGGAAGTTTCCATTTGAAAGAATGTCGTTTTAGACTTTATGTATTATTTTTGCCTTTTATTGATTACATCAAACTAGATATATGAAAAAATATTTATTTTTTTTACTGGCAATATTTTGCTCAACTTTTTGTCAAAAACTAGCCGCTCAAGAAGAAAAACCGAAAGTCGCACTTGTCTTAAGCGGTGGTGGAGCCAAGGGGATAGCGCATATACCTTTATTACAAACACTCGATTCTTTAGGCATTGTTCCTGATATTATTATAGGAACCAGTATGGGTGGTGTTGTTGGCGGATTTTATGCCGTTGGTTATTCGGGGGATAGTATATCAAAAATAGCGCTAACCGCTAATTGGTCTGAGTTGTTAGGGGGTGATATTTCCTTAGATGATGTGAGTATGGAGGAAAAAAGTGAGTTTAAAAGACATCTCGTTGATTTCGATATTATTGAAGGAAAACCCAAAGTAAATTCAGGTTTGTTAAAAGACCAGAAACTAAGAGAGTTTATAACTTCATATACTTATCCGGTTTTTGCAGTAAATGATTTTGATGAACTACCGATTCCATATCGGGCAATGACTACAGATATTGTTAATGGTAAAGAAGTATTACTGGAAGAAGGGTCTATAAGTCTGGCCATGAGGGCTACCATGTCTATTCCAGCTGTCTTTCAACCTATTCCTTATGAAAACACCCTATTGGTAGATGGCGGAGTGATGAATAATTTTCCAGTAGATGTGGCCAAAAAGATGGGTTTTGATATTATCATCGGAAGTGACGTGGGAGGAGGTTTGCAAGAGAAAGAAGAACTGAACAGCATAACGGCGCAACTGTTTCAGGCGGCTATGTTAACGAGTAACTTGAAGAACCCGTCAAACAGAGAAGCCTGCGACATTCTGGTAGATCATATGCCTCATTTAACCTATTCTACAGGAGATTTTACAAAGGCAGCCGGGATATATGAACAAGGAAAAATAGGTACAAATTTGCAGCTTCAAGCTTTAGTTGATTTAGCAACTAATTTAAAAAAGCACAGGCAAAGGGAACATAAACTTCCCGACGTTAAGGATGAGTTTGTTCTTGACTCTATATTTTACGATGATATAAGTGAGGCAAATCTTGACCTAATTAAAGCAAGAACCAACATTCAGACGGGTAAGAAATATTCTTCACAGGAGATTATCGATGGAATTGACAGGGCGATGGGTACAAATCTGTTTAATCAGATCACTTTCGACGGAGGTATTGTTGAAGGAAAAAAGGAGTTACACCTTACCGGTCATGAGCGATCAATGAATATTGTAAAAGGATCGCTTCATTATGATACGTACAGGGGGGTTGGACTTATGGTTAATTATACGGGTCGCAACCTTATCGGTAAATCATCTCGATTACTACTTACAGTTGACATTGCTGAGCAGCCCAGATTTAGATTACAATACCAAAAACAGTTTGGTCATGAAAAAAACTGGTGGTGGCGATCTGAAGTGTTGGGAGAGTTTTTAGAGCAAAAATTTTATTATAAGGGAGAGATTGCAGAAGATTGGAAATCCAATTATTTTCAATTTGATAATCAAATTAATAAAAACTTAAACTCATTGCATAGTTATGTGGGAATTGGCCTTAGTTTTGAGTCTAGTGGGTTAAAACCAAAAGTTAACCCCGAAATAAAGGATAATATTTTTGGTATTGAAAATTATAGATTTCAAAATTTAGAAATAGATGCTCATTATTTGTATAGTAAAATGGATAAGGTTTATTACCCGAGTAAAGGAACTTTCATTAGGTTAGGAGTGGCTCGTTCATTATCTAATGAGGTGGAAGTAATCTACACGGATGAAAATATTCAAGATATAAAGGGATCTACAAATGGTTTTACCAAAGCCATGCTTGATTTTGAGCAAAGATGGGACTTAACAGATAAAGTGACGGGTATAGTTGGGGCTAATGTCGCTTTTATTTTTGAGGACAAATTAGAATCAGATGATTTGTGGTTTAGCGATTATGGATATGCAGCACAATATTCTCTGGGAGGCTTAGTAACGACGCCAAGAAAAGGTTCATATACTTTTCAAGGCCTGCACGAAGATGAACTTTTTATAAATCAAATGATGAGGTTAAATTTAGCAGTTCAGTTCAATCCATTTTCGAAGGTTTACTTTGCACCTCATGTAAATCTGGCTACTGTTGGTTTTAGAGGATTCAATTCTTATATTGAAAATGCTTTTTCACCTGTTGGAGACTGGTCTGCTGGGGTTGAACCAAGTAGTGTTATTTCGGCAGGAATTAATGTTGGATACCATTCGTTTCTAGGGCCTTTAAATTTTGATATTTCCTATGTGAATGACATTAATAAAGTAAGGGTGTTTTTTAGTGTAGGGATTCTGTTTAACAGATCTAATTAATTATCATATCCCAATACCATCAATAGCATAAAAAAATTTGTCAAAAAAAAACCTGCCAGTTGTGAATAACTGGCAGGTCAATACATATTTGATAATTTTTTTATCTCATTTCTGTTTTAAATTTTTGACCACCAACAGAAGCTTCATACATCAAACCTCCTTTTGCGTGAGTAAAAACGAGAATTCCATCTCTATAGTCAACATCAAATGATGCTCCCGCTGTTACTGCTACGGCAGATGTTTGGGCAGCAAATTCGAATTTATCTCCGGTAAAACGATTAAATGCTTCCGCATTCTTAAAAAATATTACTTCTGAGTATGCTTGTCCACCTGCTTGAAAACCAATAGTTACCTGAGACATTTTACAATCTCCAACGATAGATCCTCCTTTGTAAATAGTTCCGTTTCCAGCAGCACCTCCAACACCTAAACCGCCTTTCCCAATTGAAGGAAAAACAGCATAACCATATGCGGAGCTAAAGTACTTGCTGATTTTGTCATTTGTGTGTTTAAATTCTTTAATAGCTTCTGCAGATTTGGCTGAGACATCCTTTTGGGCAAAGCCGTTAAATGAGAAAGCGATCAAAAATAATACGATCATAGATAATTTCGATTTCATCTTATATAGTTTAATTAGTGAATAATTCGCCGCCTTTATAGTTTGTGGAAAACGACTGTTAATTTATAAAATAAAGATATGAAATTTATTGATTCATTATTGTGTTGACTATTATTGTTTGAAAGCTTATAAAGAATGCCGAAAAATATGGACTTTAGGGAGTAGTAATTTAGTCAAACGCTTGAAAATTCTAATGAAAATGAGTAAATTTATTTAGCCTAAAAGCTACCGTCATGAAAATTCAGGTTAAATATTTCTTGCTTATTATATTTATTATACCATTTTTAATATCTGCACAAGGTTATTACAATGGGGAGAATTTTGGTAACAGATCAATTTTATTAAGTGGAAATGTTACTGGAAGTGTTGACGATCTTGGACTGGCCTATTATAATCCAGCAAGACTGGCTTTAATCGAGGACCCTGTTTTTACTATTAATGCCAAGGCGTATCAATTCAGTAATTTGAAATTCGAAAATGTTTTCGGAAGGGATAGTAAGTTAGATGATACCAAGTTTGACGGAGTGCCAAGTTTAATAGCTGGAACCTTTAGTGTCGAAAAATGGGAGAAACATCATTTTGCCTATGCATTTTTATCTAAAGAAAGATCAAGGTTAAATTTTAACATAAATCGAGAAATAGATCTTGATAATATGGAAGAAGATTTTGGTGATCAGGACCGACTTTTTGGAAATTTTCAAATAGATAACAAGAGAAACGATGAATGGTTTGGAGTTTCCTGGGGAATGAAATTAAAGGAAAACTTAAGTATTGGAGTATCAACGTTTGTTTCGATTTTTAATTATAGTGGTTTGTATGACTTGCGATTTGCTTCCTCTTTTGAAGATTCCGGGGTTGACGCATTTAATAATAGAATAAAATTCGGGCAAAACTCATATGGAATATTTTGGAAATTAGGAATTGCATGGCAGTTAGATAAATTTGATCTGGGACTCAATGTTGATCTGCCATATCTTGAGGTTATTAAAAACGGTAAATTTCAATATCAAAGGGTTGTGTCAGGAGTTGATCCTGAGGACGAAGATTTTCAGTTTTACGACTTTGATGAACTTGAAACTTCTAGGAAAACACCTTTGGGTATATCTTTCGGTTTTGGCTGGCCATTTGGTAAAAATAAATTGCATTTTAAGGCAGATTGGCACGCTGGAATATCAGAATATGATCGCTTGGTTATTCCGCCTACAGAAAGCGGTGAATCGGGTTTTGCCTTTAATGAAGAGCTTAGGTCAGTAATTAACTTTGGAATTGGGGCTGAATTTTATCTGAATGAAAAACTTAATATCTACGGAAGTTTTTCTACTGATTTTTCACCTGTTGAATCTGCTGCGAATCTTTATGATTTTATAGATAACGAGGAAGAGGATGCCAATTTTGATGCAGATTTTATGCATTATGGTTTAGGTTTGGATATTAAACTAAAAAAACTCAAATTGGTAGTAGGGACGACATATTCAACAGCTTCTGGCGATTTTAGTGATCCGATTGATTTTCCACTTACTGATGTAGATGTTCCAGTTAATGATGATCCGTCGAGAATTACTCAAAATAGATGGAGAATTATTGTCGGTCTGGAAATACCACTGTTTGGTTATGACGTAGAGTTTAAATAGCCCATTTGAGATTGAAATTTATTGGCCTGTAGTTCAAAGCTTATGATCTATGTCATGGCATTTCTTCTGAATAAGGTTTAATTTTGAGCTGAATCTAGTCGTTTTATGAAATCAAAGGCCTTATTGTTTACTGGAATATTTTTACTGATCTTGGGAATTGTTTTGAGAAAAATGACTCCATATGAGAATCTTGGACTTGTGTTAATTATTATTGGGGTTTTTTGTAAAACGGTTTATATAATTTCAAAAGCAAGGAGCGGCGAATATGTACCTGGAAAGGAATTGATTTTTCTGGGAGTAGGATTGCTGCTTTTTCTATCAGGATTATATATGCGTTCTCTAGAGCAAAATTTGATTGACCCAACTTATATGATCGTAATTGGAATTTGTTTGAAACTGTTTTTTATCATTCGGTTTATTCAGATCGTTCGCTCAGCTAAAGTTAGCAGACAAACTTTACTTTAAAAGAATAAGCCAAATTCAAAAACTGATGGAATAAAATGATACGACTTAAAAATAAGATCTTATAGAAATTTTCCCAATTTAGATTTGAGTTGAATACCCCTCAGTATTCAATATTGCTATAAGACCTCATCCACTTTTGTATTCATCACCTTTTTCTTCTTAAGACTTAATAAAGTTATGAGCCTGAAAGATTCGTTTTTTGTTCATTTACAATAGCAACTAGGCACTGTTTTTTTTCTGTGGATTCAGTGTATTCGATAAATGAGATTCCGGTGTTTAGATATCTGTGTTCTTTTCCTGTCACTTGCATAGAAAATTCATCTTCAATAAGCACATAAGGTACAGTGGAAGTATGTTCTTTAAAATGATCTGTTTTATTTTCAAAATCGG
>CAJQNF010000058.1 GCA_905479625.1 uncultured Flavobacteriaceae bacterium | reverse complement strand
GATTTTATTTTGTCTTTGGAGATCATCATGATTGCCTTAGGAACAGTTACAGGCCAACCTCTTTTAGAACAGATTCTGGTGGTTTCTATAGTGGCAATTGTTGCAACTATAGGTGTCTATGGGATAGTGGCTTTAATGGTTCGAATGGATGATACAGGGATGAAGTTTATCCAATTGGCAAGAGATAAAAGTAAATTTGTCAAATCATCTTTCGTAATTATCGGAAAAGGTCTGGTGTATTCCCTTCCAAAATTGATCAAGCTACTTGGCGTTATTGGAACAATAGCGATGTTATTAGTAGGAGGAGGGATGTTTGTTCATAATATTCAGGAAATTCATGATTTTTTACATGCATTACCAGTCATCCTTTCTGAGTTGCTGATGGGCTTGATAGTTGGTTTTATTGCCTATCTGTTGGTTGAAGCTTTTAAGAAGATCAAGGAAGTCTTGACGGCCACAAGAACCTAAAGTTAATTTTTCAAAAACCTCTTTTTTGATCCTCTTTTCCCAATAGAGCCATGTATGTTGCCACCTCCCCATTCCAAACCACTTTTTCTTTGGCTGAATGTGGGATAGCCTTCAATGCTCTTTTTTTTAGTTTGTTTAGAAGCATGACTATGGTCGACTTTTTTATCAAGAGATCGGTAATTCTTCTCTCTATTTATTTTTTTTGAGCGATCAAAATAGTCAATGATATAGAGTGGAAGTGTTACGATCAATAACAGACCAATCCCAAGAGGCAGGGACCAGTGAATAAAATAAAGGTCAAGTTTAATACCGATATAACTGATGAATATAAAGAAAGCTGCTAAAAAAGCTGATATGTAAATCCCTTTTTTCATGGTTTACTAACGATTTAAAGGTTAAAACCGTAAGTTTAAATTTACAAAATAATCCCTTTTCTTACAAGAAAAATGATTCGTTTATTCCCAAAATCTGACAATTCTCTGGATCATCCAAAAGGCAGCTACTGACCCTATGGCATAGGCGGGGACCTTTTTAAGGTACACTGGCCATTTTTTCTTAAGGTTCAGTAAATAAAGGGCAAAAAGAGCCACAATAACAAACATGATTTGTCCCAACTCAACACCAATATTAAAAAAGGCCAGGGCAAGGGGTATGTCCTGTTGTGGCAAGCCGATATCTGCTAAAGCTCCGGCAAATCCAAAACCGTGAAGTAAGCCAAAGGTAAATGCTACGATCCAGGGCTTCCTGCTGGTTAGGGTAGCCTCTCCTTTGAGGTTCTTTAAGATCTCCATAGCCAGAAAAACAATACTAAGTGCTATAACTGCTTCAACAGGTGGTCCCGGAAACTTCACGTAGCCAAGGGCTGCCAGGCTCAAGGTGATGCTGTGTGCTATGGTAAAGGCAGTGATGGTTTTAAGAATCTTCCATTTCCCTTTGGTAATCAGAATAAGGGCCAGGACGAACAGAAGGTGGTCTATACCTAGCAATATATGCTCTATTCCAAGAACTGTGTAGGTTTTGATCACATCAATTGTGGTTGTTTTTCCAGGTATGATACTGGAATCCATATCAGGTTGTAAAAGCAACGTGGCCTTTTCTCCGTTGAGATATGAAACAGTAACGAGTACATCGATCAGGGTCTTGTTGAGTCCTTGAATAAAGATCTTTTTGCCTTGAAGTGATGCTTCAGAAGTGATTTGAAAATAATAGATCACAGAACCCGGAATTTGATTGGGCTGTTTGGTTACTTCAACAGTGAAACTTTTAGGGAATACTGGCTGGATCCTTGGAACCGCATCGCCCATACTGGGAACCTTCCAATACACTTCATAGCTTTGCTCAGTAACCTGAATGATTTGCAGGAAGGCAGGTCTGATCTCATGTGCTTTGGATTGAATGCTCGAGAAGCAAAACAAAAACATCAATATAAATGTTAAATTTTTCATATTAATTTTTCGCTTCTGATGAGAGAAAATTGATAAATTCATTGTCAAATTTATCTTTATCAAGATCAAATTTGATGATGTAATTCTTCTTCAATTCGTTTAAGATCTGTTCATTCAGGTTTTTTTGATTCTCATATTCCAGGTCTCCCAGGAGCTCTTTTTTGACACTTTCAAAATCAGGAATCTGAGGTCCTTTTTTTTCGACAATATAAACAAGGTGGTAGCCAAACCCTGACGATATAGGGCCCATCCAACCATTTGTTTTTGTCGTTTCCAAGGCCTTCGAAAATTGCATGCCCAATTGACGATTTAGTTCATTAGCATCTATATTTTCAAAGTAATAGGGAAAAGGTAATACGTCTCCTTTGTTTTTCATCTCTTCAAAAGAAGCATTGCTATACTTTGAAAGTATTTGTTCGGCATCATTTTTTGGGTCTGTACGGTTGTCTTGTTTGCATATAATTTGATAGAAGGAATAAAGATAAGGGGTAAGATAATCCTCAAAATGAGCGTCGTAGAATCTTTTTAGTTCCTTATCTGTAGGTTCATTGATTGTAGCCAGGTCATTCGATAAAAATTCCATTTTTTGAGCAAGCCGCCTCTTAATGATCTCATCATTGTGATCCAGTTTCATTTTTATGGCTTCCTGATAAAATATTTCCTGCTTGATATTTTGATCTACAAGGCTTTTTAGTTCCTCATCTGTAGGCAATCTTTTCCATTGCATTTCCCAGCTGGCAATAATATTATTCATGTCATAGTCATCAATCATGATGATATTTTCACTGTCGTTTTGTTTATTGACAATACTGTATAGTGCGAATAGTAAAAAGCCTAACAACAAAAAATGCAGTAAAGGTTCTTTCCATAATTTTTTCATATTGATCTAAAATATTTGATGATTTAAAAATAAGATATTCATGATAAATATTTCTCTTGAAAAGAATATTTTATTTCTTGGGAGTATACCAAATAGGACTTGACCAGGCCCTTTCAACTAAGGTCTTAGGAACGGTTTCGGGAAATGTGACATTTTCTCTTATTTCATCGTATAAATTCCAACGGGCAGTCGGTAACTGTAATACTCTGGCATAATAAAATGCTTTTTGTGAGGCGTCGAAATCGGGGTCCGTCCAAACTGTAATGAGTTGGGCACTTCCTTTGTCACTATTAAAATCACCTGTTTTTAAATCTACAGTTGCATTTAAGGGGCTAACTGATCCATCAGCTTTGATCTCTCTACTGTCAGAAACGGCCACATTATAAATCTTTTCTTTCATTTCTCCATGATCCATCCATCCTTTTATGATCTGAATTCGATCCAGACCGGGACCAATAGGATCTTTAATGGCCCAGACTATAAATTGGGGGCTTTTTCCCTTAGCGTCGCTTAAGTCTCCACCCATTGGAACGCCTTTGGCATAGCCATCTTCTACAAAGGAATTGTCACTATATGCAGCGTCAAAATCATAACCACCAAAAAGGCGTACTTTCATTCTCGGGCCACTTGTGGCAAAGGTTTCCTTATTTTTCATTGCATCCCAAATTGCTCCTCGAGTATTTGATTCGGCCCAAACACCTGTTAGCGCTCCCGGATTAATATCATAAGCCGTAGCCCAACCATCAATGGCTTGTTTGGTGCGGTTTTCAGCAGTTTGATCTGCATAGCCGTGGCTACCAACAGCATAATTGTCTTCTTCCACATTACTTGGTGTTCCATTATGATTGTCAGTGCCACCAACAAAGCCATATTTAAAAGGATTTACACCCAGGTCTTCTTCATATTTGAGGCCTCTCTCCAAACCGTAACGAACATAGTTTCTCTTTTCAAATTTACGCCCACTATAATCTTGAATGGAATAGGCCATTTCAAAATCTGCAAATTCATCATTCGGCCAAAATTGAGGATGTACTTCAGAGTTTCCTTTGATCTGCATCATTTCGATCAAGGGTTCCATTTTTTGACGGGTTTCTGCATATGCTGTGCTAATTGGATTCCCATCAATATCTACTTCAGGAAACATCATGCCTTTACTACCATTTGAATTATGCGGGATAGCCAACAAGGTTGAGCCCAGATCAATTTGAAGCTGCATCCACGCCCAAAGCTTCTGAGGATCTCTGCTATCATTAGC
>CAJQNF010000057.1 GCA_905479625.1 uncultured Flavobacteriaceae bacterium | reverse complement strand
GTCCTATAAGATGATCCTCATCTCTTTGATTCCTAATATTCTGCCGCTCTTGATCACAGCCGGTTTGATGGGTTACCTAGGTGTACCAATCAAGCCTTCGACTGTTCTGGTGTTCAGTATTGCCTTTGGAATCTCAGTGGATGATACGATTCATTTTCTGGCCAAATACAGGCAGGAACTCATCGCACATAAATGGAACGTTAGAAAGTCTGTTTACGCAGCTTTGAGAGAAACCGGAGTTAGTATGTTCTATACATCCATTGTCTTGTTTTTCGGATTTCTTGTCTTTACCGTTTCCAGTTTTGGCGGAACTATTGCACTGGGTGGATTGGTATCAGTAACGCTCCTATTTGCTATGGTATCCAATTTATTATTGTTACCCTCGTTATTGTTATCACTGGAATCAAAAATAGCCAATAAAAAAACTTTTAAACAGCCTGCCATTTCCATTATTCCCAAGGAAGACGAAGAAGGCTAGAATAAAAATACCCTATGAAAGGAATTATACTTGCCGGAGGTAGCGGCACCAGATTACATCCCCTTACACTTGCCGTGAGTAAGCAGTTGATGCCCATTTATGACAAACCGATGATCTATTATCCGCTATCGGTTTTAATGCTAGCGGGAATAAAGGAAATTCTAATTATTTCCACACCTAATGACCTGCCCCTATTCGAAAGATTATTGGGAGATGGGAAAAATTTAGGTTGTAGGTTTGAATATGCCGTACAAGAAGTGCCAAACGGTCTGGCCCAGGCCTTTGTTATTGGGGAACAATTTATCGGTGATGATGATGTCGCCTTGATACTTGGTGATAATATATTTTACGGTACTGATCTGGAAAGACGATTAAAAAAAGCCGTAAACCTTGACGGAGGAGTCGTTTTCGCTTATCATGTCAAAGATCCTGAAAGATATGGAGTCGTCGAATTTGATGAGGAACATAATGCCATATCTATTGAGGAAAAACCGGAAAAACCAAAATCAAATTATGCTGTTCCTGGTATTTATTTTTATGATAATTCAGTAGTTGAAATCGCTAAAAATATTCAACCGTCGCCAAGAGGAGAATATGAAATCACAGATATCAATAAGACCTATTTAGAGCAAGGAAAATTAAGGGTGGCCCAATTGGGTCGTGGAACTGCCTGGCTGGATACAGGTACTTTTTCTTCGCTGATCCAGGCCCAACAATTTGTTCAGGTTATCGAGGAAAGGCAGGGATTAAAAATTGGTTGTATTGAAGAGATCGCCTACAGAATGGGGTTTATCGATGCCAATCAACTTAGAGAAGTAGCTGAACCCTTGCTAAAAAGTGGCTATGGCACTTATTTACTGGAAATATTAAAATAATTAAACTTTCCCAATTTTAACGCTTTACGTATCTTTGCCACCAAAATTTTAAGGATGCAAAACTTAAGCGTAGCCGAATTATTAAAGGCTGATCATATATTACAGGAGATTGAAATCAAAGGATGGGTAAAAACTTTCCGAAGCAATCGATTTATTGCTTTAAATGATGGTTCCACCATTAAAAACATTCAGTGTGTCCTGGATTTTGAAAAGACGCCTGAAGATGTTTTAAAACTAATCTCCACCGGAGCGGCGATTGAGGTGAAAGGTGTTTTGGTAGAAAGTCAGGGAAAAGGACAAACCGTTGAAATTCAAGTCGCTGAAATCATTATTCTGGGAGCTTCAAACCCGGACGAATATCCAATACAGCCTAAAAAGCACAGTATGGAATTTTTACGTGAAAATGCACATCTAAGAATTCGAACCAATACTTTTAGTGCTGTGATGCGTGTTAGATCTGTGTTGTCATTTGCCATCCATCAGTATTTTATCAATAACGGGTTTTATTATTTCCATGCGCCAATTATCACAGGTTCTGACGCAGAGGGTGCGGGTGAAATGTTCAGTGTTTCTACTTTAGATAAAAAAAATCCTCCATTAACAGAAGATGGTAAAATTGATTTTAAAGAAGATTTTTTCGGAAAAGAAACCAACCTTACAGTTTCGGGTCAGCTGGAAGCTGAAACCTATGCGATGGCATTAGGTAAAGTATATACATTCGGACCTACTTTCAGGGCTGAAAACTCGAATACTTCAAGACACCTTGCAGAATTCTGGATGGTAGAGCCTGAGGTAGCATTCAATGACCTGGATGCCAATATGGATTTGAGCGAAGATTTTATCAAATATATTTTAAGTTATATTCTTGAACATTGTCAGGATGATCTTGAATTTCTTGAAAAAAGGTTACTTGATGAAGAAAAGAGCAAACCTGCTGTTGAAAGAAGTGACATGGCCCTACGTGAAAAATTGAAATTTGTCGCAGACAATAATTTCAAAAGAGTGAGTTATACCGAAGCTATCGATATTCTAAAAAATTCAAAGCCAAATAAGAAAAAGAAATTTAAATTTCCAATCAATGAATGGGGTGCAGACCTACAAAGTGAACACGAACGTTTTCTCGTAGAAAAGCATTTTAAGTGTCCTGTGATCCTGTTTGATTACCCAGCCGATATCAAAGCGTTCTATATGCGTTTGAACGACGATGGTAAAACCGTTAGGGCCATGGATGTATTATTTCCAGGTATTGGGGAAATCGTTGGAGGAAGCCAGCGTGAAGAGAGGCTTGACGTATTATTAGAAAAGATCAAGGCCCTTGGAATTGATGAAAAAGAACTTTGGTGGTATCTTGACTTGCGTAAATTTGGTACAGCAGTTCATTCAGGTTTTGGTCTTGGATTTGAAAGAATGGTGCAGTTTGCTACAGGAATGAGTAATATAAGGGACGTAATTCCATTTCCTAGAACACCTCAAAGTGCTGAGTTTTAAACCCTAGTCATCATTACCGGTCTGCATCATTCAGAAGTTCTTTTTTTGTAACTTTAGCTGGAAGTAAAAATCTATATGTTAAAACAGAGTTTACAGCATAAGCTACAACAAAAGCTATCTCCTCAACAAATTCAGCTGATGAAGATGATTCAATTGCCTACCCAGGCTTTTGAGCAGAAACTTTCTCAGGAAATTGAAGAAAACCCTGCTTTAGAAAGTGGAAAAGAATCCCTTGACGAGTTTCAGGATTCCTCTGAGGAAGATTATGATGATACCGGAACAGAGTCTATTGATACGGATATTAACATAGATGATTATCTCAGTGATGATGAGATCCCAAGCTATAAGCTTCAATCCAATAATTACAGCAGTGACGATGAAGACAATCGTATACCTTATTCCGGAGGTATTACCTTTAATCAACACCTAAGTAACCAATTAAACACCTTCAGCCTTGAACCGGAACAGGAATTGATTGCCGAATTTATGGTCGGCTGTATTGACGATAACGGCTATATTAGGCGAACTTTAGAGGACATTATTGATGACCTGGCTTTTTCTGAAAATATCTATACCACGGAAGTTGAAGTTGAAAAAATTCTTTCAATTATTCAGCAACTTGATCCTGCCGGAGTCGGTGCAAGAACTTTAAAGGAGTGTCTGACTCTCCAACTCGATCGTAAAGAAGAAACTAAGGAACGTTCTTTGGCCAAAGAAATTCTAAATACCTCTTTTGATCAATTTGTTAAAAAACACTATTCAAAACTAGCTCAGAAGTTTAATATTTCAATGGAAGAGCTCAAAGGTGGCATTAAAGAAATCGAAAAATTAAATCCAAAACCGGGAGGGGCCTTTGCGGGGAATTTAACCATTATAGAACACATCGTTCCTGATTTTACGATCAGGATCAATGAAGGTGTTCTTGAATTAAGTCTTAATGCCAGAAATGCCCCGGATCTGCATATCTCAAGAGAATATGATAATATGCTAAAGGGATACTCGGAATCAAAGGATAAGTCTAAATCTCAAAAAGATGCTGTCCTTTTTATCAAGCAAAAATTGGATGCTGCTAAATGGTTTATAGATGCTATTAAACAGCGACAACAAACGCTGATGATAACGATGAACTCTATTATGCACTATCAAGAGGAATTTCTGCTCACTGGAGACGAACGCAAATTAAGGCCCATGGTCTTAAAAGATATTGCTGACCAGATCCACATGGACGTTTCAACAGTATCCAGAGTTGCAAATAGTAAATATGTGGATACGCCTTATGGAACAAAACTTGTGAAAGAATTTTTCTCGGAATCCATGAAAAATGATCAGGGTGAGGACATCTCAACCAGAGAGATCAAAAAAATTCTGCAAACAAAGATCAATAAAGAGGACAAAAGAAAGCCCCTTACCGATGAGAAACTGTCGAGTTTGTTAAAAGAAAGTGGCTATCTTATCGCCAGAAGAACCGTTGCGAAATATCGCGAGCAACTAGATATTCCTGTAGCGAGGTTAAGAAAAAAGATTCTCTGATACATGTTTATTTATAAATTCATTTCTTATGTACTGCATCCGCTGCTCTTTTCATTTATGGGCAGTTTCCTTTATTTATATTTATCCCCTAAACACATTTCAAAACAGCAGGAATACATCATTTTATTGATCGTCTTTATCAGTACTTATGTAGTGCCAATATTGCTATTGGCCTTGTTAAAAAGATTAAAGCTAATTGAGGATTATCACTTGAGAAGCATTGCTGAACGCAAATTTCCAACTCTTTTTTTTATCATGTTATCGTTTTTAATCGGAAGGGCCATGCTGGGTATTCAAATCGCAGATTTACTCGCCTTTTCCTTTTTTGGCGTCGCCTTCGCTTTGAGTTTTACTTATTTGCTTTTTAACATAAAGATCAAAACAAGTCTGCATACCCTTGGTATAGGAGGCATCATAGGGTTTGTAATGGTGATGAGTTACGAATATCAATTAAATTTCAATCTGCTGATCGCGGGTTTATTTGTGATCGCCGGACTGATTGGTATTTCAAGACTAGGCCTTAATGCCCATCGTCCAAAAGAAGTATATATCGGCTTTGTATTAGGCCTTATCTCTCAGTTTATAAGTTTTCAAATTTATCAGAACATATAGAATATCAATCCGACGCGAAGATCATTTATATTGATGTTATAGTCGTTGTTTGATGTAGCAGTAAACAGGTCATTTAAGCCATAATACACATGTAAGTTCCATTTATTATAACCTGCAGAAAAAGTAAGTCCGTATAAAAATTCATTCACATTAATGATGTCTTTCACATCAAAATCGTTTGTTTTGCCAAAATCTGTATTCTTTGCAAACGCATACGCAATTTTAACTCCTGGATACAACCTCCAAAACTTATATTTAGAAGCAGTAGACCCTCTGAATCTTAGTTCCAGGGGTAATTCAACGGTATGCATAATAATTTTATTATTTGTTTTTGAATTATTATCGTCAGTTGGCGTCACCACATCTACTTGTACGTTGAAATAATAATTATTAAGTCCATAGCCCAGGCCGGCCCCCAAACCTATATTACGTCTCTTATTCAAAGGGAAATCCTTTATAAAACCCGCTCCTAATCCAAAGGAAAAACCTGACTGCGAAATTCTATCTGGCAAATTCAACATCTGTATATAAGTCAAATTAAAATAAAGCTGGTCCTCAAGGTATTTATTGTCAACAAAAGTGCTGTCATTTTGAGCCTGAAGTAAACCCGAAAAAAGAAAAAATAATACAGCGATCTTACGCATAGCACTTTTTTGAAAAATCAAAGGTAACTTTTTTAAAGAAGAATTCCCAAAAGTGATTCCATGGCCAAAACTGACTTTGAGCACCTGGGGTTTCGAACAAAAATAGGTCAAACGCCTTCCTCTTGCCGTTGATTAATTTCAAATTTTATGCCCAGTTTACCTGACAGAATTTCTCTCAATTCTTCCGATGTATCAGGGTCTATCAAATTAAGTGCTTTAACACCACAAAGTTTTTCTATCAATTCTGCTCCGGCGTAAGTATTGGTGGCAATACCACTCACAATATCCGGTATGAGCTTAAAACTCTTCATCACACCGTAAACTGCATAGGGGTCAGATGCACACAATACGGTGCATTTGATACAATCTTTAAGTTCTTCAAAGGCGATATCTCCGTTATAGGGTTCCAAAGGGGAAGCCCCCAGCTCAATTACAGCAATTTCAGCCTTAGTCTGCTGAATCCGGCTTAAGAGCTGAATTAGTTTTTTTCGGAATTTTTCTCTTGGATAAATGGATGAGGGCAAACCAATATCTACAAAATCAAAAATATATCTGGCTCCCACATCTTTTAAGGAAAGCGTGTCACGGTACCTGCTGGCACCCGTTAATTTTCCGGCAACTATTTGCAATCCTGCTCTTTTTAATTGATTTACGATGATTCTGGCAACAGTAGTTTTACCGGCAGACATGGAAGTCCCCACTAGCAAAATAACAGGCAAATTAAATTTTTTATAAGGAACCTGTGCCACAAAATCATCCATCTCACATACCTTTTCATCTCGGATGATATGGCCTAAGTACTCTATTTCTATTAAACTTGGCAGACGTACGGATTTGGAAGTACACTTACCAATCAAACCTCCACCAGTGAGTAAATGCATAATGCCATCGTCTTCCACTTCCCGCCACGAACCCGTGGCTTCCAAAGTCGCATAACGCTCTCCTAAGGCACCAACCACTAAATCTTCTTTCATAAAACTTCTCATTCTTCCATTGGTCAGCTCTATTTTCATTTCATCATTACCCGGATTCGTGATTTTACCGACCACATAATCACCCGTTTTCCATTTGATCTTTTCAAGTTTTTTAGTTTCAAAAGGACCCTTCTCTAAGTCGCTGATTCTCAGCATTGATGAAAATATATATTTAGAATTCATGCTTTTATTTTTTTAGATTTAACTTTTACTCCATTTTCAATATCCTTGGCCGATAAAAGCATCGCTAGCAGGGTCGTTCTCTCAATAAATTTTTCCTTAAATATAAATTCATGCCTTGCATGGGCTCCGTCACCCACAGTGCCTAGCCCATCAAGTGTAGCTGTATACAAACTGGTTGTATTGCCATCTGATCCACCTCCTGCTGTTGACTGCTCAAGTTCCAGGTGCATACTTTGACCAATATCCTTTGCCAAGGTCCATAATTTTTGATTTCGCGCTGTCCTTTCCATTGGGGGCCTTCCAAACCCACCCTCAATGTGCAGCGATGTGCCACTGTGCTTTGGTTTCAAATTGAGAATTTTATTTTGAATAAAGGCGGCATCATCCATATTGTGAACCCTGACATCTACTACTGCCATACTTTCTTCAGCAATCACGTTTGCTGATGATCCTCCTTGTATCATTCCGACATTCACAGTGATGCCTTTTTCAAAATCATTTAGGCTGAATAGTTGCTGAATATGATAAGATAATTCGACAATGGCACTCACTCCCTTTTCCGGATTCAAACCCGCATGAGCCGGCTTACCCTTTACTTTGAGGGTAAATTTACCAATCCCCTTTCGCGCCGTCTTTAACTTTCCTTCAAACCCAAGAGGAGGTTCCAAAATAAAGGCTCTTTTAGCTATTCTGGCAATTCTCTTAATCGCATTTGTCGATTCAAAACTGCCTATTTCTTCATCCGAATTAATGAGTACCACAGGGCTTAACGGGCAATCTAGTTGCAATTCTTTCAAAGCTCTTATGGCAAAGACCATTTGGGTAATCCCGGCTTTCATATCAAAAATACCGGGACCTGTTATCTTTTCTTCTGAGTCGAGAATTGGCATATTATCCAAAGTTTTTTTCTTCCAAACCGTATCACAATGGCCTATCATTAACTGAATGGCCTTGCCTTTTTGATGATCTTTAGGCCTGGCGTAAAAAAAGCCCCCTGTTTTTCTTCCAGGAAAAATACATGCATGAAAACCAAGCATTTCAAAGGTGTCTTTCAAAATTTCCATGATGACAGCCTGAGAGCCGGAGTCATGAGAAGGGCTCTCACTTGACACAAGTTTCTTTAAAAAGATAATCATTTCTTCTTGATGATCTTTTAAGAAGTTCTCAATATGTCTAGCTGTAGAAACTTTCATAACTAGCTATTTTTATGCCGTTATCGCTGGAAATCTTTAGGATAAGGATAACTTAATGTCTCTTTTATACTGGCAAACCTGCCTTGAGCAATATAGGCCAGAAGCGGATGGTCATAAATTTGCTGTTGACGACCTTCGTCTGAAACAATCTTATAATTCTTATGGACCATTGCTCGTTCTATCTTGCCGGTGATCAAACTATAATCATCAAAACCGTCTATGATCTTATGTAAACTGCAATCAAGCATTACATAGGAATCTTTGACAAAAATAGTTTCTCCATCTTTGCCTGTTACTGTGGGGATCTCATCCGTAATTTCTTTTGGGAAATCTTTAACGGCGCACCTTGGCATGGCTGCTAAAGATGATAGTAATACCTGATCCGGTTTGACGAAGCTTACTGAAAATCTTGAATGCTCTTTGATGTTGTGATAAGTCTTGTGACGGGGCGTACAAACAAATCCAAAAAAATCTGAAAATCCCAATGGCGTGGCCATATGTTTCGGGGCGAGATCAAAGCCTTGGTCCTCTTTTGTCCCAATAACTACCAGGGGAGCTACCGTATAAAAGTGTTCCCAAATAGATTCTTTGACGTTTAAAGAAATAAAGTCTTTAAAAGGATCTTTTTCTTGCATAATACAACCACATTTAACTCAAAACCCTATCTCATAAAGTTACTCAAAATGAAAATATTAAACAAGTTTTAGCCGTAAATATTAATACGATGTATAGGCAAAAAAAAATGCGAGCCTCGGCTCGCATTTTTAATATTTGATTATTTCTATAAGGTTATAACTCCTTATGATACTTATTCTTTACTTTCTTCAGCAGTTGCAACATGAGGGGCAATAGCAGCTTCTTCAACGTCAGTACCTGTTACTTCAATTGTAGCTTCATCAGCTATAACAGTACCTTCAGCAGCTTCCGAAACAACAACCTGCTCAGTCACTGTTAAGCTTTTCATGTTATGAGCCGTAATTTCATCAGAATCAAGTGCAATACTTGGGGCGATCACTAAAGCTACTACAGACATCAATTTTAAAAGAATATTTAATGAAGGACCAGAAGTATCTTTAAAAGGATCTCCTACAGTATCTCCAACTACTGCTGCTTTATGGGCATCAGTACCTTTTCTTCCCTGCTCTTCTATCATTTTTTTAGCATTGTCCCATGCTCCACCTGCATTTGATTGGAAAATTGCCATCAGTACACCACAAGTGGTAACTCCGGCCAACAATCCACCTAACATTTCGGCACCACCTATAAATCCTATGGCAACAGGAACAGCTAAAGCTAATAAGCCAGGAAATACCATTTCCTTAATAGAAGCCTGCGTAGAAATTTCTACACATTTTTCATATTCAGCATATCCATCCGCTGCATCAAATATGGCTCTCTCTTCTTTTGAAGCCTTCGACATATCTGAATCGTGCTTTCTCATCACTTCAAGAGCAGCTTTTAATTGAGGAATATCCCTGAACTGTCTTCTAACTTCTTCAATCATAGCCATGGCAGCTCTACCAACAGCATTCATTGAAAGGGCTGAGAACACAAATGGAAGCATTCCTCCCACTAACAATCCTGCCATGATTTTAGGCTGAGAAACGTCAATACTAGTCACATTTGCTGTTTTCATAAAAGCAGCAAATAAAGCCAAAGCGGTAAGTGCTGCCGAAGCAATGGCAAATCCTTTACCAATGGCAGCAGTTGTATTACCAACAGCATCTAATTTATCTGTGCGTTCACGAACTTCTTTAGGCAATTCCGCCATTTCTGCAATACCTCCGGCATTATCAGAAATTGGTCCATAAGCATCAACAGCCAATTGAATACCTGTGTTAGCAAGCATTCCAACCGCTGCAATAGCGATTCCATATAATCCGGCATAATGGTGCGAAACAATAATAGCGGCCGCTATCAAAAGAATTGGAATAGCAGTTGACATCATACCAACACCTAAGCCCGCAATAATATTTGTAGCAGAACCTGTTTCTGATTGTTTTACAATTGACATAACTGGTTTACCACCAGTTCCGGTATAATACTCTGTTATTTTCCCTACACAAAACCCTGCAACCAATCCGGCAAGAGTAGCATAAAAAACACCCATATAACCAAAAGGTAATCCCTCAACGCTTTCAGGAATCATTTCTTTAATAATAAAAAAGGAAGCAACAATCATCAGAAACCCAGATCCGAATTCTCCCAGATTTAAAGCTTTATGAGGACTACCTCCATCTTTAACTTTTACAAAGAAAGTACCAATGATTGACATCACAATCCCTACCGCTGCTAAAACTAATGGAAGATATACAGCTCCTAAACCATTTAAATCAGGCGTTATAATAAACGCACCCAAAACCATTGTTCCAATAATTGAACCTACATATGATTCAAATAGATCGGCTCCCATACCGGCAACGTCTCCTACATTATCTCCAACATTATCTGCAATTGTTGCAGGGTTCAAAGGGTGATCTTCAGGAATTCCAGCTTCTACCTTACCAACAAGGTCAGCACCTACATCAGCCGCTTTGGTATAAATACCTCCTCCAACTCTTGCGAAAAGAGCAATAGACGATGCCCCTAATGAAAATCCAGAAAGTACGTTTAATACCATAGGAATATTCTCTTCTCCAGGCCACATGTTTTGATAGATCATAAACAAACCGCTAAGCCCTAAAACACCTAAACCAACAACTCCAAGGCCCATTACGGCTCCTCCTGCAAAGGCCACTTCTAGTGCTTTACCCAAAGATGTTCTGGCTGCCTGTGTTGTTCTTACGTTAGCTTTTGTAGCAGCTTTCATTCCAATAAATCCGGCAAGGGCCGAACAAATTGCGCCAACAATAAATGATAAAGCTACCATCCAATGAGATCCTTCCTCATTCGAGCCCTTAAAATAAAGTAAGATCGCTACCGCGATAACAAAAATTGCTAAAATCTTATATTCTGCTTTTAAAAATGACATAGCTCCATCAGCAATGTGCTTTGCTATCTTTGACATTTTTTCATTCCCTTCGTCCTGTTTAGCCACCCACGCATTTTTAATAAATACAAATGCCAGTGCAAGTATCCCAAACAACCACAAATAATTTACAATTAATTCCATTTTTAGTGTTCTGTTTTTTTAGTGATTTGATTATTAAGGGGCTAAAAGTAATCAATATTATGTGATAAAAAAAACCACCATTCATATAAATAGTGGTTTCAATTTTGAAGCTAATTTTAGCCTGTTTCTTTATATTGTAAAGGTTCTTTTTTTCTTGTGTTCGCTATCGTCATAACGCTTTACACACTGGTTGTATATTTCGATGGCTTCCTCTGAATTGCCCCATCCTCCTGTATCAACTTTTTTCTCTTCAAGATCCTTATACACCTGGAAAAAATGCTCAATTTCCTTAAGTCTGTGTGGGTTCAGATCAGCAATATCCATTCTCTTACTGTAAATAGGGTCATTCACAGGGACACAAATAATTTTTTCATCTGGCCCTTTTTCATCTGTCATATGGAACACTCCTATTGGTCTCACTTCCATGACTACCATTGGGTAGGTTGGTTCCGCACCCAATACTAATACATCTAAAGGATCCTTGTCAAGCGCAAGAGTTTCAGGAATAAAACCGTAGTCACCCGGATACATCATCGAAGAGAATAACATCCTGTCAAATCGAATTTTATGTAGCGTGAAATCATATTCGTATTTATTTCTGCTTCCCTTTGGGATCTCAATTAGTACGTCAAATGTTATTTGATTTTTTTTGGCACTCATATTTGATAATTTTTTTGCAAAAATACAACTTTCAATGACTTTGTACAGTGAAAACCGAAGAAATTGAGGTTATTCGAACTGTTTTAGGCTTGAAAAGCCTTGCTATTAAAGCGCCTTAAAACAAATATTAAGGAATCATTACTATTTCCGGTAGAAATAATTTGAGTATTTCAATATTTATTTAGATATTTGTCTAAATAACTAATTACAACTATGAACTCCTTATTTAAAGCCCTCAATGATCAAACAAGAAGGCAGATCGTAGAATTGCTTAAAGACAAGGATATGAATGCAGGAGAAATTTCAGATCACTTTCATATCTCAAAACCAAGCATCTCACATCATTTGGATATTTTGAAAAGGGCTGATCTAATCACAAGTGTAAAAAAAGGGCAATTCATTCAATATTCATTGAACACCTCAATATTGGAAGACTTGCTTTCCTGGATACTTACCTTAAAAAAATAATCATGAAGACAACCGTTCAATCTGAATTACCCCTTATTACAATTATACTTGTCCCCTTTATTTACCTGGCTTATGTTTGGGAAAAACTTCCTGAAAAAGTGCCGATGCATTGGAATATGGAAGGAGAAATTGACCGTTATGGAGACAAGTCGGAATTAATTTTGATCCCTTTACTGCTTCCACTATTGATCTATGTGCTTTTCACCATCATTCCAAAAATTGATCCAAAGGATAAACTCAAGTATATGGGTAAAAAATATACGGTCTTAAAAACTGTTCTTACAGTGTTTATGTCGGCCTTATCTATGATGATTATCTATGCTGCGATGAACGAAAGTTTCTATAACCCCAATTATATTCTTTTATTGATAGGTGTTTTATTTGCCATCTTAGGCAACTACTTTAAAACCCTTAGAGCTAACTATTTTATTGGTATAAAAACCCCATGGACCCTCGAAAATGAGACCGTTTGGAAAGAAACACATAAGCTGGCAGGGAAAATTTGGTTTATTGGCGGTCTTATGATCATTTTTGGCAGTTTGATTTTGGATAAAACAGCGAACACTGTCTTATTCGTCACAATCACGGTTACCATCACATTGATTCCAGTTGTTTATTCCTACTTTAAATACCAGCGTGTAACACAGCAATAATTTCTAAAGGAGCGTATCCTCTACATTAAATTTTTCTGATATCAGATTATGATCAAACCACTACATCACAGGAATCCCAAAATCGGAACCATGATCTTTGATGTTTTTCAAAAATCATATGCCATTGAGGCTGCCCTTTTGAATTGCGATGATTTCCCACCACTTAAACGATCAATTCACGCGATTCAGCATAGTGAAACTTCTTTTTTTGGGTATTATACTGACCAACTGCTTTGTGCGGTGATGGAACTCGAGATTTATTCTAATCATATTCATGTAAGGAGTTTAACGGTAGAACCCAATTATTTCAGACAAGGCATCGGCTACGGCTTACTTCAATTTGTTATTGATGAGTTTCGCCCTCGCCTTATCACTGTAGAGACTGGTCATGCCAATCATCCGGCTGTCAATTTTTATCTCAACTTCGGATTCAAGAAAGACAAGGTCTTTATGACTGAAGTTGGCATTGAGAAGATTTCCTTTTCACTAGAGACCCCATAACCAGTTCCCAATAGACTACTTGGCCTGAAAAATTCACCATTCATCGCCAAAATTCTGGAGTCTGACCATTAAGACCCTAATTATGACCGACTAAGGATGTTATTTTTCAATTTGATTTGTACATTTACAAATAGAATCAAAATATCTTACCAAAAGTAAATTAGACCTATGAAATATCTGCTTACAATAATGGTGCTCAGCACACTTTTTATTGCCTGTAAAAAGGAAACGAAACAAGATGAAAAAGAAGTTGTTCAAAAAGAAACTTCTCAAACCGAAACTGACAATTGGATCTACCTTTTTGACGGTACCTCAACGGAAGGCTGGAGAGCCTATAATGGAGAAGCTCTTCCTCCGGGTTGGGTAGCGAAAGACAGTGTGCTTACCTTTGATACTGAACTTGGTATGGAACAAGACTATACAGGAGGCCAAGATATCATTTATGCCAAAGAGGAATTTGACAATTTTGAATTATATGTCGAGTGGAAAATTCCTGAAGGTGGAAACAGCGGTATATTCTATCATTTAAAAGAAAATATTGAAGGTGCCGGCCCTCCGGATATCTCTCCTGAATACCAGCTGATCGATGATGCAAATTACGCATCTATTCACGATCTTACCTCCTATAACGAAAGTATGGGTGTCAAAGAAAATCTGGCAGATCTTCAGGATTGGCAGAAAACAGGAGCAGATTATGCCATGCATCCTGCAGACGAATCTCAAAAGGTATTATATCCTGTGGGAGAATGGAATTCGACCAGGATCATTTTTACTCCTGAAAAAGTGGAACACTGGCTCAATGGTAAAAAATTAGTGTCATTTGTGCCGTGGTCGGATCAGTGGCAGGCAAAAAAGAATGCCGGAAAATGGAAGGACGCAGATCTTTACGGCTCCTTTAAAACAGGATATATAGGATTTCAGGACCATTCGAGTCCGATTTGGTTTAGAAACATCAAGATCAGAAAATTATAAAACACATCACATGAAAAAAAGAGATTTTATCAAAAGTACAGCAGCTCTGACAATGGGAGCATTCTTGCCTTCACCACTTTGGGCCTTGTCATCTAATAAAAAATTAAGAACTGCTCATATCGGCCTGGGTATTCAGGGAGTTGCAGACCTTAAAGCTACCGCTGCCCACAAGGCCGTTGAAGTAGTAGCGCTTTGTGATGTGGATTCTAAAATGCTTGCTGATGCGAAGAAGATGTACCCTAAGGCAACCACTTATGCCGATTACAGAATTATGTTAAAGGAAATGGGCAAAGATATCGATGCCGTAATAGTCTCTACTCCGGATCACACACATGCCCCGGCATCAATGATGGCCATGGAAATGAATAAGCCTGTCTATTGTCAAAAACCGTTGACCCACCATGTAGCTGAAGCAAGAGCTATGAGAAAAATGGCTGCTGATAAAAAGTTGGTCACACAAATGGGTATCCAAGTGCACTCCTTTTACGATTATAAGCTGGCTACAATGCTCATTCAGAGTGGTATTATAGGTAAAGTAAAACGAGTCAGAGCCTGGTCACCAAAAAACTGGGGCTATGATGGTCCTGAACCTCAAGGTTCAGATCCTATTCCAGACAATCTGGACTGGAATCTTTGGTTAGGTACGGCGCCTGAACGAGCCTATAAAGATGGTTATTACCACCCAAGTAATTTCAGAAAAATACTTGATTATGGGTGTGGAACACTAGGAGATATGGGGGTTCATATTTTTGATACGCCATACAATGCACTGAATTTGGATGTGCCTAGAACCATCAAGAACAGTTGCCGAGAGCCAAATGGCTTTGGCTTTCCTGAAAACAACATTGTTACTTATGAATTCCCGGGCACTGATTATACGGCCGAAACCTTGACATGGATTTGGAATGATGGTCCAGGAGCTCCTGAATCTCATGAAGATCTAAAACTGCCCAACAATGATAAACTCCCTGATCAAGGTGCCATGTTTATTGGTGAAACAGGCAACTTGCTATTACCCCATTTTATGCAGCTTCCAAGACATATTGTTGACGGAAGATACGTTGACCTGGATCTTTCTAAGGTAAATAAAGAAGAAGTGGGACCTCCTACAAGTAATTATAATAAGGAAAGTAATAAGCATTACCATCAGTTTGTAGATGCCTGTTTAGGCAATGCTGAAACTACGGCTCCTTTTTCATACGCAGCTCGATTGACTGAAACCATTTTATTGGGTGTTATCGCAGGACGTTTTCCAAATAAAACCTTGCATTGGGATAATGAAAAAGCAAGATTTGCTGAAGAAGAAGCCAATGCTTTTTTAGATGCTCCTTACAGAGATTTCTAAAGAAAATCACTGTTAAAAAATAGCCCATGAATGAATTTGACCACCACAAAGAAAATAGCTGAAACGAGAATTGAGGTGGTCGATGCCTTACGCGGTTTTGCAGTTATTGCTGTACTTTTGGTCCATAGTGTGGAGCATTTTATTTATCCTGTTTATCCTGACGTTGAAAATCAAGCAGCATGGTTAACTACTTTAGATAAAAGTAACTTTACCCTGACTTTCGGTTTATTTGCTGGAAAAGCATACGCCATATTTGCGCTTCTTTTTGGGTTTACTTTTCATATTCAGTTTTCCAATCAGCAAAAAAAGGGGATTGGCTTTATCATTTATTTTTTTCAAGTTAGATTTTGTAAATGGTGGTTAAGTAAACACTCTCATGGGCCGTTGGAATACATGTGGAAGAAGGCTACCTGGATTGGAGCAAATAAATGACACGGTTAAAAAGGTAATTGTAACACTGTTGCTCTCAATGACACTTATTATAGACAAACAATAAATCATTCTTATGAAATCAACTTTTTTATGTGGCCTGTTCATTTTTATAATACAGTTTTCAGTTAGTGCTCAAAATGAAATTCCGCCTTATAAACCAGCAGATCAACAATTGCATGCAACGATTAGCAACATGGACAGTATTTTTTTTGATGCTTATAACTCATGCAACATGGAAAAGCAAAAAGAAATCTACGCAGATGATATTGAGTTTTTTCATGACAAAGGTGGATTGAGTACTTCTAAGTCGGATATTCTGGAAGCCACTGAAAATAATATTTGTGGTAAAGTAACAAGGTCCTTAATAAAGGGGAGCATTGAAGTCTATCCAATCAATAATTACGGAGCTGTAGAAATTGGGTATCATAAATTTTTTAACAACCAGGAGCCTGATGCTCCGTCCATTCCAAGTAAATTTATAATCATGTGGAACTTTGAGAAGGAACAATGGAAAATCACGAAGGTGATCAGTTTACATTAAATCTAGCATTATGAATCAATTCAAAATCAATTTTTTGGTAATGTGCCTTTTTCTTCTTTTAACTTTCCAGAATGAGATGTTAGGCCAAGAAATGGTCTCAACCGACAAGACAAATCAATTTCTGGAAATGGAAGACGCAAAGGCTATTGGGTTCGAATGGCTCAATCAGCCAAAGAATCATGTAATTTCAAAGGGTGAATTACACATTGAAGCTGAAGGTAATACAGACTTTTTTATTGATCCTGAAAACAAAAAGGCCACAGCTTCGGCTCCTTTTCTATACAAGGAAATAAAAGGAGATTTTGTAGCGACCACTTTAGTACAACCGGATTTTAAAGACCAATGGAATGCAAGTGCGTTGTTTATGATGATCGACAAGGCCCATTGGATCAAATTCGCTTTTGAGAATTCTGATGCCACCGGCAAAAGTATTGTTAGCGTTGTAACCCGAGAGGTATCTGATGATGCGAATGGGGTAATTTTAAATGATACCGATCAAGTATGGCTAAAAATGATCAGAAAAGGACACTTGTATGCCTTGCACTGGTCTTTGGATGGGATAAAATACAATATGTGCCGTTTGGCTGCCATGCCAAAGGCTGAAAAAGTAAAAATAGGCATGGAGGCGCAGAGCCCTGTCGGGGAAACAGCGCATCATAAATTTCTCTATTTCAACCTTGAATCAAAAACGGTTAAGGACCTTCGAAAAGGAGAGTAACTTTTTCTATATAGGTAGAGAAAAACACTCGAATTACTGATTTCCCTCGGCGTCACAGAAGTAAAAAACATGAACTAATGCCTATATTTGATAAGCAAAATCAATAGGAGATGCCATTGAGCAATTTACCAGGGCTGCTTGTTAGAAATTTGACACTTTGATCTGACAGATTGAAGCCAACAAAACATGAAGATCTAGAATATATGAAAAATATAAAAGTAATCGCATTTGACGCAGATGACACTTTATGGGTTAATGAGCCTTATTTCAGAGAAGCTGAAGAGAAATTCAGCAATCTTTTGGAAGATTTTTTACCTCATCACAGTGTTCAAAAAGAATTGTTCAAAACAGAAATGGATAATTTAGCTTTATACGGCTATGGCGTAAAAAGCTTTATGTTAAGCATGGTCGAAACAATAGGACGAATTACCAATAATACTGCAGACATGAAATTGGTAAACAAGGCCGTTGGTTTTGGAAGAGAATTACTAAATAAACCGGTTGAAATCCTTGATGGTGTTCAGCAGGTACTCTCTCAGTTAAACGGAGGGTACAAATTAGTGATGGCCACCAAAGGTGATTTGCTGGATCAGGAACGAAAACTGGTCAAATCTGGGTTGGAGAAACACTTTCACCACATTGAGATCATGAGTGATAAAAAAGTATCTGACTATGCCAAATTATTAAAGCATCTGGATTGCAAGCCCGAACATTTTTTAATGATAGGGAATTCTGTAAAATCGGATGTTATTCCTGTACTGGAATTAGGCGGCTATGCCATTCATGTGCCTTATCATACTACCTGGGCTTATGAAAAAGTAGATATCAACATAGATGATCCTAAATTCTTTGAAGCCGAAACCATCGAGCATGTTATTGATTTTCTTTAATTCCTTTCCTAAAAAAAAATCGCCAGGACGTTTAAAATAAACAAATAAAAATTTATGCGAATAGTTAAAATCATCCTTTATATCATATTGGGAATAATGTTGATTCTCATGATCAGTATAGCATTAATCTTTTTGAAGGATTATTCTAGTACTTCTTACCTCAATCTGCAAAAGAATGAAACAACCATCTTGATCAAGAACCTAAACCTTGTCACAATGTCCAAGGATACTGTGATATCGAACAGTTCTGTCTTGATTCAAAACGGGCGTATTGTGCAAATTGGCCAAAATATTGACAATAAAAATGCCCAAATCATTGATGGGGAAAACAAGTTTTTATCACCGGGATTGATTGATATGCATGTGCATGTTTGGGATCGATATGAATTGGGTCTGTATCTGGCAAATGGTGTAACCACAGTGAGAAATCTATGGGGAATTCCTTTGCATCTCAGGATCAAAGAAGAGCTTGAAAATGGTGATATCATCGGGCCCATGTTTTTTACCTCAAGTCCAAAATTGACGGGCCCCGAAGATTTTGGAGACGACAAAGTACAAATTGAATCTGCCGATCAAGCCAGAGAACTGGTGCAGGACTATCACTCAAGAGGCTATGATTTTATCAAGACCTATGCTGGAATAACAGAACCCCTTTTTGATGCGATTGTCGAAGAAGCTGAGGTTCATGACATGGACCTTGTTTCTCATCCCAGTTTCCAGATGACCTACAGTAAAAATTTCATAGAACAGGTAGCTACAATAGAACACGTTGAGGATATTGTTCAGCAACCTTTAAATTACCAATTGGATTCCATCAAATTGGATTCTGTTGTTGGGCTTATGGCGGCATCAAAAATTTCCTTTAGTCCTACGCTATCGGGTTTTTATAAGATTTATGAAATGTTAACCCAACAAGACATACTGGATTCAGAGGCTTTGCATTATATAAATCCTTTATTCAAATCTGTTGACAGTGAAGCTCAGGTTGCCAGATGGCAGGGTGAAAAATCTGAGAATCCTGAAATCATGAACAATATCCTTAGGCAGCATCAATTTCATCTTTATATCATAAAGAAGCTTCATGATGCAGGTGTAAACATCGTATGCAGCACGGATGCCGGAATCGGGGCAAGCCCTGCAGGATTTACGATTCATGAGGAATTAAAGTTTTATCAACAAGCAGGGCTTAGCAATTTTGAGGTCTTAAAAACCGCTACCATCAATCCATCAAAAGTGCATAAAGAATTTAGTGACTTAGGCTCAATTACTGAAGGAAAGTGGGCCAACTTCGCGTTGACAAATGAAAATCCATTAAAACATCTTGAAACACTAAATGATCCTCAATGGGTGATGGTGAAAGGGCATTTACTAGACAGAAATACGCTGGAGGGATTTAAAAATAAGGCCTATGACAGGTCAAATATGGCGGTATCCGCAATTTATTGGATAGAAAACTTGATGACTGAACGCTAATCCTTTTGTTTCAAAATTCACGTATATTCATATGCTCTTTGATTGAATATAAATTAACTAAAAGTTAACCCATGAAAACCTATCTTCTTCCCTTCTTGATGCTTACATTGCTTGCCGGATGTAAAAAAGAAAAGGAAATTACACAAACGAAAATAAACTACTTGGATGTTGCTTATATTGAGGTTCTTGATGAGGAATTGAACCAGCTCCTTGATCCAACATTAAAACTGGAAATTCTTTCTGAAGGGCATAGTTGGACTGAAGGACCTCTGTGGCTAGAAGATCTTAAAATGCTTCTTTTCACTGATATCCCTAAAAATACAGTGTATAGCTGGACAAAAGACGAAGGGGTTAAAGAGTATCTGAAGCCTTCTGGTTTTACAGGAGAGCATTTTGAAGGTTCAGAACCGGGAGCCAATGGATTACTTTTAGATCCTGAAGGATACTTGGTTTTGTGTCAGCATGGCAACAGACAGGTGGCTAAAATGATAACAGGTGTTGATGATCCAAAGCCAGAATTCACAACTTTGGTCAATACTTTTGACGGGAAAAAACTAAATAGTCCGAATGATGGGGTATTTGATTCCAAGGGTAACCTGTATTTTACAGATCCACCTTATGGATTACCAAAAAGAATGGAAGACCCTGAAAAAGAATTGGAATTTCAAGGGGTTTACAGATACGATCCGTCAGGGGACCTTCATATTATGGATGCTGAATTGAGCCGCCCCAATGGCATTGCTTTTTCGCCTGATGAAAAAATATTATATGTAGCTAATTCGGATCCTGATCATGCCATATGGATGGCATACGATATTGACCTAACATCGGGAATACTTTCAAAAAAAATATTCTACGATGTCACAGCATTAACCTCCAAGGAAAAAGGTTTGCCTGATGGCTTAAAAGTGAATGATGCCGGTTATTTATTCGCCACAGGGCCTGGAGGTGTTCTTATCTTCAACTCCTCTGGAAAACATCTTGGAACGATTAAAACAGGTCGGGCTACATCCAATGTTGCCTTCAACGCTGATCAGACCGTATTGTTTATGACTGCTGACTCCTATGTATTGCGTTTAAAACTAAAATAGGATGATTTTAGTTATGCTGTAGTAGGGCATCCAAATCATAATTCAAATATACAGATTGCTGAACTCACTTTAAACCATATCCGGACAGATTGTCTTATCTTTCGAGACCAAACCAGTGTTTTATTTACATGTCTGAAAAAAAGAAAGAACATCCAGCAAAAAAAGAAAGATTACACGCGCGAAATAAACACCGTGAGCGTTATGATTTTAAAGTACTGATCGGTTGCTGCCCGGAATTGGGCCAATTTGTAACCGAAAATAAATACGGTGACCCTACCATTGACTTCTTTAATGCCGAAGCTGTAAAGACGTTGAATAAAACCTTGCTTTTACACTTTTATGGCTTGACTTATTGGGATATACCCGAAGGATACCTATGCCCTCCTATTCCGGGAAGAGCAGATTATATACATCATATTGCTGACGTCATGAGTACCAGTAATAAAGGTGAAGTCCCGAGAGGAAACAATATAAAATGCCTTGATATTGGCGTAGGCGCAAACTGTGTTTACCCGATTATCGGAAATAGCGAATACGGCTGGTCATTTATCGGTGCTGACATTGATCAGGTTGCCATAGATTCTGCCAACAAAATAGTTGCCTCAAATTCAAATTTAAAAGGAAAAGTTGACTGTCGTTTACAAGCCGATAGCCAAAATATTTTTTCCGGGATTCTACAAAAGGATGAACGGGTCGATGTCTCGATTTGCAATCCTCCTTTTCATGCTTCATTGGAAGAGTCTCAAGCCGGTACACTCCGGAAACTTAGTAACCTGAAAAACAAAAAAATCATAAAGCCTGAATTGAACTTCGGAGGTAAAGAAGGTGAATTGTGGACAGAAGGTGGTGAGAAAAGATTTATATTGAATATGATCAGGGAAAGTAAACGATTTGGGAAATCTTGTTGCTGGTTTTCTACCATTGTCTCAAAACATTCCAACCTTAAATATATCTACCGAGAACTGGATGAAATCATGGCTACAGAGTATAAAACAATCCCTATGGGTCAGGGTAATAAGACCAGTAGGATTGTGGCTTGGACCTTCTTGAGTGTTGAGGAAGAAAAAAAATGGGTTCAAGACCGATGGAATCGTAAATGATTCATTGAACTAATCAGACTGTGCCCAACAACAGATGTAAAATGTATTTTAAACTAAATGTTGGCAAACATTTAAAAGAAAAAAATGGAAAGCTTCACTTTAGCAAGGATAATTCATGTGATTGCGGTCATTTTATGGATAGGTGGTGTCGCCATGGTAACTACTGTTATTATTCCTGCCGTTAAAAAATTAAAATCAAAGGAGGATCAGATAAAAACGTTTGAACAAATAGAAGGGAGATTTGCCTTGCAATCCAAAATCACAACATTGTTGACGGGCTTATCCGGGTTTTATATGTTATATGTGCTTGACGCCTGGGAAAGGTATCTGGATTACAGATTCTGGTGGTTACATGCGATGACACTGGTTTGGATCTTATTTACTGTCATTTTATATGTTTTAGAACCACTTGTTTTGCATAAGTTATTTAAAGAATATGCTGATAAAAATCCATCAAAAACATTTTCATTCATGCATAAGGCCCATTGGTTCTTATTAGTATTGAGTTTAGTGACAACAGCTGGAGCAGTTGCTGGAAGCCATGGCTGGTTTTTTATAAAATAGCTAAATTGCACTAAAACACAGTTTAGCAAAACTATTACAAACAAATTCTACAATTACTCATCCCAAAACATAATCTAACATTATAATGAAAAATTTGAAAGGTAAAAAAGCAATCATTACAGGAGGAGGCAGAGGGCTAGGAAAAGCGACTGCGATAGCATTTGCAAAAGAAGGAATTGACATCGCCATAACGGGCAGAAATGAAGCCGTTTTAAAAGAAACCGTTTCTGAATTAGAAGCGATTGGTATTAACGCTATTTATTCCGTGTTTGATATTGGGAACTATGAGGATGTTAAAAAAGGTATAAAAAGTATTGTGAATTCACTAGGCGCTGTTGATATTTTAGTAAACAATGCGGGAATTGCTGCATTTGGGTCATTCAATGAAATGGAAGTTGGTCAATGGAGTCAAATTATTCAAACCAATGTGATGGGTATGTATTATGTGACCAAAGAAGTTTTACCCCATTTGATCAGTCAGAATGAGGGCGATATTATTAATGTTTCATCTACCGCAGGGTTAAACGGAAATGCAAATATATCTGCTTATTCCGCATCAAAATTTGCAGTTATTGGAATGTCCCAGTCTTTAATGAAAGAAGTTCGTAAGAATAATATTAGAGTTTGCACATTGACACCAAGTACGATAGCATCTGATATGTCAATTGAACTGGGTATTGCCAAAAAAGATTCTCAGGATACGGTTTTACAGCCTGAAGATTTTGCAGAATTAATCGTTGCTGGATTAAAACTACCAAGAAGAGCAATGCTTGCAAATGCCTCTTTATGGTCTACAAATCCTTAAAAAATTCATTAATCGATTTAAATAATAAATAAAACCCTGATAATTATGTTAGCCGGACATTATACAACTGCCTTAGTGGCAAACCAAAAATTCCCAAAAGGAACATTGCTATATTTCTTAATTGCTTCTCAGTTACAGGATTTATTATGGTTTACCTTACATTACTTGGGTTTAGAAATTACCGAACCCAGAGATGTACTAGATACTTCATTAAATAATATGTCTGTGGACATGCTTTATAGTCACGATCTACTTCCACAGGTATTTTGGGTACTAGTGATCTTCTTAATTGGAAAAGTCCTGTTTAAAAGCAACAAAATTGGCTTAGTGGGCGCAGTATTGGTCATTGGACATTTTATACTCGATATATTCTCAGGTCATCCACATCATATTTTTGGAGCAGAGACGCAAGATATAGCATTGGGGCTTTATGCTTCAAATGTTTACCTGGCTATAGCCATTGAGGCGGTCTTTATTGTGGTCATGCTTTGGTATTTCTTTAAAAAAGAAGCCGAAAATGGAGTGCAACGTACCTCGAAGAATAAAGCCTCAATTATAGGGCTTTTCGTGTTTGGTATTGTTTTTATGCTGACAATTGCAACGAGTTCATTTAGACAATCCTTTAATATTCCAGAATTTGACTTAGGCCTCAATTCGAATGTGCCTACCTTAGTATTAACCTATATCGCTATGATTTTATACCTGAATTATTTCGTGCCAAAATTCAAGATTGACAAAAAGTAGAAAAATAACAATAGGCTAACAACTTCTGGTTCATTGTTTTAAATTTTACTATTGGAAAATTACACTCAATCCAACTATCAGCAGTTTTATTTACTAAATTTGTTCCCTAACTAAACCAACGGAACAAAGCCTCCACAAACAATTCTTTCCAATAAAAATACCCCCGCAACAATGAACATAAATGGATTTGATAAGATATTAGAAGACAAAAAAAATATTCTATCCTGTTTCAAGGAGATGCTATCTAACATTGAAGAAAATAATCTTAGTACATTCATTGAATCACTGAATGAAAACAATGAATATGATGGTATATCTAATGAAAAAATAATACAATCATTTGGGATTTATTTTCAACTGATGAACCTCATTGAAGAGAATGCTGCCATTCAATTTAACAGACAGTTTGAAAAAAACTTTGGGGCATCTGCCATTCGTGGTTCCTGGGGAGAAACATTTAAACTATGGGATGAACAAGGTATTGATCAAGATAAAATGATTAACACCATCTCATCTATTCATATTTGCCCAGTGCTTACTGCTCATCCAACAGAAGCAAAAAGAGTTACGATTTTAGAAACACATCGAGAATTGTATTTATTACTGGTACAAAATGAAAATTCGACTTATTCCCAAACAGAAAAAAATATTATTCGAGATAAAATAATTAGCTTATTGGAGCGGTGGTGGAGAACAGGTGAAATCTATTTGGAAAAACCAGATTTAAGAGATGAGCGAGCTAATGTTGTGCATTATTTAAGTAAAACTTTTCCGTTGATTTTGGAAGCCAGCGACTTGAAATTAAAATACTCTTGGTTGGAAATGGGATTTGATTCCCAGAAATTGAAACACGTAGAACATTTTCCAAAATATAGCTTTGGAAGTTGGGTCGGGGGCGATCGCGATGGGCATCCATTTGTTACACCTCAGATTACAAAAGATACACTACTTATTCATCGCAAGAAGTCTTTAGATATCATCTATGATCACGTTTTAAAATTAGGGGCTCAACTGGCTTTATCCTCCAAACTCAATTCTACTCCGGACATATTGACAACTACTATCACTGAGTACGCCGAACTATTAGGAGATAAGGGAACAAAGGCCATAAATCGAAATCCTTATGAGCCATGGAGACAGTTTGTGAATTTGATAGAACTCAAACTTGAAAATACCATTTCAGGAACCTATAGTGATTCCAAGCTTTTCTATAGAAGCAGCAGCGAACTGCAAAAAGACTTAAAATTTATCAGGGAGCTTTTGATCGAAATTAATGCTGATAAAATTGCAGAAAATTTATTGTTTCCTTTAGAACGAATCGTACAGAGTTTTGGGTTTCATCTGGCAAAATTGGATATCCGTCAGAATAGCGAGTATTATGAAAAGGCGATTACTCAAATTTTGCAAAAATCGACATTGACAGATACCGACTTTCAAAATTGGGATGAAGAGAAGCGCCTCAAATTTTTGAATAAAGAAATAGAGACTCCTGAACTTTTAACAAATATCACGATATCTTATGGAGCGGAAGCAGATAATGTGTTGGATTATTTTAGAGTTCTAAGAGATCATAACATTCTATATGGCTCTGAAGGAATCGGTTCATTAATTGTTAGTATGACAAGAAGTCTGAGCGATTTACTGATGGTGTATCTGTTTATGAAAGAAACACAACTTTTAGGGACTGATTTAATCGTGGCGCCTTTATTTGAAACCATAGAAGATTTAGATAATGGGGCTGCTATATTAGACGATTTTCTCAACCATCCTTTAACAAAAAAACGACAGACGCTTTTGCAAAACGCTCAAGAGGTCATGGTCGGTTACAGCGATAGTAATAAAGACGGCGGTGTATTGGCCAGTAAGTGGAATCTTTACAATGCCGAAAAAGCGCTTTCAGAAGTGGGCAGAAAACACAATATTAACGTGTTTTTCTTTCATGGCAGAGGGGGAACCATAAGTCGTGGTGGAGGAAAATACCACCGTTTTATTGAGAGTAAACCGCCTGGTTCCGTTAACGGTAAAATAAAACTAACCATACAAGGAGAATCTATATCTCAGCAATTTGGTAACCTCTTGACAGGAACATATAACTTAGAAATGTTAGCCTCCGGAGTGGCACTGCATACATTAGCTCCTGCTGAAAACAAAGAACATGACTATCCGATAAAAACATTGGAATGGTTGTCAGCAAGATCAATGCAACACTATAAAAACTTAATTAGTGATAAAGATTTCATGCAATTTTATAGTGAAGCAACTCCCATTGATATTCTGGAGCAAAGTAAAATTGGATCAAGACCGGCGCGAAGAACAGGAAAACGCTCACTAAAAGATTTGAGAGCGATCCCTTGGGTTTTTAGCTGGAACTTATCGAGATTTACATTGACCGGGTGGTACGGAATTGGAATCGCACTAAAAGAATTAAAAGAACAGGATAATGATGGGTTTGAAGATCTAAAAAAATCAATCTCTTCCTGGCCTTTTCTGCGGTATTTATTCATCCAAACGGAAACTAATTTATTGATTGCCAATCCGGAAATCATGAAAATGTACGCTGAATTGGTGAAAGATGAAAAGGTAAAAAACAAATTTTTAAACCTCATCCTATCTGATTATGAAGAAGGTAAATCACATATCGAGGATCTCCTAGGTGACAGTGTAAATAGAAGAAGAACAGGGCAGCTTAACATTTTGAATATTAGAGAAAAAGAATTGATGGTTTTACACAAACTTCAGATTGAATCGATCAAAAAATGGAGAAAACTAAAAGAAAATGACGATCCCGAGGCGAGCAATATGTTACCAGAATTATTGCATGTAATTAATTCACTATCAGGAGGTTTAAGAAATACAGGGTGATCTTGTCTCCTATGTAGGTTGTTGAATTAATTTTTAACAAAACATAAAATAATATCAGTCTCTGAAATAGATTGATATGATCACATTTATTAGAACAATAAAACCCGTTTAATTTCTTTTCATAAAGAAACGAACCCGCTTAGCTTTATTAAGCCTACCTTAGGTAAAAAATAATGTCGATAGAGCGAAGAGTGCAATTAGTAGAAGACCTTTTTTATCAATTAGATCAAGAAAGTACTCAGTTTCAAAAATCATCAGGGATTAGTTGTGTTTCCGCTTGTGGAAAATGTTGTACATCCCCGGATTTAGAAGCTTCTCCTTTAGAGTTTTTACCATGGGCCCTTCAGTTGTTTTTAAATGGGGAAGCAGAAAAAACACTCCTTATGCTTACAGAAAGCAATAGTCCAACTTGTTTAATCTACAAACCCTTATCTATTAGTGGTCAGGGCCGTTGCGGAAATTACAAATACAGAGGTTTAATTTGTCGGTTGTTTGGTTTTGCGGCCAATACTGATAAATATGGAAATTTAAGAATGGCTACTTGTAAAATCATCAAAGAAGGCCAAACTGACAACTATAATTCTACTGCCGAAGCAATTACAAAAGGAATGCCCGTGCCCGTATTTACAGAGTATTACATGCAATTAAATCAAATAGATTTTAACTTAGGAAACAAAATTCTACCCGTAAACAAAGCCCTTAAAATGGCTTTGGAAGAAGTTTTACATTATTACGCATACAGGTCTTTTCCAACTGATTTGAAAAAAAAGTCTATTTAAACTCCAAAGGAATTAAAAAAAATGCTTCCTTGAATATCAAAAAAAAAAATAAGATGATTCACCTCATAGTTGGAAATACAGGTTCTGGAAAAACCACTTACTCAAATTTTTTAAGAAAGAAAACCAAGGGAGTCATATTTAGTATTGATCAGTGGAATAATATTTTATTTTTAAAAGATAAAAAATCAGATGATGGTCTTGAATGGTTTCTGGAAAGAATTGAAAGATCTGAAAGAATGATAATGACTTTAATCGAACAATTGGAAGATTCAACAACAGATTCAATATTAGATCTGGGTCTTTCAAAATTTGAACATAGAGAGAAATTTAGAAATTTTGCTGTTCAAAAAGGGTTTGACTGTCGACTTCACTTTTTAGATATTTCAAAAGGCACTCGATTAACAAGAATCAAGAAAAGAAATATGGAAAAAGGCGAAACTTATGAATTTGAGGTTAGCCAGGAGGACTTTGATTTTATGGAAAATTGGTTTGAAAAACCAACCGAATCTGAGTTGTTACATGGAGAGATTATTGTTGAGCAGTAACCGATGGATCAGTTCAAATGTCTGCCATTTTATATAGTCAACCATTACTATAATTAAGGTAACATTCATTATATTTAGTCATTGTAACAAAACCTAAATCAAATGAAAGGTTTAACTCAAAACAAGCTAAAAGTACTAACGTTGCTGAGTTTTATATGCTTGATGGTTCCTTTTTCAATATATGGTTTATGGATTTATGTTTTCAATTTAGGAACAACGCAAACAGAGCGAGTTAGCGCATTTAAAGGTTATTTTCCAGATTTTCTAACTGATAGATGGAGTTCAACCTTGCTTGGTATCGCTTTCTGTTTTTTGGCGATAATTTTCAGTAGTATTAGTTTAAAACTCTCCGGTAAATTATGGAAGGCACTAAATATTCTTATTATAATTGTAAGTAGTTTGATGCTATTCTTAAATTTATTTTCAATGATGTAACCTACAATTTTCAAGGACCTTTCTAGAGAAAAAAGTTGGTATAATTGGTTTTTGTTAGCCTGTTTCTTGTAGGTGTTTTACTTCGAATATCTTTCTAATTTTATATTAGGTTAGAATTTACTAAATTAGAGTTATGTTATTCTAATCTGTTTTACCCAACATATTCGATGTAAATGATTTACGAATAAACAATATCCTTACATATAAAAACTTAACCCTCAAAAATTAAATTCATGAAAAAATTTCTATTCACAACTTTATTGCTAACCCTGCCTTTTCTATTAATGGCACAGAAGAATGGGAAGCCGAATATTCTGGTGATCTGGGGTGACGACATCGGCTGGGACAATCCGAGTATTTACAACAGAGGAATGATGGGCTATAAAACGCCAAATATTGATAAAATAGGGCATGACGGGATCATGTTTACCGACTATTACTCACAGCAAAGTTGTACGGCTGGTAGATCGGCGTTTATTACCGGGCAATCACCTTACAGAACAGGTTTGACTAAAGTTGGTTTGCCTGGAGCGAAAGAAGGCTTGAGTGCGTTAGATCCAACAATCGCAGAATTGTTAAAAAATCATGGTTATGCCACAGGTCAGTTTGGAAAAAACCATTTAGGAGACAGAGATGAACACTTGCCTAGCAATCATGGTTTTGATGAGTTCTTGGGGAACCTATATCACTTAAATGCAGAAGAAGAACCTGAGAATGAAGATTATCCACAAGATCCAGAATTTAGAAAGAAATTTGGCCCAAGGGGTGTTATTCACTCATTTGCGGATGGTAAGATTGAGGATACAGGCCCCTTAACTAAAAAAAGGATGGAATCTATTGATCAGGAAACCAAGGTAGCTGCTATAGACTTCATGAAAAAATCGGTTAAAAATGATGACCCATTTTTTGTTTGGTACAATTCTACATTAATGCATGTTTGGACACACTTAACAGATGATGAATCGAACAAAACCGGTTTAGGTTTGTATGCAGATGGCATGACGAAATTGGATAAAATTGTGGGCGAATTAACGCAAACATTGACTGATCTTGGCATTGAAGAAAATACCATCGTTATTTTTGGAACTGACAATGGTGCAGAAATTATTTTTTGGCCAGACGGTGGTATGACGCCATTTAGAGGAGAAAAAGCGACTACATGGGAAGGCGGATTTAGAGCGCCTTGTTTAATTAAATGGCCTGCTAAAATCAAGCCAAACCAAGTTAGCAATGAACTAATTTCTGGTGAAGATTGGTTACCAACTTTTCTTGCAGCTGCTGGAGAAACAGATGTAAAAGAAAAATTACTAAAAGGGCATAGTGCAAATGGTAAAAACTTTAAGGTTCACTTGGATGGATACAATATGCTGCCCATGTTAACAGGTGAAGTTCAAAAAAGTCCTAGAAAGGAAATATTTTATTTTGATGATGATGGCAACTTAAATGCCTACAGGTACAACAGGTGGAAGCTTCATTTTAGAATTCAAGAAAATCATGGTTTCGATGTATGGCAAAAAGGCTATACTGATCTTAGATTTCCTCAACTAATTGACCTTAAGGGAGATCCTTATGAAAGAGCTCCACATGATTCTGAAGATTATAACCACTGGATGGCTGAAAGAATGTTTGTCTTGGTACCTGCACAAGCTAAAATTAAAGATTTTCTAATGACTTTTAAAGATTTTCCACAAAGACAGGAAATTGGCAGTTTTAGTCTTGACAAAGTTTTAGAACAAATAGAATCAAGTCAGAAAAACTAGATCACACAATTTAGCTTTCAAATATCTCTATATGAATCATGAGATAAATAATAAAAACACTAATATCATAAAGGGCCTTTAACGGCCCTTTATGCTAACTATATGGATCGTAAAAATTGAAGGAAATACAGATAAAAAAATATGTGAAATACCTATTTACCTTATGCATGCTGCTGTTTATTCTTAATAAAATGTTTTTAAGACCACTGATTATAAAAAACAAAATCACTGGATTTGTGGACGAACTTTAAAATAAATGAAGTTCAATTTACTTATCTTGTTGCAGCGGAAAAATCATCAACTGATTTAATCATGAATTCATACAATAGATTTAGACACTATTTAAAACTCAAATGATGAAAATATATGTTTTAGCACTACTAGCAATAGTTTTTCATATCACAGACGTTCAAGGGCAAACTCCTGAGGAAAATCTTGAAAAACTTGGCATAACACTAACAGAACCGAGTGAACCTGTGGCCAATTTTGTGAATTGGCGCAGGGTTGGTAATGTCTTGTATCTTTCTGGTTCAGGCGCTCGTGTGATCGGCACCGTAGGTGAAGATTTGACCTTAGAAGAAGGCTATGAAGCCGCAAGATTAACAGGAATTAAAATTATATCAACTTTAAAATCGGCAGTTGGTGATCTAAGCAACATAAAACAATTTGTGAGGGTTCGTGGTATGGTAAATTCATCACCCGATTTCTATGAC
>CAJQNF010000056.1 GCA_905479625.1 uncultured Flavobacteriaceae bacterium | reverse complement strand
ATCCTTTGCTCAACACGGCTAATAGCCCTTATTTCACCGGCAAGTCCTACTTCAGCAGCGAAGCAAGTATCCTGTGGAATAGAGATTTCATTATTGGAAGAAAGAACCGCACATACCACAGCGAGGTCGATAGCAGGATCCTCAACTCTTAAACCACCCGCAATATTGAGAAATACATCCTTGGCACCCAGCTTAAAACCAGCTCTTTTCTCTAAAACAGCCAATAACATATTGAGCCGTTTGATATTATATCCTGTACATGATCGTTGAGGCGTTCCATACACAGCTGTACTCACCAGTGCCTGTACTTCTATCATTAGGGGCCTCATTCCTTCCAAAGTAGCAGAAATAGCTGTTCCTGTAAGGTCCGTATCTTTTTCAGATATCAGGATTTCAGATGGATTTTCAACTTCTCTTAAACCCGTGTGCAACATTTCATAAATCCCTAATTCGGCCGTAGAACCAAAACGGTTTTTTTGTGCCCGAAGGATACGATAAGTATGATTTCTGTCTCCTTCAAATTGCAGCACCACATCGACCATGTGCTCTAATATCTTAGGGCCCGCAATGTTTCCTTCCTTGGTAATATGTCCTATTAAGACTACAGGCGTATCGGTTTCTTTTGCATATTTAATGAGCTCAGCAGTAGTTTCTCTGATTTGTGAGATACTTCCGGGTGAGGCCTCAATAAATTCAGTGTGTAAGGTCTGAATAGAATCTATCACAATAACTTCAGGAGCCGTTTCTTCTGCCGAATTAAAAATATGATGGGTTTTGGTTTCAGTAAGAATCAGACAGTTTTCATTTACTTTGTGCAGCCTGTCTGCTCTCAATTTGATCTGCGTCATACTTTCTTCGCCTGACACATACAAGACCTTGTTCTTCATGATCAAGGCGATTTGTAATAACAAGGTTGATTTACCAATACCGGGTTCTCCTCCCAATAATACAACTGATCCTTTTACCAGACCTCCTCCAAGCACTCTGTTTAATTCATTGTTACAGGTATTGATTCTCTCTTCATTTACCGCAGTAATTTCTTTTAATTTTATGGCTTTGGACACCTTTTTTCCCTTAGTTAACGGTTTCCAAGACGTCTTTTCCTCTCTTTGAATTACTTCTTCAACTATCGTATTCCACTCATTACAGGAATTACATTTCCCTACCCATTTAGGAAACTGTGCCCCGCAGTTTTGACAAAAAAAAGTAGTCTTGGTCTTGGCCATAAAAGGTCTTAAAAATTATTTATATGTTTTCAAGGTCAGCTCTTTCCCGTCGAAAACAGCATAGGTAAAGTGAGAGATCCAATCTCCGGTATTGATATATTTACTATCCTTCCCAACTTGAATTTCCATAGGTAAATGCCTGTGGCCAAACAGGAAATAGTCATAATGCTTTTGCTCAAGTTTTCTTTTTGCATATTGAGCAAGCCACTCATTCTCTTCTCCCAAAAAAGTGACGTCTTCCTGTCCTGATATCAATTTGTTTTTTGTGGAAAGATATTGGGCAAGTTTAACACCTATATCTGGATGTAACCATCGGTAAAACCATTTGGATAAGGGGTGGGAAAATACTTTTTTCATTCTTTTATAGCCCTTATCTCCAGGGCCCAACCCATCTCCGTGACCAATAAGAAAGGTCTTTTCACCAAATACAAATTCTTTCGGATGATGATACACAGGTATTCCCAATTCTGTTTCAAAATAATCAATCATCCATAGATCGTGGTTACCAACAAAAAAATACATCGGAATTCCACTATCTTTAAGTTCTGCAATTTTTCCCAAAACCCTGATAAAACCTCTCGGAACCACTGTTTTATATTCAAACCAGAAATCAAAGAGATCCCCTAATAAAAAGATCGCTTTGGCATCGGTTTTAACCTCATCCAACCAAGAGATGAATTTCTTCTCCCTTAGTTTACTGCTCGCAGCATCAGGGATCCCAAAATGTTGGTCGGAGGCGAAATATATTTTCTTTGGATCACTATTCATTCGTAGATGTCATTTTCAAATGGTCAGCATTAATTATTGTTGATCGCTCGCAAACCATTCCGCATATGAATTCGCTGTTTCATATAATTTTAACGAATGTAGTAAAACATTTTGAGGTAATTGAGTTTGAATTCGCTCGGCAAAATCAATCAACATATTTTCGCTTGTGGGCTGATAAGGAACCAAAACTACTTTATGAGAGTAATCATTGATGGTATTAGCCAACTCCTTATGAGGAGATTCTCCATTTAAAACCACGGCGTGATCAAATTTTGATACAATCTCCCTTTTAACAATTACCTTGAGATCTCCAAAGTCCATCACCATCCCGTTTTTTGGGTTTTTGTCATCTTCAATAGGTGTGCCAATTACCGTAACATATATGTGATAACTATGCCCGTGAATGTTTTTACATTTGCCATCATAGCCATATAAGGCATGAGCCGATTCAAAATCGAAATGTTTGGTAATTCTTATCTTATTCATATGTCAAATTGTATACTAACTGATTATCGTTTTTCCCTTAAATTACATGAAACGCTTTTCCTACCTTAGTAAAAGCCGCAATGGCCTTGTCCAGATGTTCTCTTGTGTGTGCAGCGCTCAACTGCACTCGGATTCTTGCTTTATCTTTTGGAACCACAGGGAAAAAGAACCCTATCACATAAATGCCTTCATCAAGCAAAGCATTGGCCATATCCTGGGATAATTTCGCATCGTAGAGCATCACCGGTACAATAGCGGCATCAGCTCCTGTCAGATCAAATCCTGCAGCTTCCATCTTAGCTCTAAAATAATTGGTGTTTTCCTCCAGTTTATCTCTTAAGCTGGTGTCATTCTCTATGAGATCAAATACTTTTAATGACGCTCCAACAATTGCAGGGGCTAATGAATTTGAAAAAAGATACGGTCTGGATCTTTGTCTTAATATTTCTATAATTTCTTTAGGACCTGTCGTATAACCTCCCATAGCTCCACCAAGTGCCTTTCCAAGGGTTCCTGTCACGATATCAACCCTTCCCATTACATTTTTCAATTCTACTGTACCCCTTCCGGTTTTACCTATAAAACCAGTGGCATGGCACTCATCAACCATTACTAATGCGTCATATTGATCTGCAAGGTCGCAAATTTTATCAAGTTGCGCCACAATTCCATCCATGGAAAATACCCCATCTGTAACAATGATCTTAAAACGATGACCTTGCTTATTGGCTTCGATCAATTGTTTTTCTAGATCCTCCATATCATTATTGTTATAACGATATCGTGCAGCTTTGCAAAGCCTCACTCCATCAATGATAGAAGCGTGATTCAAAGAATCCGAAATTATAGCATCTTCCTTTTGTAACAAAGGTTCAAACACTCCTCCGTTTGCATCAAATGCTGCTGCGTATAAAATCGTGTCTTCCGTTTTATAGAAGTTTGCTATTCTTTCTTCTAACTGTTTATGTATGTCCTGGGTCCCGCAAATAAACCTTACAGAAGACATGCCATAGCCATGCAAATCCATGGTGTCTTTAGCCGCTTGAATAACCTCAGGATTATTAGATAATCCCAGGTAATTGTTGGCACAAAAATTAATCACTTCTTCTCCTGTTGAGATCTTAATGACCGCATCCTGTGAACTTGTGATGATTCTTTCCTTTTTATATAATCCGGCTTCCTTAATAGATATAAGTTCCTTGGCTAAATGATCTTTTATTTTACTGTACATCTGTATGGTTTGTTAAATGTGTATTATGTTGTTTTAGAAGTAGTTTGTCTCCTGATTCAACTTCTTTTTATCGCCCTTTATTCAATCTCCTAATCGCGGATCAGATCTGCTCTGGCAAAAGTAAGAAATTATAGGGTATTGTGTTTCCTTATTAGTATTTTTGGCTTTTAATTGAAGTAAATGGCAAGGGACGAAAAGATAAAAATGCAATGGGAGGAAATCCAGAAAAGTGTTTCCGATAAATTTGGCGGTGGTGAAAAATTGGATATTGATGCCATCATATACCTTATAGGAATTCAGGAATTGGGCAAAGGATATAAAAAATTCAGTAAGGATGAAAAACTGAATATCATGCATATTTCCATCTGTAAATTGCTTGAACCTTTTGGATACTATGAATTTGATTATTTTGATGAAGACGGTTGGCCACATTATAAAGTGCTCGACGAATTACCTACTTTAAAAGGAGGCGAACAATCAGTGCTGATGAAAGAAGCTGTGGTACTATATTTTGAAAGACTGGAAACTTCCTTGTAAAAGTATTTTTGCATTACATGGCCTGATAAAACTTTCCCGGATGGCTAATCACCATGCCTTTTAATTCTAATTGGAGCAATATCATCAAGGCTTTTTGAACACTATATCCGGTTTCTAAGGCTAATTGATCAAGTAATAATTTTTCTGATGCCTGTAAGTAATCATGGATTTTCTTTTCATCTGTGCTCATTTCTACAAAAAGTTTTTTCTGAACCTGTTTCGGTTTTAAAGGTTTTGAAGTCCATCCCAATATGTATTCAAGGTCCTTCACTGATGTAATCATTGCCGCTTTGTTACTTTTGATCAACATGTTACACCCTTGGCTAAATTTATCAGTGACCCTCCCAGGAACGGCAAAGACATCCCTGTAATAAGAGGAAGCAAGTTCCGAAGTGATCAGAGATCCTCCTTTTAAAGCCGATTCAACCACTAAGGTAGCCTCAGACAATCCTGCAATAATTCTGTTTCTTTTTATAAAATTTTCCTTTACTGGCGATCCCCCGGACCAAAATTCTGTAAAAAGCCCCCCATTTTCAAGCATTTTTTCCGCAATGCGTCCATGGGGTTTTGGATAAATTCTGTCCAGACCATGAGCTAAAACACCGATGGTGCATATGTCGTTTTGTAAAGATTCCTTATGAGCACATATGTCTATTCCATAGGCAAGACCACTTACAATAATGGGGTCAAATCTCTTTATCTCCTTGATAAAATCTTTTAAAAAATGACTTCCATAAGAGGTCATCAAACGGGTTCCAACAATACTTATCACTTTTTTCTTGTTGATGTCGAAGTTCCCTTTTGAAAAAAGAATTAAAGGAGCATCAGGACAATGTTTCAGTTTTGCAGGGTAAGCCTCGTTCTCATAGGTTAATGCGGTAATCCTGTTGTTTTCTATAAATCGCATTTCCTTTTCCGCTTTTTCGAAAACAAGAGAATTATTAAGTTGGTCCAATACATCGGTCCTAAAACCTTTGATGCACTTGAGATCATTTGGCGTGGCTTGAAATAGCTGTTTGGCGCCACCAAAGTGATTTAGTAGTTTTTTTGCTTTAATCGGGCCTATTCCAACTATTGATTGTAAGGCCAGATAATAAAATAATTCTTCATTTTCCATCTTAAACATATGGTTTTCAATTGTGCATGTTTTTGTTAATAAAAATGAAGGACCCAATGTAAACTGTAATTGTTTTTTTTTAGTTTTGTTTAAGTGAAATTAAACTCCCTTTTTATTGAATCTAGCGAATTACATAAGTGATTTATTATACCGATACGAATGTGTTATCGTTCCGAAATTCGGAGGTTTTGTAACCAATAACAAATCAGCGAGAATTGATGGTTCAAATCATACGATATACCCACCCTATAAGCAGCTTACTTTCAATGCTCATTTGACAAATAATGACGGTCTGTTGGCAAATTACATCGCCTCTGTTGACAATATATCTTATGAATGTGCCGTAAACTATATTAAGTTTGAAATCGATGCCTGGAAAGAAAAATTAAAAAATCAGGAATTGAATTTATATGGCTTGGGAACCTTTACTATTTCAGCGGGTCAATTACATTTTGAGCCACAGCAAAGAGTCAATTACCTGACTTCTTCTTTTGGTCTTTCGAATGTCGTGTGTAGCGAAGTTGAAAGAGAATCGACTATTAAAGTCGCTGAAGAAACAATAGTTCCTAAAATTATTCCGATCGTTGAGAAAAAAGCACCTAATTACCTAAAATATGCTGCTATTTTTGTCATTGGCCTGTCTGCTATTGGTTTTGCAGGTAAATATTATCAGGGTCAGCTGAATGAAAAACAAATGGTTGAAGCTCAAAAGCAACAAGATCTAATGGAGGAAAAGATCGAGAATGCCACCTTTATCATTACCAAGCCGCTTCCTACCTTAAACCTCGAAGTAGAAAGTAGTAAAAAAAGCTTTCACGTAATTGCCGGGGCCTTTAGATTTCCTGAAAATGCTAATCGCAAGTTAAATCAGCTATTACAAGAAGGGTATGATGCCAGAATACTCGGGATCAATAAATGGAACCTAACTGTTGTTTCCTATGGTAGTTTCTCTTCCAGAGATGACGCCCTTGAAAATTTATCTCAAATCAAAAAAAATGTGGCTAAAGATTCTTGGTTACTCATTCAAGAATTTTAGTCTGTCTTTTCTTATTTAGTGTCATAAACTTATTTTAATAACATTGTTAACACCCTTTTAGCATGCAAAGCAAGGCCCCTAGAGAATCTTTAACCATTATGACTGATCTTGTTTTACCAGGTGAAACAAACCCTTTAGACAATCTTTTTGGAGGTGAATTACTCGCTAGAATGGATCGTGCATCAAGCATTGCTGCCAGGAGACATTGCAAGCGCATTACAGTTACAGCTGCAGTAAATCATGTCGTGTTTTCAAAAGCAGTTCCTGTGGGGAGTGTGCTCACCATTGAGGCAAAAGTATCCCGAGCTTTTAATTCGTCTATGGAGATCTTTGTAGATGTCTGGATGGAAGACCGTGAATCTGGCGAACGCACCAAAGTAAATGAAGGTATTTACACTTTTGTAGCAGTTGACAGAACCGGAGCTCCGGTTAAGGTTCCTGAAATCGTGCCAGAAACGGCCTTGGAAATAGAGCGATATGACGCTGCGCTGAGACGAAAGCAATTAAGTTTGGTACTGTCTAAAAAGATGGATCCAAAAGATGCTACAGAATTGAAGGCTCTTTTCTTTTAATATTTTCAAGTATACCTTTGAATCACATTTTCTATACCACTCCGATAAGAGTGGCCAAATAAGACCAAATGAACAAGGCGAGGATAGAGATTGTGAATTGGAACTCTTTCTTCCCAGCCTTTTTCCAATGGAAAAAAATCTTGATAATGATCTACATACCCCGGATCAAAACCCCCAAACATTTTAGTCATGGCAATATCTACCTCTCTGTGTCCATAATAAACCGCAGGATCAATAAAAACAGCTTGCTGTCCTGAACCACAAAGTAAATTTCCATACCAAAGATCACCATGCAGTAAAGAAGGGGATTCAACGGGTAAAAGTTCAGAGAAAACTGTGAAGAAATGATCAAAATCAGCCACATGTTTCCTTGTCAAAAGCCCTTTGTCGAAAGCCACTTTAATAAGCGGTTTAAGTCGTTTTGATATAAAGAATTCCTCCCAGGTAGACATTTGACCATTATGCTGAACAAGGGATCCAATAAAGTTGTCCTGATCGAGCCCAAAAGATGCATTACTTTTTTGATGTAGCCTCGAAAGACTGTTGGCAAAATGACTCCAGAATTTATTCTCAACCTTTTCCTCGGCTATATATTCAAGGATCAGAAACTGATCCTCCATATGCTCAAAATGGTCAATAACATTGGGTGTTCTAAGTCCTCCTTCTCGAAGTATATCCAGACCATTTGCTTCCTTATAAAACATAGCTGGAAATCTTAAACGGTTGTTGTATTTAACAACATACTGCCCAAGAGTACAGTTGATTTTGTTTACTTCGTTAATGTCCCCTCCTGAAAGTGGGGATATGGACTCAATGTTGGTGGAAAGTCTTTCTTCAAGGATCCTCTTGACAAACATGATATAGCGTCTTTTGATCTAAATCTTATACACCCACTCCTCTGGGTTCTGTCTGTGAATTTCTTTAAAAAGGACAAATGCCAGGATCGTTTTTCCTGTTGTCCTATCAGTGTGGATCTTGCCCAGTAACTGCTTGGTAGATACCAGATCCCCTTTCTGTACGGTGACATTATCGAGGTTCTTATACACAGAAATATAATTTCCATGTTGTACTAAAACGGCTTTCTTTTTCCCTGGGAGCACCTGTATGGCTAACACCTTTCCATCAAATATCACACGCGCATTGGCATTCTTTTCTGTGGCATAAAAGACCCCGTTACTTTCAATAGTTATTCCTTTAAGTGTAGGGTGTGATTGTTTTCCATATCTTCTTACAACAACTCCTCTTTCAACCGGAGATGGCAGCTTTCCCTTGTTGGAAATAAAATCTTTTTCGAGCGCAATGGCCTCTGGTGTAAGCGCAAAGCCTGAGCTCTTCACATTGGATGACTTATTGGATTTGGCAATAGCTTCAGCAATTAAGGCCTCAATTTTGGCATCAATCTTTCTTTCCTCCTTTTGCTTATTGTTGATTTGAGCTATGTATTTTTTTTCTTTTTTCTTTACGGATTTAACCAACGTTTCACGGGAAGCCTTTTCTTTGGAGATACTATCTTTTTCATCACGGTTGATAGCGAGCAGTTCTTCTTTCTCATTTCGCTTTTCAACAAGGTAATCGTTCAAATTGTGAAGTTTAATAGTTTCTTCCTTGATCTCTTCTCCCTGACGGGCCCTGTAAGAGGCATACTGTTTTAAGTATTCTAATCGCTTATAGGCCTGCAGGAAATTCTCTGAAGAAAGGAGAAACATCAAGCGACTGTTCTTTGTTTTACTTTTATAGGATTGCACGACCATATTGGCATAATCCTTTTTAAGGTATTCCAATCTTTCCTCTAACAATTGAACTTGTCGCTCATTTTCTTTGATCTCTATCTTTAGCTGATTCGTTTCTTCATTGATGGTATTGATCAATTTTGTTCGCACACCAATTCGCTGTACCAGATCCGACAAATCAGACAATAAGGTTTTTTCTTTTTTCTGGGACTGAAATAAAAGCGTATTGATCTCTTTTATTTCCTTTTGTAATTGAAGTCGTTGTTTTTCCAGATCCTGTCTGCTTTGCCCTAAAAGGGATAACGGTAATAAGCAAATAATCACAAACAAAATAAAGGAGGACCGAAAGTTGATCGATGGGTCTTGTCGTCGTTTATTATATTCTATGTTAGCCCTAAGTGACATCATTCAAGTTCAATATTTCTGTAACCAGCTGGTATTTTAAAAGGGAATTTTAAAGGGACATCAAATTGTACGTTCTTATAATTAATATCTATGATCGTGGTCATATCTTCGGCTTTAGCCGTAATCAAAAATCCTTTCGGGAACAAAGATTCATTAATTTTATTAAAATCCTTATATAATATTGATAAATTTTGATTCTTTCCTACATGAGTAATTTCCTCTTTAACCACCTTAAAATGATTCGGATCTATTGAGTATTTAATGTCAAAAATAGGATTTCTTTTTTTCGAAAGCAATTCATATTTCCCATCCTTAATGGTCACTTGAAGTTTTTGAGATTCCAAATTCATCAAAGTTTCCCCTAAAAAAAGATTCTGAACTTTGACAAAATCAAAATCCGTCCCCAGCCAACTGCTGATCAGTTTAAAATCTCCCTCAAAAGATGTTTTGCCAATTTTTTCATAGAATTTTACTTGTTGAGGTGTAATGATCAATTTAGCAATTGGAAAACCTAATTTAGAAAAATTAAGCCAAATGATAGAATCTTTTACCAATCTTAAAGATCCGTTAATATTGGGTAATTCATCCTTCCCTCTGTATTTTATTTGCATACTAGCCTTTACAGTGGCTCTGGAAAAACCTGCTTCAAGGTTCTTTTTTGTTATTGATCTTGCAGGTAAATAATCAACACTATTATCTGTGATCTTCCTGCTTTTACAGGAAGCCAAAGACAAAACAACAATAAGTACAGTAATGTTTCTTATTAATTTCTGCATTATTTGGCTTTCAATTCTATGGCCTGATTGTAGTATTCTGTAGCCATTTTGTTATTTCCCAGAGCTTTATGACTCAGGCTCATTTCTTCATAAAAGACTGACTTTAATTGATCATCTTCAATAATATAGTCCAATCCTTCTTCTAGAATTGCCAGCGCCTCGTTATTTTTTCTTAAGCTATTCAAAGCGCGCCCATTCATTAAATACAAATACGGTTGGGCAGGAAAAAGAGAAAGACCATCCTCACTATGCTTCAACAATTCGAGGTATTGCTTGTTCTTCCATTGTTGCTCTAAAAGCATTTTTAAAGTACTGAAGTCTTTATTCAAGGAATATTCTTCTTTTAAAAGATCAACTTTTCTTTTAGGGTTTTCAACTATAATTGGTTCCGATAATTCTTCAATTGACCCATCCGGTTCTTGTAAAAGGGATTCCTTCAAAGCTCGCAACCCTTCGGGTAATTTATTTAGGTCATCTAGTTTTTTCAGAAGTTTTGTCGCGCTTTCTATCTCTCCTGATTTGATATATAGGATCACCAGTTCAGCCTCTTCTTCCGGTTCAAGGCTTATGATTTTATGCTGCACTTTAATCGCTCCCAAATAATCATTTTGTTTGGTCTTGATCTCCTTTAAATGCCGAAGCATGTGCAAATTCATAGGATCATTTTCCAATCCTTTCATGACATAGTACTCTGCTTCTGTATATTTGATCAATAGGTCATAGTTCTTGGAAAGCTCGAATAAAACCGCAATGTTATTTTTATCAATATTATTACATGCTTCCAAGGCGTAGACCGCTTTGTCATAATTCCCTATTGCCTTTTGCTGTAAAGCCTCAAAAAAAAATGTTTGAAAGTTAATCTGTTGTTGTTCAACCAGCATTTCCTCTGTTGATACCACATCCTCCTGACCCAAAGTAGTAAAGGAGCATAAAATTGCTCCTATAAAAAAGATCATATGACGTGAGAAACTCATCAAATTTTATTTTAATACTGAATAATCCCCTATACTTATAGAAGTAAATTTTCCATCAAAATACGCGTGGTTGCCTATCATCGCTTCTTTTAGACTGGCATTTTTTATCGTTGTATTGGTTTGGATCAAAGAGTTTGAAATATGCGAATTTTCTATGACACTATCATCTCCTAAAGAAACATTAGGTCCGATTGTTGTGTTTTTAAGTATCACATTTTCACCAATACAGCATGGTTCTATAATCTTTGAATTTTCCAGTATAACACTTTTTGAAATCAAATTTTCTTGATCCTGATTTGCAAATTGCAATATTTTTGAATTGGTATCAACTGTAATTTCCTTATTTCCACAATCCATCCATTCATTGACCTGACCAGGCACAAACTTCAGTCCTTTTTGCTTCATATTTTCAAGGGCATTTGTCAATTGATATTCGCCTTTGTCTTTTATATCATTGTCTAATAAGTATTGTATTTCCTCTCTAAGAATTTCTCCATTTTTAAAATAATAGATCCCAATAATAGCGAGATCCGAAATAAATTCTTCGGGTTTTTCTACAAAATCAGTGATTAGGCCATCCTGAAGCTTTACAACCCCATAAGCACTTGGTTCTTCTACTTGTTTTACCCAAATTGCACCGTCTGTATCACCATCAAGTGTAAAATCAGCCTTGAACAAAGTATCCGCAAAAGCAACTACACAAGGGCCTTCCAATGAATCTTTTGCACATTGAATGGCATGAGCAGTTCCCAAAGCAACCTCCTGAACAGAGACTTTACCTACGGCACCGAGGCCATGAGCTATATTCATGAGTTTTTCTTGAGTGTCCTTAGGAAAAGAAGGGCCAATAACAAAGGCAATCTCTTCAACTTTCTGATCCACAACTTTTACAATATCTTCAACCAACCTCTGAACAATCGGTTTTCCTGCAATTAACGTTAACGGTTTTGGAATCGTTAGTGTGTGTGGCCTTAATCTTGAACCAATCCCAGCCATGGGCACAATGATTTTCATGTATATATTTTTACTTTTAAACGCCCAAATATACATAAAATTGTTGGAGACCTATGAAGGGTTTAGCAAGGTAAAAGCTCCCTTTTTAGCAGTATCATAAAAAATTATCTTTGATTTTTCGGCTGTTCTTTGCCAAAGTGACTTATACGTATAGAAGTTGGAACCATCAGCGACAATTATTTTGGGGTGTACTTCTTTCAATAACCTATCCAAGTTTATTTTAGGTGAATTCATCAAGATTAAAATATCCGGTTTGAATCCGAAATCAGTTTTTATGTTAGGATGATCGATAACCATGATACGCTGATCTCCAATTCTAAAAAGATGCTTCATCTTATTTGCCTCTTCTAATTTAAGTGCTAAATGCTCTAACTGATAGCCGTTTAAAAGGCGTTGTTTTATAGGATTTTCCTCGCTTAAACTTTCAAAAACATATCCTTTTCCACTAAATCTATTCAGCACTAAGCTATGTTTATACAGATGAAAAACGATAAAGGAATTGCCTGTCTGTGTCAACCCCTTTTCAACAAATAAAGTTGTCATTATGATTAGCATAGAAAATAGAATGGCTATTGTCCATTTAGCTGATGGGTTTCGCATCCAGTAAATCAAGAAAGCGATCAACATATAACTAAACAACAAAAGTAATACGGTAAAAAATACCCCCCGGAAGATCAGGAGGTCTAAGCCAGCTAACATTTCAATGACCTGATTCATCATTCTGATCACCCCGACATAAATTTTTATATAGAATTCAGGCAAGTAATCAAATTGATTTAAAACAAGCATAAAATAACCCATCCCCAAAATAATTCCTAAAAAAGGAATCACACATAAACTACTTAAAAAGAATAAGGCTGAGAATTGATGAAAATAATATAAACTTAGGGGTAGCACGCCTATTTGAGCCGAAACAGATATGACCAGAAGACTCCAAAAATAGCTTAGAACGCGATGCTTGGGTTTCCAGAGCGATTGCATCAAGGGGCTTAAAATAATTATGGATATAACTGCCGCATAACTCAATTGAAATCCCAAATCAAATAAGTATCCGGGATGTATGATCAGGCTAAAAAAAAGTGCCGTAAACAAATAATGACCTAAATTATTTCTGCGCCCTGAATGCATACCAATGGAAAGTATGGTAAACATAAAAACGGCCCTGATCACAGAGGCTGAAAGCCCCGATAAGAAGGCAAAAAACCATAAAAATATAATCAGCACAATCAATTTTATCTTTTTACCATGTCTTAATCGTTCAATTGGTTTGAGCACCGTATTGAGGATCATCAATAAAATTCCAATATGCAATCCTGAAATTGCCAGAAGATGCATGGCTCCTGCATTCTGATAGTTCAATACCATTTCGTTTGAAAGCTCTTGTCTCCTGCCCAGGAGTAAGGCTTCCAACACAGAAAATTCTTCTTTCGGAAAGCCCTTATTTCTAAGGGATTCAAGGATGTTGTTTCTGTAGGTCAACGCCTCTGTTTTTATACTGTTGTCTTTCGCTTTATAGCTGATAAATTGATCCTTATCCAGCGTTAATTGATGATAGATGTTTTTTCTTTTCATGTATCCCCTAAAATCAAAAGCTCCGGGATTCATCGCCCCGTTAAATTCAGAAAGGCTTTGAAAAGTAACTAGCTCTTCATCCAGAGGCATCTCTTTGCTATTTTCATTCCTGATGATTCGAATCAATACACTTCCCCTTGTTTTGACCTGTTCGACTCCTTTTATCACACCCTTATATTTAAAATAATAGTCATTGTGTTTCAGTTCTTCTTCTAATCTGATCTTTAGCATGGAGCCGGATTTATAGTGATGTACATAATTAAATTTATCACTGTGGGGTTTGGTTCTTGATACAATTAACATCCCATAAAACACAAGTAGCAAGCCAGTGTAAAAAACAAATAAAACAGGGGGCCTATAGGAGTTTAAGGCTTTGAAATAACTGAACAGAAAGGCTATAGCTATAATAATTACTAAAGACAAGAAGGGCACTGAGCAATCAAAAAAAAACCGAGTAGTATTCCTAATATCAAGGAGAAAGAAAAATGTACTGGAAGAAACTTTAAATCGATCACGGCTGTGGGCTTTCCAAATTAATTGTTTTATTTTTGCGTAGTAAACATTCAGATCATTGAATAAAATCCCCAAAATTTCTTTTCGGCATATCAACAAGCTTGCTATACCTGCCATCATTTCAGGTATTGCAGAACCTTTGTTGTCAATTACAGATACGGCAATCGTAGGGAATATCAATGTCAATCCCATAGAGGCACTTGCAGCTGTAGGAATAGCAGGATCATTTATTTCGGCCATTGTCTGGATTCTTGCGCAAACCCGTTCTGCGATTTCAGCCATAATTGCCCAATACTTTGGAGCCGGGAGGCTAAAAGAAATTTCTCAACTACCTGCTCAAATTATCGGTATAAACGTCCTGCTTAGTTTGTTCATTTATGCCCTTACGGTCTTTTTTGTAGAACATATTTTTGAATTGTACAATGCCAGTGGCATGATCCTTGAAAAATCAGTATCCTATTATAAAATACGGGCCCTTGGACTTCCATTGACGCTCTTTGTATTTTCAGTTTTTGGTGTTTTCAGAGGCCTTCAAAATACCTTCTGGCCCATGGTGATCAGTATTATTGGAGCCTCTTTGAATATCGTACTGGACTTTGCGCTTGTCTTTGGAATTGAGGGTTATATCCCTGCACTTCATGTTGAAGGGGCAGCTTGGGCCAGTGTGATTGCTCAGGGAGTCATGACCTTACTAGCACTGATCCTATTACTTAAAAAAACGCCTTTTTCATTAAAGTTCCATTTGCCAATGCATCCGGAGATCAAACGGTTACTTTCGCTTAGTATAAATCTGGTAATCAGAGCCATTTCTCTGAATATTGCCCTTTATCTTGCCAATGCCTATGCGACAAAATACGGAGCTCATTATATTGCTGCCCAAACCATAGCCTTTCAGATTTGGCTCTTTTTTGCATTTTTTATCGATGGCTATTCCAGCGTAGGCAATATCATGTCAGGGAAATTTAAGGGTCAAAAAGACTATTCCCGAATATGGAGGTTGAGCAAGCAGTTAAATAAATATACACTGATCATAGCAGTTCTTCTCGGAGGTATCTGTTTTATTTTTTATGATGACATTGGTTTGATGTTCAGTAAAGAGCAAGATGTGTTATCCTTATTTTACAACATTTTCTGGATTGTGATCATCATGCAGCCCGTTAATGCGATGGCTTTTGTTTTTGATGGAATATTTAAAGGTTTAGCGGAGGCAGTCATTCTCAGGAACACTTTATTAGCGTCTACCTTCCTTGGGTTTATTCCTGCGCTTCTCATTGGTGACTATTTTGATCTCAAATTATATGCCATCTGGATTGCATTTTTTGTCTGGATGATCATGCGGGCAGGAATCCTCTTAATTATCTTCAATAAAAGATTTCTTCCTAAAAGCATAACATGATATAAGTTAGGTTTTTAGCCATTTTGTTTGACTAATTTTATGCCAAATTTTAAGTCTTTTTGATATGAAAAAATCAATTCTTATACCACTGTTTTTGTTAGTTTTGTTGGTCTCCACAAACCTATCTGCCCAGGAACTTAACCCCTATATATTGGTTGGTGAATCCCCAAATACAATTGAGGTAACCCAACAAAAAGTAACTGATGCCCTAAAGGCATCCGGTTTTGAAATTTTAGGTGACTATTCTGTGGAAAATAACCAGACCCTAAAGGTCATAGTTTATTCCCGAAAAGACCTCCAGGAAATAACCTTAAAAGTAAAAGAACGAGGAGCTTTGGCCGCAGCCTTGAAAGTAGGTTTAAAATCAGATGGTCCAGGAACAACCATCAGTTATCTCAATCCTGAATATCTTTTTCAGGCTTATTTAAGAAATGCCTATGATTCTCACAGCGTTGGTTTAGAAAAAATTTCATCTGATGTAAAGGCAGCCATGTCTCCTTTAGGAAATAAAAACACAGGATTTGGTGGCTCCCTGACCGCAGAAGATTTGAGAGAATATCATTATAAGATCATGATGCCCTATTTCACTGATCCCGTCGAGCTAAAAGAGTTTACTAGTTTTGAAGAAGGAATAAAAACAATAGAGAACAACCTGAAGTCTCAAAAAGGAGCAACCCAACTGGTCTATAGCCTGAAGTTCAGTGATGACAAAGTAGCTGTATTCGGAATTGCTTTTTTAGATGAAGAAAAAGGTGAAAAGAAATTTCTGCCTATTATTGGAGAAGACCATCTTGCAGCCATGCCTTACGAGATCATCCTCGAAGGCAAAACAGCAACCATGCTTCATGGCCGTTATCGGCTTGCGCTTCACTGGCCCGAACTGACAATGGGAACTTTTATGAAAATCAGAAATACCCCTGGAGATTTTAAAGATGTCTTTGAAGCACTGTGTGAATAGTCAAATTTTGCTTTAAAAAGCTATTTTGAACTCTTAATTACAGTAAAAGGTTAGGAATATTTAATAATCAGTTTGGCTGTTTTTTCACTGGCTCCTTTTCCTCCTAAGGCCTTTTCCAACTCATAGTACTGATTGAACATGGCCTCTCTGCCTTTGTGGTCAAGAATCTTGAACAGTTCATTTTCAAGCTTGGTTTCGTTGAATTCGTCCTGAATCAATTCTGTAACGACCTCTTTGTCCAGAATGAGATTAACCAGTGAAATATATTTCACATTAACAAGTCTTTTCCCAATCTGATAAGAAATTTCATTTCCTTTATAACAAACTACTTCCGGGACTTTAAAAAGTGCTGTTTCCAGAGTTGCAGTTCCTGAAGTCACAAGCGCGGCAGAAGCAACTGATAACAAATCGTAAGTTTTATTCTCTACTATAGCAATATTATCATCTGATAAAAATTTCTGATAAAAAGACAAATCTTGTCCTGGCGCCCCTGCTATAACAAATTGATGGTCTGGAAATTTTGGAGCCATGGTCAACATGATCGCTAACATTTTTGTGATTTCCTGTTTTCTGCTTCCCGGTAGAAGCGCTATAATCGGTTTTTCATTCAGCTCATTTTCGGCGGCAAAGAAAGCTGGGTCAACAGATGTTCTGTTGGCAATGGCATCCAGTAATGGATGGCCAACAAAATGAACAGGAAAATCGTGCTTGTCTTCATAAAATTCACGTTCAAACGGAAGAATCACATACATCTGATCAACATCTCTTTTGATCTTAGTGATCCGGTTTTCCTTCCAGGCCCAAATTTGTGGGGATATATAATAATGGACAGTAATCTGATTTTTCTTTGCAAACTCTGCTATCCTTAAATTAAACCCTGGATAATCTACCAATATAAGCGCATCAGGAGCATATTCGAGCAAATCTTTTTTACAAAACTTGATGTTGTTCAGTATTGTTCTGAGATTCATAAAAACTTCTGCGAAGCCCATAAATGCCAAATCTTTATAATGCTTCACCAAGGTTCCTCCTACTTCCTGCATCAAATCTCCTCCCCAAAATCTGAATTCAGCATGACTGTCTTCATTTTTTAAGGCTTTCATTAGGTTTGAAGCGTGCAAATCACCTGAAGCTTCTCCTGAAATAATATAATACTTCAACTTTTTATTACTTTAATTTCTATTCATAAAAATTTACTGATCAAAACCAAAAATGCTATAAAAAAACAAGCAATTAAAACCCCTCTGGCTCTTAGATCCTGTTTCTTTTTTAAGAAAATAAAAAAGACAAACAGATTGGGTATCGCTGCAAGACCTAGCACTTTCCCATACAAGTTGCCCTCATTAAGAATCTTGATGGTTTCTTCAAAACTGTATGTAGAAACAAACTCCACATAAACATAAAAACCAAACGCGGTAGCGATGATTCCTACTAAAAATCCTATTAAAATTTCTTTTTTCATGACAATTTCCATTGGTTTAATACCGGAAGAAAATGATGCGCTGTCATATCAAATCCTACAGGTACAATTGCAACATAATTATTCTCTAATGCCCATACGTCAGTGTCTTCTCCACGATCAAGATTGACGAACTTTCCGGTGAGCCAATAATACTCTTTCCCTTGCGGGTTTACTCTTTTATCAAACTCTTCTACCCAATTTGCCCTGGCCTGACGACAAATTTTAATCCCTTTAAATTTCTTCTTGTTAATTTTAGGGAAATTCACATTGAGCACAACACCATCAGGAAGCCCTCGTTCAAGCACGTTCGTTGCAATATTTTTAATAGGCTCCTTCAGGTGATCAAATTTGGCATTCCAGGCATAATCCAACAATGAAAAACCAATAGCAGGAATTCCTTCAATTCCCGCTTCAACAGCCGCGCTCATTGTGCCTGAATAGATCACATTAATAGAACTATTAGCACCATGATTAATACCAGAGACACAAAGGTCAGGTTTTTTGTTTAGAATTTCACTAATGGCCATCTTAACGCAATCTGCAGGGGTTCCTGAGCACCTATATTCTAATTGAGGCCCTTCATCTATGGTCACTGCATCACAATAAATCGTTGAATCTAAAGTTATAGCATGACCCATACCACTTTGTGGACTATCGGGTGCAATGACGATTACATCTCCTATTTCATTCATAACGGAGATCAAAGTCCGAATACCAGGTGCCGTAATGCCATCGTCATTAGTCACCAGGATTAAAGGTCGTTTTTGCATTTTATTAGAATTTAAAACAAAAATAAAGATTTTGAGGTTACCGTTTGAAATTTATGTTTAACATTTAATTATGAGCCAAATCGCTAATTTATAGCTAGTATTGTATCCATTTTGACGAATTTTACAGACATTTGTCATACGAATCGTAATTTACGTATTAAATAAATGCGGTTTTGTTTATATTGTCACGATGTTGAGACCATTATGCAGCGAGTAAATGAATAAAATTTCCCTCTTTATGAAAAAAAAGTATAAAATCATATTTCCCATTATCATTGTCGCCGGAATGTTATTTGGGTTCGAAATAGCCAATAAGCCAGATCCGGAAAAAGATAAAATATTGATAGGCCTTGTTAGGTATGCCCTTAAGCAGGGTCATTATGAACCTCACTTGATCGATGATACGTTTTCTGAAAAAGTCTTTACTGATTTTATAGATGCTTTGGATCCATATAAAAGATGGTTTTTACAAAGTGATTTAGATGAATTTTCAAAATACAGTAACCTAATTGACGACCAAATCAAAAGTGAGGACCTTACTTTTTATAATGTAGTGAAGGAAAGGCTTGATCAAAGAGTGCTGGAATCTCAGAGCTACTACAGGGAAATTCTCCAGACCCCTTTTGATTTTAACCAAGATGATCATTTTGATGTTGATTATGATAAAAAAGAATATGCGACTAGTAAGGCACAACTAGTGAAAAATTGGCAAAATCAATTAAAGCTCAGCACGTTATCTAGACTTCATGAAAAAATTGAACTTCAGGAGTCGATGTCAGAAATCATGGCTGCCACTGATGAAAGTATAGATGCTGATACAGAAAAAGAGGTAAAAATCAAATCGTTTGAGGAACTTGAAAAGGAATCCCGTGAGGCTGCTGAAAAAAGTCTGGATGATCTTTATACAGTGATGATAGAATTGGATGATACTGACTGGTTCGCCATTTTTATCAATACCATGACCATTCAATTTGATCCCCATACCAATTATTTTGCCCCAAAAGATAAAAAACGTTTTGACATCAGCATGGCGGGAAAACTTGAAGGTATCGGAGCAAGACTTCAAAAAAGAGATGATTACACCAGGGTAGCTGAACTGATTTCAGGAGGACCGGCCTGGAGGGGTGGCGACTTAGAAGTTGGAGATCTTATCCTTAAAGTAGGTCAGGGAGATGAAATGCCTGTTGATATTGTAGGAATGAGATTGGACGATGCCATAGAATATATCAAAGGGAAAAAAGGAACAGAAGTTAAGTTAACGGTTAAGAAAATTGATGGTTCGGTTCAAGTGGTCTCAATTATTAGAGATATTGTTGAATTGGAGGAAACATTTGTAAAATCAAGTGTTGTTGAAGTTGATCAACGCAAATTCGGAGTGGTCAACCTGCCTAAATTTTACATAGACTTTAATGAAAGGAATTTTAGAAATTCTGCCACAGATATGGAGCAGGAAATTGCCAGATTAAAAGAAGAAAATGTTGAAGGCCTTTTAATTGACCTCAGAAATAATGGTGGTGGATCTTTAAAAACTGCCATTGAAATAGCAGGTCTTTTTATAAGTGATGGCCCGGTGGTACAGGTGAAATACCGTGGTGAAAAGCCTAATATCAGATCTGACAAAGACACTAAAATTCAATGGGATGGCCCTTTGGTTGTCTTGGTTAATGAATTAAGCGCCTCTGCCTCAGAAATTTTTGCGGCGGCCATGCAGGATTATAACAGGGCGGTGGTCATTGGAAGTAAACAGTCTTTTGGAAAAGGAACAGTTCAAAATGTATTACCCTTGAATAATTATTTCAAATATGACAAAGATTTGGGTGCCCTTAAAATGACCATTCAAAAATTCTATCGTATCAATGGAGGTTCTACTCAATTAAAAGGAGTAGTAAGTGATATCGCCATGCCCGATAAATACACTTATTTCGAAATTGGAGAACGCGATGAAAAAAACCCATTAAGCTGGGATAAAATAGAACCTGCAGAATATACTCCTGTGGATGTTTATGCGAACTTCCATGAGGTGGTCAATGAGAGCAAAAAAAGAATTGCAGACAACCCTCACTTTATCATCATCGATGATAATGCAAAATGGTTAAAACAAGGACGCGATAACACTTTGATACATCTGAACTACGAAAAATTCAAAAATGAAATAACGGAAAGACAAAATGAAAGTAAAGCATTTGATGATATCGCTTTATACGAAAGTAATTTGAAATTTGACTCTCCTAAATACGAGTTCGCATTGATGGCCCAGGATTCCATTCTCGCAAAAAAGCGTGACATATGGCATACTAGTTTGAAAAAAGATATCTATGTAGAAGAGGCACTAACAGTGCTTTCAGAACTGGAAATCAATAAAAATTTACTTGTAAAAAATTAAGAATTACAACCTCATACGAAGTCCTTATCAAACTCAATCGGTTTGCTAAGGACTTTTTTATTCCTTCTGTTAAATAGCATAACTTTGCTACAGTTAAAATTTAATCAGGCGCCTTTGTACAACCGGTTTAAAATACACTTGCAGGAAACCTTCCCCGGAATTGAAAGCAAAAAATTGCTTCTTGCCATTTCAGGTGGAATTGACAGTATGGTTTTACTGGATCTTCTATCAAAAACCGATGCTGAGTTAAATCTGGCTCATTGTAACTTTAAGTTAAGGGGCAAAGATGCCGATGCGGATGAAGCCTTTATCCGCTCAGAAGCGAAAAAATATAATGCTGCGCTTCATGTCATTGAATTTGACACCAAAGCGTATGCCTCTGCGCATAAATGTTCCATTCAGATGGCAGCTCGAGATCTTCGATACAGTTGGTTTAAAGACTTGTTGAAGGAAAAAAACTATGACTATTTACTCACTGCTCATCATGCCGATGATAATCTCGAAACCTTTTTTATTAATCTTTCAAGAGGCACCGGAATTGATGGTTTGTGCGGAATTCCCGAAAAATCAAATGATACCCTTAGGCCTTTATTACCCTTTAGCAAGGGGGAAATTTATGACTATGCCACAATACATAATCTAAGCTGGAGAGAAGACCAAAGCAATGAAGATAGCAAATACCTTCGAAATAAGATCAGGAAGGAATTGGTGCCGTTATTGAAAGACATTAATCCCTCTTTTTTGGAAACTTTTTCAGCGACTTTGAATAATCTTAAGGGAACTAAAGAAATCATAGATGACAGAATGAGCTTTGTTCGAGATAAAGTCATTGAAAAAAAAGGCATCACAGATGCAACAGTCCTACATTTTAAAGTTAATGACCTTTTAGAATTTTCTAACAATGAGACCTACTTGTACCAACTTTTTTATCCCTACGGGTTTCATCAATGGGACGATATAAGATCCTTGCTTGTGTCACAATCCGGGAAACATATTTTTTCCAAAACACATAGATTGCTTAAGCACAGAGACTATTTACTTTTGAGTGAAATCACCCAAAATAAATTTGACAATGTATCAAAGGAAATTCAGGAGAATGATACTTCTGTAACTATAAACGGGTTCTCTTTAACAATGGAAACGATCCAATTATCCAATTCTGGGTATGATAAAAAGCTTGATCTTGGCCTGAATACAGCTAGTTTTGATAAAGATCTATTAAGTTATCCCTTATCTGTAAGAAAATGGGAAAAAGGCGACTATTTTTACCCAATCGGAATGACTGGGAAGAAAAAGCTTAGCAAATATTTTAAAGACGAAAAATACTCGCTTTTAGATAAAGAAAATATTTGGTTACTTTGTTCCGGAACTGATATCATCTGGATCATTGGAAAAAGAATGGATAATCGTTTCAAGTTATCTGATAAGACAAAAACAATATTAAAAGCAACGCTGCAAACATGAACTACATTTTAAAAGTAATTATATTCTTTTTACTTATCGGATCAGTCGCTAATGCACAAATCCATAAGCCCGTTGTTTGGGAAACCTCCGTTGAAAAAATAAACGACGCTGATTTTAATTTAATTATTTCAGCGACGATTGAAGATGGCTGGCACTTATATTCTCAAGATGTACCTGAAGGAGGTCCTATTGCCACCAGTATTACGATACATGAAGATGACGAGAAATTTCAGCTAATTGGAGGGACGAGTGAAGACGAAGGTCATGAAGAGTTTGACAATGTGTTTAGAATGAACATTAAGTTTTTCGAAGATAAAGCTTCTTTTAAACAGAAAATACGATTGCTGACCAATGAAAAAATAAAGATAGAGGGCACGCTTGAATTTATGGTTTGTGATGACACCTTTTGCCTCCCTCCCACAGAAGTTGACTTCAGTTTTGAAGAAATTCAAGGAAAAGCTGGAGAAGAAATTACTGAGGACCAGAACAAAAGTTTTCTTCAAAATACCAATACAATAGAAAAAACAACAGAAGAAGATGCGCAGAAAATTGTTGGCAAAACCAAACAAGAAAAAAAGAAAAGCCTCTGGACATTATTTATCCTGAGCTTTTTTGCCGGTTTTGCAGCGCTTTTGACACCATGCGTGTTTCCAATGATTCCAATGACGGTAAGTTTCTTTACCAAACAGAGTAAAACAAAAGCCATAGGGATTCGAAATGCGATTCTTTTTGGTATTTCTATCGTATTCCTATATGTATTGCTTGGAACCGTTGTGACTTCTATTTTTGGTGCTGATTCATTAAATGCTTTATCGACCAACGTTTGGTTCAATATTATATTTTTTCTTTTACTGATCGTATTTGCCATTTCCTTTCTTGGCGCTTTTGAAATTACTTTACCAAGTTCCTGGGGAACCAAAGTTGATTCTCAGGCGGATAGAGGGGGTCTGATTGGCATTTTCTTTATGGCCTTGGCCCTGGCTATTGTATCATTTTCATGTACAGGACCAATTGTGGGAACGGCTTTGGTCGCTGCTGCTGCACAAGGAGGGATTGCCCCGGTTATCAGTATGCTGGGATTCTCATTGGCAATTGCACTTCCATTTTCCCTTTTTGCCGCCTTCCCTGGCTGGATGAATTCACTACCTAAATCGGGTGGCTGGCTCAATACAGTAAAAGTATTTTTAGGATTCTTAGAATTGGCCCTGGCTTTTAAATTTTTATCAAATGCTGATCTCGTCTTACAAGGCCACTGGTTGGAAAGAGAAGTCTTTATTGCAATCTGGATCACCATTTTTGGAGCCCTTGCCTTATATCTCTTTGGAAAAATCAAGTTACCGCATGATTCTGACTTACCTCATATTTCTGTGGGCAGATTAACGCTTGGACTGGTCGTTATGACTTTTACCATTTATATGATTCCCGGACTTTGGGGAGCTCCATTAAAGCTGATAAGTGGCTTTCCGCCCCCAATGCATTATAGTGAGTCGTCATACGGTGTTGGGTATACCAAGCTTAGTGAAGGCGGAATGGGTGCGCGAATAGAAATCCCGAAAGAAGCTCATTTGGGTCCGCATGATATTATTTCATTTCTCGACTATGAAAAAGGGATGGCTTATGCGAAAAAAATGAACAAGCCTGTTATGATCGATTTTACCGGCCATGCTTGTGTAAACTGCCGAAAAATGGAGGAAAGAGTTTGGTCAGATTCCAGAGTTTTACAGGTCCTGAAAAATGATATTGTTCTTATTTCTTTATACGTTGATGATAAAAGGTCTCTGCCTGTTGAAGAACAGTATATTTCTTCTATCAACGGAAAAAAGGTTACCACGATCGGTAAGAAATGGAGTGAATTTCAAATCAACAAGTACAAAGCAAATGCCCAACCTTACTATGTATTGCTAGATCATAATGGCAATAATCTAAATGAATATTCAGCCTATAATCCTGATATTGATGCATATTTATCCTGGTTACAAGAAGGTATTGATAATTTTCAGCCTTCTAAGGAATAAAAAAATGGTATAACTTTTGTTATGAGAGGTTTGGTTAGGATTGAAAAACGATAAAACTTCAATTAGAATTTATTGAACATGAAAAAGGTTATACCAATTATATTTCTCTTATTTTATCTGACCTCCTTCTATGGGCAAAATGAAAGCATATCATTTAAACATGGAGAGTTTTTAAAATATAAGATCCAATATGGTCTTTTAAACGCCGGATTTGCCTCTGTGGAACTCGAAAAGAATGACGAGATTAATGATTCTTTATTTCACGCCGTTGGTTTGGGATGGACAACTGGAATGGTAGGATTTTTATTTCCCGTGGAAGATCGTTACGAAAGCTACTTTACATCAACCGATTTAAAACCAAAACACTTTATTAGAAAAGTTAACGAAGGTGGATATACTCAAGATAAAGAGGTTTTTTTCGATTTTCAATCACATAAAGCCAAGGAAATCAATCATAAAAAAGGTACAGAAAAATCCTTTTTCATTCAGAACAATATACAGGATATGATCTCGTCCTTCTACTATATGAGAAATGTTGATCTTGACACCTTAAAGGAAAACGATTCTATTTCGGTCAATATGTTTTTCGATGGAAAAATGAATCCTATTAAATTAATCATTCTGGGAAGGGAAACCATCAAAACTAAATTCGGAAAGATCAAAACCATTAGAGTCAGACCTTTGGTCATGAAAGGGCGTGTTTTTAAGGATGAAGAAAATGTGACATTGTGGATCAGTGATGACCTAAACAAAATCCCTGTAAAAATTAAAGCTTCCTTGCTTGTTGGTGCCGCAAAAGCTGAATTAATTGAATATAATGGATTGGTTCATCCGTTTCCGTGAATTTTTAACTAATCTTAGGGTTGTTTATTTATCAAATTCAATAAATTTGCAGCGTTGTTAGAAAATAATTCAAACGTGAGAAGAAGCATTGTACTTATTCTGGGATTTATCCTTTTTTATTCCTGTCAAAAAGAAGCAAAAGAATTGACAGAAATCGATTCTGTTGAAGAGGTAAAGCCTCTGATCATTGAAGAGTTTGGCTATATTTTGAACGATTACAAAGTCATTAAGGATACCATTAGAAGCGGAGAAAGTTTTGGGGAGATCCTTGACAGGCATCACATCGATTATCCCGAAATCTATAAAATTGCAACGGCGGCCAGAGATACCTTTGACATTAGAAAATTAAGAGCGGGAAAACCTTACATGGTTCTGGCTAAAAATGATTCTACTGAAAGGGCTCAGGTCTTTATCTATCAACCTAACAAAATAGAGTACCTCATTGTAGATTTTACAGATTCTGTTCAAACCAAATTTGGACGAAAAGAAGTAAAGATCGTCGAAAAAACAGCAACTGGAATCATTGAAAGCTCTTTATCTGAAGCAATCGAAAGTCAGAATCTCAATTATATTCTGGCACATGAAATGAGCGATATTTACGCCTGGACTATTGATTTCTTTCATCTTCAGAAAGGTGATAGTTTTAAATTGATCTATGAAGAAAAATACATCAATGATACGATTCCCGTGGGCATAGGCAATATTAAAGCGGCCTACTTTGTCCATAAAGATAATCCTATTTATGCCTTTAATTTCATTACGGATTCAACCAAGAACATCAACGACTATTACGACGAGAACGCGAAAACATTAAGAAGACAGTTTTTAAAATCGCCCATCAAATTTAGTCGGATCTCATCCAGATACAACTTAAAAAGACGAATCAAGTATTACGGTAATAGGATAAGGGCTCACCGGGGAACAGATTTTGCCGCCAACGTGGGCACTCCGATCATGAGTACTGCCAATGGCACCGTTGTTGAATCACGCTATAAAGGTGGAAATGGAAATTATGTCAAAGTAAAACACAATTCAACGTATAGCACACAATATTTACATATGAAGAAACGCGCCGTTCAAAAGGGGCAGTATGTGAAACAAGGCGATGTTATAGGCTATGTGGGTATGACCGGAAATACTGCCGGACCACACGTTTGCTATCGTTTTTGGAAAAATGGCAAGCAAGTAGATCCGTTCAAACAGAAACTTCCATCTGCGGCACCCATTAAAGAACATTTAAAGGATGGCTTTTTTACTTATATCTCTCCTATAAAGCAACAATTAGATGCTATTCCAAACAGTTATTTGGAAACTGAGATTGCTGCTCGTTTATCAGCTGAATAAAAATACTTAAATAGAACATACTATGTCACTTATCAATATTAATCCAACCACTACCAATTCATGGAAGGAACTCACTAAACATTATCAGGAAATTAAAGATCTTCAAATGAAATCTTTATTTCTTCAGGATACTGGCAGGAAAGAAAACATGTCACTTCAATTTGAAGATATAAATTTCGATTTTTCAAAAAATCGAATGACCGAAGAGACCTTATCCTTGTTATTAGAGCTTGCTAAAGAAAGTAAACTGGATGATGCCATCGAGAAGTATTTTGGAGGTGATAAGATCAATGTAACTGAAAACAGAGCCGTTTTACATACGGCTTTAAGAAATAAAGGTGCCGACCCTATACTTGTAAACGGACTAGACATCATGCCAGAAGTAAATCAAACCTTGGATAAGATCGAGGGGTTTACCAGGCAAGTGGTTTCGGGTGATTTCAAAGGCTATTCCGGAAAAGCATTTACTGATGTGGTCAATATTGGTATTGGAGGTTCCGATTTGGGTCCAAATATGGTGGTTGAGGGCCTTCATTACTATAAAAATCACTTAAAAACTCATTTTGTTTCGAATATTGATGGTGATCACGTGGCTGAGATCATTAAGGAGCTTGATCCTGAGACAACCTTATTTGTGATCGTTTCAAAAACCTTTACTACTCAGGAAACCCTTACGAACTCAGAAACCATTAAAAAGTGGTTTTTACAAACTGCCACTGAAAATGATATTCAATATAATTTTGTAGCTGTGTCTACAAATTTGGAAAAGGTAAAAGCTTTTGGAATAGCTGAAGACAATATCTTTACCATGTGGAATTGGGTTGGAGGAAGATATTCTCTTTGGAGTGCGGTTGGACTATCCATAAGCCTTGCTATCGGATTTGACAATTTTAGAAAATTTTTAGATGGTGCTTATGCCATGGACGAGCATTTTAAAAACACAGAATTTCGACATAACTTACCTGTCATCCAGGCGGTGATCAGTGTCTGGTATAATAATTTCTTTGGTTCAGAATCTGAAGTGGTTATTCCATATACCCAATACCTGGAAAAACTAGCACCCTTTTTACAGCAACTTTCAATGGAAAGTAATGGTAAATCTGTTGACCGTAATGGTGAAAAAGTTGATTATCAAACAGGAAATATTATTTGGGGAAATACCGGTACCAATGTGCAACATGCCTTTATGCAGTTGGTTCATCAGGGAACCAAATTAATTCCAGTTGATTTTATAGGTTTTGAAGAGTCATTGCATGGTAACGAGGACCATCATCAAAAACTAATGGCAAATTTCTATGCACAAGCTGAAGCTCTTTATGCAGGTAAAACTGCTGAAGAGGTGCATCTTGATATGAAATTTTCAGGTGA
>CAJQNF010000055.1 GCA_905479625.1 uncultured Flavobacteriaceae bacterium | reverse complement strand
TCCAATCGCAGATTATCTAACTAGAATTAGAAATGCTGCAAGCGCCGGACACAGAGTTGTGGAAATTCCAGCGTCGAACTTAAAAAAAGAAATGACCAAAATCTTATTTGATCAAGGTTATATCTTAAGTTATAAGTTCATTGAAGACAAAGTTCAAGACATTGTCAAGATTGCTTTAAAGTACAATAAAGGTACTAAGCAACCTGTAATAAAGAACATTCAAAGAGTAAGTACACCGGGTTTAAGAAAATATGCTGGTGCTGATGAAATGCCGAGAATATTGAACGGTTTGGGAATTGCCATCGTTTCAACTTCAAGAGGTGTAATGACGAATAAGAAAGCGCGTCAGGAGAATATCGGTGGAGAGGTTTTATGTTTCGTTTATTAAAAAGTAGGATAAGATGTCAAGAATAGGAAAAAACCCAATAACGATTCCGGAAGGAGTTACAGTTGAAATAAAGGATAACTTAGTTACTGCTAAAGGTAAGCTAGGAGAATTGACTCAGGAAATTGAGGATATTACAGTTAAAATAGAGGATGGAATCATTACATTGGAGAGACCTTCTGATATAAATAGTCATAAATCTAAGCACGGTCTTTTCAGAGCCTTGATCAATAATATGATCACAGGAGTTTCTGAGGGATGGACTAAAGAACTGGAATTGGTAGGAGTAGGTTATAGAGCTTCGAATCAAGGGCAGAAATTGGAACTGGCTTTAGGATTTTCACACAATATCGTTTTAGAAGTTGCTCCAGAAGTTAAGGTGGAGACTGTTTCTGAAAAAGGAAAAAATCCAATAATTAAATTATCTTCTTTAGACAAGCAATTGGTTGGTCAGGTAGCGGCGAAAGTTCGCGGATTCCGCAGACCAGAGCCATACAAAGGAAAAGGAGTTAAGTATGTAGGAGAACAAATAAGAAGAAAAGCAGGTAAAACTGCATAATTTATAAAGGTTATGGCATTAACAAAACTTCAAAGAAGACACCGTATCAAGAATAGAATCAGGAAGGTTATTTCTGGAACGGCAGCAAAACCGAGATTATCAGTTTTTAGAAGTAATAAAGGAATTTCAGCTCAGTTAATTGATGACGTTGCAGGAGTAACTTTAGTATCAACATCCTCTTTAACATTGAAAGATGCAAAGGGAACTAAGATTGAGGTAGCAGCGGTAGTAGGTAAATCACTGGCTGAAAAGGCAGCTAAAGCAGGAATAGAAAACGCTGCTTTTGATAGAAATGGTTATTTATACCATGGTAGAGTAAAATCCCTAGCTGATGGTGCTAGAGAAGCAGGTTTAAAATTTTAAGATTATTCCATGTACAAAAAATATAATAACGTAGAAAAAGTAAAACCAAGCGGACTTGATCTTAAAGATCACTTGGTAGGAGTACAAAGAGTTACTAAGGTGACCAAAGGGGGAAGGACTTTTAGTTTTTCAGCCATTGTGGTTGTCGGAAATGGTGATGGAGTAGTTGGTCATGGATTAGGTAAATCTCAGGATGTAGCTTCTGCTATTGCAAAGGCTATTGATGATGCGAAAAAGAATTTGGTTAGAATTCCTATTATCAATCAAACAATGCCACATGAGCAAAAAGGAAAATTCGGTGGAGCAAAAGTATTCTTAAAGCCAGCTTCACATGGTACCGGGGTTATCGCCGGTGGTGCTGTGAGAGCGGTATTGGAATCAGTAGGTGTACACGATGTACTTTCTAAATCTCAAGGATCTTCAAATCCACACAACGTGGTAAAGGCTACTTTTGATGCTTTATTGAATCTTAGAGATGCGCATACGATTGCTAAGCAAAGAGGTATATCAGTTCACAAAGTGTTTAACGGTTAATTTTTAGCGATGAAAAGAATTAGAGTAAAACAAGTACGCAGTCAAATCAGACGTCCTAAAAATCAAAAGTTAACTCTTGAAGCTTTGGGATTGAGAAAAATGAATCAGGTAGTGGAGCACGATGCAACACCATCGATTCTGGGAATGGTAAAAACAGTTAATCATTTAATTTCTGTAGAGGAAATCAATTAAGATAGAAGGTTATGGAATTAAATAACTTAAAACCTGCAAAGGGATCCGTAAAATCGGGTAAACGTATAGGTAGAGGTGAAGGATCTGGAAAAGGTGGTACCGCTACAAGAGGTCATAAAGGACAAAAATCTCGTTCTGGGTATTCCAGAAAGATTGGATTTGAAGGTGGTCAAATGCCACTTCAAAGACGTGTACCTAAATTTGGTTTTAAAAACATCAACCGTAAGGAATATCAGGGTGTAAATCTTGATGTTTTACAACAACTTGTTGAGGATGGAAAAATCAAAGACACCGTTACATTGGAAATACTGATGCAAAATGGTTTAGTAGGTAAAAATGACCTGGTAAAGATTCTTGGAAGAGGAGAATTAAAAGCTAAGTTGAATATCTCGGTACATAAATTCACTGCTACTGCTAAAGCAGCCATTGAAAAAGCAGGAGGAGAAGCTGTAACTATTTAATGATAAGAATTAAATGAAAAAGTTTATTAGCACTGTCCAAGATATTTGGAATATTGAAGAACTAAGAAATAAAATCATTCTAACTTTAGGTTTGATGGTGGTTTATCGTTTGGCTGCTCAGGTACCACTTCCTGGTATCGATCCAACGCAGTTGACGGGATTAGCTAACAATACTTCTGATGGTTTATTGGGATTGTTGAATGCCTTTACAGGAGGAGCTTTTGCTAAAGCTTCTGTAATGGCTTTGGGTATTATGCCTTATATCTCTGCTTCTATTGTAGTTCAGTTAATGGGAATTGCGGTTCCTTATTTACAGAAACTTCAAAAAGAAGGAGAAAGTGGTCGTAAAAAAATCAATCAAATCACACGTTGGTTAACCATTGCGATCTTGATTATTCAGGCGCCTACTTATTTGATTAGTTTGCCAAGTTTGGGGATTCCTGAAAGTGCATTCTTATTAGGAACAGGTCCATTGTTCTATTTTTCTTCAATCCTATTATTGACAACAGGTACAGTTTTTGCCATGTGGTTAGGAGAGAAAATTACAGATAAAGGAATTGGAAATGGTATTTCATTACTGATCATGATTGGTATAATTGCTATTTTCCCTTCGTCTTTTATGCAAGAGACTACTTCTAGAATTAACCAGTCAAATGGTGGTTTGATCATGATCCTGATCGAAGTTGTAATTTGGTTTGTAGTGATCTATGCCAGTGTACTATTAGTAACTGCGGTTCGTAAGATACAAGTGCAGTATGCGAGAAGAACAGTAGCAGGAAGCGTTCAGGACGTAGCGGGTACAAGACAATATATTCCTTTGAAGTTAAATTCATCAGGTGTAATGCCGATCATTTTTGCTCAGGCTTTGATGTTCGTTCCCGGTTTGATGTCGAGTTCTGAGAATTCAATTATAAAATCTATTGGAGTTGCTTTTACTGATATTTTTGGTTTATGGTATAATATATTGTTTGCCGTATTGATCATCATTTTTAGTTACTTTTACACTGCAATTACAATACCTACAAATAAAATGGCTGACGATCTGAAGAGAGGTGGTGGTTTTGTTCCAGGAATTAGACCTGGTAAAGAAACTGCTGATTACCTGGATACGATTTTATCTCGTGTTACCTTACCCGGCTCTTTGTTTTTAGCTTTTCTGGCGATACTTCCTGCAATTATTACGCAAGCTGGAGTACAACCGGGATGGGCTATATTTTATGGAGGTACATCACTATTGATCATGGTGGGAGTTGCAATTGATACCTTACAACAAATTAATGCCCATTTATTGAATCGTCATTATGATGGCTTGATGAAGTCAGGGTCTAAAAGAAAAGTAGCATATTAATTATGGCAAAACAACCAGCAATAGAACAGGACGGTAGGATCAATGAAGCATTATCAAATGCTATGTTTCGTGTAGAATTAGAAAACGGACATATTGTAACCGCTCATATATCTGGAAAAATGAGAATGCATTATATTAAATTGCTACCAGGAGATAAGGTAAAATTAGAAATGAGTCCTTATGATTTAACTAAGGCAAGAATTACTTATAGATATTAAAGACAACACAAGATGAAAGTAAGAGCATCAGTAAAGAAAAGAAGTGCCGACTGTGTTATAGTTCGCAGAAAAGGCAGATTATATGTAATCAACAAAAAGAATCCTAGATTTAAACAAAGACAAGGATAATTATGGCAAGAATAGCAGGAATTGACATCCCAAAGAATAAAAGAGGCGTTATCGCATTAACCTACATCTTTGGAATCGGAAGAAGTAAGGCTAAAAATATTTTAGCTGAGGCAAAAGTTGAGGAAAATATCAAAGTTCAGGATTGGAACGATGAGCAGATAGCCAGTATTCGTGAAGAGGTTGGTAAATTGACCATCGAAGGTGAATTGAGATCTGAAGTTCAATTAAACATAAAACGTTTAATGGATATAGGATGTTACAGAGGGATCAGACACAGAGCTGGTCTTCCATTAAGAGGACAAAGAACGAAGAACAATTCTAGAACTCGTAAAGGAAAGAGAAAAACTGTAGCAGGTAAAAAGAAAGCAACTAAATAATAGTTAACAAGATGGCAAAGTCAAGTTCAAAAAACGTAAAAAAACGTAAAGTTATCGTAGACGCTGTTGGAGAAGCACATATCACGGCATCTTTCAACAATATCATTATCTCTTTGACAAACAAAAAGGGAGATGTAATTTCTTGGTCTAGTGCAGGAAAGCAAGGATTTAGAGGTTCTAAAAAGAATACTCCTTATGCTGCTCAGACTGCATCTGAAGATTGTGCAAAAGTTGCTCATGAAGCAGGTTTAAGAAAAGTTAAAGTATATGTAAAGGGTCCTGGAAATGGTAGAGAATCTGCTATCAGAACCTTACATAACAACGGGATTGAAGTTACCGAAATAATCGACGTAACACCAATCGCACACAACGGATGTAGACCTCCGAAAAGAAGAAGAGTTTAATAAAATTTTTAATAACTGAGGATTAAAATTATCGAAGGACTGCCTTAATTCATAGTTCCTCAAATAAATATTTAAGATGGCAAGATATACAGGACCAAAATCAAAAATCGCTCGAAAGTTTGGGGAACCAATCTTTGGTGAAGACAAAGCGTTAGAAAAAAGAAATTACCCTCCAGGTCAGCATGGTGCGAACAAGAGAAGAGGTAAACAATCTGAATACGCAATTCAATTAAAAGAGAAGCAAAAAGCTAAATATACTTATGGTATATTGGAACGTCAATTTCACAATCTTTTTGAAAGATCTCAAAGAAGTAAAGGTATTACTGGTGAGGTTTTACTACAATTATGTGAATCTCGTTTGGATAACGTAGTATACCGTTTAGGTATTTCACCTTCCAGAAGTGGAGCGCGTCAATTAGTATCACACAGACATATCACTGTTAATGGTGAGATCGTAAATATTCCTTCTTATTCTTTGAAAGAAGGTGATGTTATCGGTGTAAGAGAGAAATCAAAGTCTTTAACAGCGATCGAAAGTTCTTTAGGAGCTAAATCGAATGTATATGAGTGGTTATCTTGGAATCAGGAAACCTTGGAAGGAAGATTTGTTACTGTTCCGGAAAGAATTCAAATTCCAGAAAACATTAACGAACAATTTATCGTTGAATTATACTCTAAATAACCTTTAAAGATAGTAGCAAGCTTATGGCAATATTAAATTTTCAGAAACCGGATAAAGTATTAATGATTGAATCTACAGATTTCAATGGTAGATTTGAATTTAAACCTTTAGAACCAGGTTACGGACTAACAGTTGGTAACGCCTTGAGAAGAGTGTTGTTATCTTCTTTAGATGGATATGCAATAACTTCATTGAGAATTGAAGGAGTTGAGCATGAATTTTCAACGATTGAAGGTGTAGTAGAAGATGTAACTGAGATCATTCTTAACTTGAAGCAAATGCGTTTCAAACAACAGATTGAAGATACCGACAATGAAACTGTGGTTTTATCTTTATCAGGTAAAGAGCAATTGACAGCCGGAGATTTTCAAAATTTCATTTCAGGTTTTCAAGTATTGAATCCTGAATTGGTTATCTGTCGTATGGAATCTAAGGTGAAGATCGATATGGAAATTTCTATCGAAAAAGGTAGAGGTTTTGTATTGGCAGAAGAGAATAAAAAAGTATCGGCTCCATTAGGAACCATCTTTATTGATTCTATCTATACGCCGATCAAAAACGTAAAATACGCAGTTGAAAACTTTCGTGTTGAACAAAAAACTGATTATGAAAAATTAGTTTTCGATATCATTACAGACGGTTCTATAGCGCCTAAGGATGCGCTAACTGAAGCTGCGAAAATTTTAATTCACCATTTCATGTTATTCTCTGATGAAAGAATCACTTTGGAAGCTGATGAGATCGCAAAAACAGAAACTTATGATGAAGAATCTCTTCACATGAGACAATTGCTTAAAACACGTTTGATCGATATGGATCTTTCTGTAAGAGCGTTGAATTGTTTGAAAGCGGCTGAAGTAGATACTTTAGGTGATCTTGTATCATTTAACAAAAGTGATTTAATGAAGTTTAGAAACTTCGGTAAGAAGTCACTAACAGAGTTGGATGAGCTTGTAAACAACAAAGGATTAACCTTTGGAATGGATTTAACAAAATACAAATTAGATAAGGAGTAGATTTGTTATTTCGATAACAGATTTTAAATAGTCAAGTGAAAGATGAGACACGGAAAAAAGATTAATCATTTAAGTAGAAAAACGGCACATAGAAAAGCTATGTTGGCCAATATGGCTTGTTCTTTGATAGAGCACAAGCGTATAAATACAACTATTGCTAAAGCTAAGGCTTTGCGTCAATATGTTGAACCGCTAATTACTAAGTCAAAAGACGATACGACACATAACAGAAGAATCGTTTTTAGTAATTTAAGAGACAAATATGCAGTTTCTGAATTGTTTAGAGATGTTGCAGTGAAAGTTGGAGACAGACCAGGTGGTTATGTCAGAATCATCAAATTAGGAAATCGTCAAGGTGATAATGCCTCAATGGCGATGGTTGAATTGGTAGATTACAACGAGATCTACAATCCAAAAGCGACGAAGAAGAAAGCAACGAGAAGAAGAGGTGGAAAAAAAGCCGCTGACGCAACAGTTGCAGACAAAGCTGTAGAAGCTAAAGTAGAAGAGCCAAAATCTGAAGATGCTGAAAACAAGGATGAAGCATAAATATAATTTTTGTTTTTGAAACTATTGAAGGATATGCTATTTACTAGCATATCCTTTTTTTTTTATATTAACCTAAGATAAACTATACATGAAAAATTTATTAGTACTTATAGTATTCACTTTATTATCAGTGATGACCAATCTCGACATATATGCCCAAGAAGTAGATTCAAATCAATTGGTCGGGGGAATGAGTAATCTTTTTCAGTACCATACTTTTAAAACAGCAACAGAGGATATAAAAGGAAATCCATTTCTATTTGAAGAATGGAATACCAAAGGTGTTGTTTATTCGGAAGGTAAAATTTTCAATGTGGATAAATTGAATTATAATATTTATAATGAAGAGATTGGCGCCTTAAAAGAAAAGGAATCAGTTTTCGTTTATGATAGCAAGTATATAGATTCTGTAAAGATTGACAATATAATGTTGCATAAATTGGACGGAAGGTTTTATGAGGTCCTTCAAACAGGTTCGAAAGCTTCACTTTTTAAGAAATATGACACAAGAATCGTAGAAGGGCTCAAGAATAATATGGATGGGACAAAGCAAAAAGACCGTCTTGTGATCATGGACGATTATTATGTTTTATCTCAAGAAAGATTGGAGAAATTTAAGCCGTCTAAAGGGGCTTTAGAAGATATATTTGGCGACAAAGCAGTGGAGATGAAAAAATTAATGAAGTCAAACAAATTAAATTATAAAAAGGAAAAGGATTTAATAAGTATTTTTGAATCGTATAATAATTTGTAAAAAAAAAAGGCAGTTACATTATTTTTAATTATGAAGAATATTAATAGAAAAAAGGCCATACTGATTTTAAAAGATGGTACTATGTTCGAAGGTAAGTCTATTGGAATCGAAGGGACCGCTGTTGGTGAGATTTGTTTTAATACCGGTACGACCGGATATCAGGAAATATTTACGGATCCATCGTATTACGGCCAATTGATGGTAACTACGAATGCTCATATAGGGAATTATGGGATCAATCATGATGAAGAAGAATCTGAAGGAATTAAAATCTCAGGATTGGTTTGTCGTAATTTCAGTTTTGATTATTCAAGGGAGAATTCACAAGAATCCTTATTGGACTATTTCAAGAAACAGAATTTTGTAGCCATTTCTGATGTAGATACGCGTGCCTTGGTCAGATACATCAGGGATAAGGGTGCTATGAATGCTATTATTTCAACTGAAACGGACCTTGAAGTGTTGCAAAAGCAACTGGATGCAGTTCCGTCAATGGATGGATTAGAACTGGCATCGCAAGTGTCAACTAAAGAACCGTATACAGTAGGGGATGAAAATGCTACGTATAAAATTGCGGCACTTGATATAGGAATAAAAAGAAATATTTTAAGAAACCTGACGCAGCGTGATTGTTATGTCAAGGTTTTTCCATTTGATGCTTCATTCGAAGATTTGCGTTCTTTTGAACCTGACGGATATTTCTTGTCTAATGGTCCTGGAGACCCAAGCCCTCTAAAAAATGCTCAAAAAGTAGCTAAAGAGATCATTGATCGAAATTTACCTTTGTTCGGAATTTGTCTGGGGCATCAGGTTATTGCACTGGCCAATGATATACCTACCTATAAAATGCACAATGGACATAGAGGGATCAATCACCCTGTAAAAAATATGTTGACAGGAAAAGGAGAAGTCACTTCTCAAAATCACGGTTTTGTGGTTGATAAAGAGGCGGTTTTGGCGCATGAGGATTTGGAAATGACTCATAAACATTTGAATGATCAAACCCTTGCAGGGATGAGAGTTAAAGATAAAAATTGTTTCTCGGTACAATTCCATCCCGAAGCTAGTCCAGGACCTCATGATTCAGCCTATTTATTTGATCAGTTTATCGACATGATTAAGGAGTCAAAATAATAAAAAGCAAGAGATATTTCGCCGAAAACGATATAGTAGTTTAATGAAGTATAAAAGGTAAAAACCTTTAATATTTCGTAAATTTACAACAGTAAAAACAATTAAAATTTTAATAAAATGAGCATTATATTAGACATTCATGCAAGACAAATTTTCGACTCCAGAGGAAATCCCACTGTAGAGGTTGATGTGATCACAGAAAATGGTGTATTGGGAAGAGCAGCAGTTCCTTCAGGAGCTTCTACAGGAGAACATGAAGCAGTTGAGTTAAGAGATGGTGGTAGTGATTATATGGGTAAAGGTGTTTTAAAGGCTGTTGAAAACGTGAATGAGATCATTGCTAAGGAAGTAATAGGATATTCTGTTTTTGAACAAAATACGATAGATCAGATCATGATCGAACTTGACGGAACGCCAAATAAGGCTAAGTTGGGTGCTAATGCGATTTTAGGAGTTTCTTTGGCAGCTGCTAAAGCAGCCGCTAATGAATTGAACCAGCCATTATACAGATATGTAGGAGGTGTAAGTGCAAATACCTTACCAGTACCGATGATGAATATTGTAAACGGTGGATCTCACTCTGATGCTCCGATTGCGTTTCAGGAATTTATGGTGATGCCGGTAAAAGCAAAGAATTTTACTCAGGCACTCAAAATGGGAAGTGAAATTTTCCACAACTTAAAAAAATTACTACACGATAGAGGTTTAAATACTGCTGTAGGTGATGAAGGAGGATTTGCACCAACCTTTAACGGAACCGAAGATGCACTTGATACAATTATCAGTGCTATTTCAAAAGCAGGGTATACAGCAGGTGATGATGTGATGTTAGCGCTTGATTGTGCGGCAGCGGAATTCTATAAAGACGGAAAGTATGACTATACCTTGTTTGAAGGTGATAAAGGTGTTATAAGAACAAGTGAGGAACAAGCTGATTATTTGGCTGAATTGGCAGCGAAGTATCCTATCATCTCTATTGAGGATGGAATGGATGAAAATGACTGGGATGGATGGAAATATTTGACTGATAAAATTGGAGACAAGGTACAATTAGTTGGAGATGATTTATTTGTAACTAATGTAGAACGTTTGTCAAAAGGAATCAATAATGGTATTGCTAACTCTATCTTGATTAAAGTAAATCAGATCGGAACGTTAACTGAGACAATCGCAGCCGTTAATATGGCGCACAATGCCGGATATACTTCTGTAATGTCACATCGTTCAGGTGAGACTGAAGACTATACGATTGCGGATCTTGCTGTGGCTTTAAATACTGGTCAAATCAAAACCGGATCGGCATCAAGAAGTGATCGTATGGCTAAATACAATCAGTTATTGAGAATTGAGGAAGAGTTGCACAGTACTGCATATTATCCTCAATTGAATGCTTTCAAAGTAAGATAATTATTTATAATATATAGATTAAAAAGCTGAATGAAAATTCAGCTTTTTGTCATTTAAAAGAGGCTGATTTAAGAGGAAAATTGCTAGTTATTTTGTAATTTCGCTAGAACGAAAAGATAGTATAATTTAAATAGAATATTACTTATGTCAGAAGTAGCAAAGTTGATTGTTAATGGACAAGAATACGAATTTCCAATTATCGTTGGAACCGAGAACGAGGTTGCGATAAATATTAAAACCTTACGTGCGGTTACTAACGGAATTATTACCCTTGATTCGGGTTTTAAGAATACCGGATCATGTGAAAGTAAAATTACTTTTTTAGATGGAGAGAAAGGTATTTTGCGTCATCGAGGTTATGCAATTGAAGAATTGACTGAAAAGGCTAGTTTTTTAGAAGTAGCATATATGATCATTTTTGGAGAATTGCCAACAAAAGAACAATTTGCTAAATGGGAAAAGGACATTAAGTATCATCAACTTTTAAATGAGGAGATGAAAGATATTATTGATGGTTTTCCTAAGAAAGCACACCCTATGGGAATGCTTTCTTCGTTAACTTCTGCTTTAACGGCTTTTAATCCTGCAACAGTTGATATTACCAAAGAAGATCAGGTTTATGGCGCGATTACTAAATTGATGGGTAAGTTTCCTGTTATAGCAGCTTGGGCTCATAGTAAGAATTTAGGAACACCTCTAAACTATGGTGACAATTCTCTGAATTATATACAGAATATTATGCAAATGATGTTCAGAATTCCAACTGAGAAGTACGTGATGAATCCGATAGCGGTAAGAGCTTTAGATGAATTGTTGATTTTACATGAAGATCATGAACAAAATTGTTCTACCTCAACCGTTAGAATCGTTGGATCTTCTGAAGCTGGTTTGTTTGCTTCAGTATCTTCAGGGGTTTCCGCACTTTGGGGAAAATTACATGGTGGTGCTAACCAGGCTGTATTGGAAATGTTGGAAGACATTCAGAAGGATGGTGGTGATGTAGAAAAATATATCAAAAAAGCGAAAGACAAAAATGATCCTTTTAGGTTGATGGGCTTTGGACACAGAGTGTATAAGAATTTTGATCCGAGAGCAAGAATCATTAAAAAAGCAGCTGATGAATTATTTGAAGACTTAGGTACAAACGATCCTGTTTTGGCTATAGCTAAACATTTAGAGGAAGTAGCATTGAATGATGAATACTTTGCAGAAAGAAGGTTATATCCAAATGTCGATTTCTATTCAGGTATTATTTATCGTGCCCTGGGCTTCCCAAGAGAAATGATGACAGTAATGTTTGCTATCGGTAGATTACCAGGGTGGATTGCTCAATGGAGGGAAATGCGTTTAAACCATGAGCCAATTGGAAGGCCAAGACAATTGTATACAGGTGAACCTTTACGACCTTTTAAACCATTTGAGGAAAGATAGGAATCGTCAAAGGTTTTATCTAAGATTACTTTAATTAAAATAAATGAATCGCGCTTGAAAACAATGTTTTCGGCGCGATTTTTTTATCTATTTTTGCGTGAAAATAACCTCGAATGGATCTTCATATTATAAACGAAACAGCAAAGCTCAAAGCCGTGATTCTTGGTACTGCCGAGTCAAATGGTCCTGTGCCTAAAATAGAGGACTGTTATGACCCTAAATCCATAGAGAATATACTAGCGGGAACTTATCCAAAAGAAAGCGATATGGTGCGTGAAATGAATGCTTTTGAAGCAGTACTTAAGAAGTACCATGTCAAAGTGTTCAGACCGACCGTGCTGAAAGACGTGAATCAGATTTTTACCCGTGATATAGGATTTGTTATTGAAGATAAATTTATCAGGTCTAATATTTTACCTAATCGACTCGAAGAACTTGATGCGATCAATGACGTGTATCAACAATTGGATCCGAAAAACAGAATAACGCCTCCGGATGAGGTACATGTAGAGGGGGGTGATGTGATGCCATGGAATGATTATATTTTTGTTGGCGTTTATACTGGAGATGATTATGCGGATTATATTACTGCCAGAACGAATCAACAGGCCGTTGACTTTCTCAAAGAATTGTTTCCGGATAAAATGGTTAAATCCTTTGAACTTAGAAAATCTAATACCGAAGCAAAGGAGAATGCCCTGCATCTTGATTGTTGCTTTCAGCCTATAGGAAAGGGAAAAGCGATCTTACATAAAAACGGATTCCTGATAGAAGAAGAGTACCAGTTTCTAGTGGATTATTTTGGAAGAGAGAACATATTCGAAATCTCGAAGGAGGAAATGTATAACATGAACTCGAATATTTTTTCTATTTCAGAAGAAGTGGTGGTTTCTGAAGTTGGATTTACCAGATTGAATACCTGGTTGAGAAGTAATGGATTTACAGTAGAAGAAATCCCCTATGCTGAAATTGGGAAACAAGAAGGTTTGCTCAGATGTTCCACCTTACCTTTAATAAGAGAATAGTAGTATCATGAAACAACTTACAAATTCCATTTTAATGATCAGACCTGTATCGTTCAGAATGAACGAACAAACAGCGGTCAACAATTATTATCAGCAGAACCTGAAAGAATTATCCGCTAAGGATATTCAATCAAAGGCTTTGGCTGAATTTGATGGTTTTGTCATAAAGCTGAGAGAGGCTGGTGTTAATGTTATCGTCATAGACGATACGCTTGTTCCAAGTACGCCAGATTCAATTTTCCCGAATAACTGGATATCTTTCCATAGCAATGGTAGAGTGGGCTTATACCCTATGTTTGCTGAAAACAGAAGACAGGAAAGGAGAGAGGATATTTTTGATACCTTGGAAGAGAAAGGGTTTG
>CAJQNF010000054.1 GCA_905479625.1 uncultured Flavobacteriaceae bacterium | reverse complement strand
GGATTCTTGGTAAAGTAGAAATACCCAAATGGAAGCCCGAATCCAAGTATTAACAGAATTACTGATGTGATCATAATAAACCTTGACAATTTAGAGGTAAAGCGTTGCAAAAATATCGAAAACACCTTGAACATTTACCTTTTATCATTCATAAATCAAGACTGTCTAAAATAATATCTTTAGTTTTACATAGTTGACACGGCGTGTCGTTATGTAAACAAATGAATTATTGCTATTTTGAAAACATATTAATTTGAAATTACATTCACTAAAATATTCTACATGAAAAATCTGAGTACCAAGTATCTAAAATCTGATTTACAAGCAGGACTAGTCGTTTTTTTAGTTGCACTTCCTCTTTGTTTGGGCATTGCATTAGCCAGTGGAGCTCCATTATTCTCTGGTATTATTTCTGGAGTCATAGGTGGTATCGTTGTAGGTCTTTTTAGTGGATCACAATTAAGTGTTTCTGGCCCTGCAGCAGGTTTGACGGCTATTATTCTAGCGGCAATAGCCTCTTTAGGCTCCTTTGAAACATTTCTATTGGCAGGTGTATTGGCCGGTGTTTTGCAATTAATCCTGGGATACATTAAGGCTGGTGTAGTTTCAAATTACCTACCATCAAATGTGATTGAGGGAATGTTAGCCGCTATTGGTATTATTATTATTCTAACTCAGTTGCCTCATGCCATTGGCTATGATGTTATTCATGAAGGTGATTATTTTCATATCAATAAAGAAGGGAATTATGACATGTTCCCAACCATAATTGATGCTATTAATTTTATGCATCCTGGTGCAGTCATTATTGTTTTGGCTTCTTTGGCGGTAATCATCGCCTTTGAAAAGGTACCTTTTTTGCTTAAAATTAAGGCGATTCCAAGTGCCCTAGTTGCAGTTTTAATCGGAGTTCTCATAAATGAATTTTTTAGAATGACGGGGTCCTCCTTTCTTGTTGGACCAAGTCATTTGGTAAGTTTACCAGTCCCAGAATCAATGTCTGCCTTCCTAAACCAGTTCAGTCTGCCAGATTTTAATCAAATTGCCAATAAGGAAGTTTGGGTAGTTGCATTAACCATAGCTGCAGTAGCAAGCATTGAGACGCTTTTATCTGTAGAAGCGGCTGACAAATTAGACCCTTTAAGGCGATATACCAATACCAATAGAGAATTAAAGGCTCAAGGAATAGGCAATATTTTAAGCTGTATGATTGGTGGAATACCTTTGACTTCGGTTATTGTGAGGTCATCAGCAAATGTAAATTCAGGTGGTAAAACTAAAATTGCTGCTATATCTCATGGTATTTTTTTATTATTAGCAGTCCTTGTAATCCCCATGTTATTAAATAGAATTCCTTTGGCTTCGCTCGCTGCAGTATTAATTGTCATAGGATTTAAACTAGCCAGTCCAAGAATTTTTGTTCATATGTGGAAGAATAGTAAAAAATATCAATTTATTCCCTTTGTTGCTACAGTAATTGCGATTGTTTTCTCCGATTTATTAATTGGTGTAGGAATTGGTTTAATGGTCAGTATTTATTTTATTCTTAGAGGTAACTTAAAGCTAGCCTATTTCTTTAAACAAGAAGATTATAGCGATGACAAAACAATTCATATGGAATTGGCGCAGGAAGTCTCCTTTCTGAACAAAGCTGCAATAAAGCAAACTTTTGCGCATTTACCGGATAATAGTAAGCTTGTATTAGATGCGTCTCATACGATTTACATAGATCATGATGTATTGCTCATGATAAACAACTTTGTCAAGCTCGCTGCACCAGAAAGGAATATTGAGGTGAAATTAACTGGGTTCAGAAAAGAGTATAAAATTGAAAACACGGATGTTCATGTTACTTCTGTCTTATCCAACAATGAAGACAAGGTCTCTCCAAAAGACGTTGGGTCGGGAATGAAAGTTCCTTCAAATACTTTAAATGTAAAAGACCTTTCTTCTAAAAAGTAATGATTAAAAAAAGCGCCTTACTGGCGCTTTTTTTTATACTTATTCATTTATAAGTTAGATAGATAGGCACCATATGAGTCTTTAAATTCAAACCCTTTAATTATCCGTTTTTTATTTAACTTCTTGTATTCCACCAAGGCCCACAGCATAAATTCCTTAATAAAAAGTCTGTCAGCCTCTATAGCCTCAGGCATATAAGTACTGATCAGATCATCCAGTGGAACGATATCGTTCAAAGCAGAACTATACTCCTCTTCAGTGCCGTCATCCATCAATTCAAATGAACTTTGTTCAAAGAACCATTGCATTATAGCATCATAGGCATCCTTGTCATCTTCATGTTTTAGCTTCTTGATAACAGGAAAATAATTGTCAAATAATGTTTTTGATGCTGACCCGATCAATCTTTCCGCTACAAAAGCGGCTCCCTCCTGCTCCCCTTCATAAACGAGCTCAACTTTTCCTATAATTGAAGGGATCATACCCATAATATCTACAAAACGAATACTGGTTTGTGTCTCACCTGACATAATACACCTGTGCTCAGCTGTACTTAATAAATTTTCATAGGCCGTAATACTCATTCTAGCACTGATACCACTTTTACTATCCACAAATTCACTATTTCTTGCCTCGAAACCAATTTGTTCCACTAAATCCTTAGCCAGTTCTGGAATATGAATCTCACATACCCTGTTCTTTTGCAGTTTCGCCTCCTGTGCAGTAATAGTCTTCGCGACTTCAATTGAATCAGGATAATGGGTTAAAATTTGCGATCCAATTCTATCTTTCAACGGGGTTACTATACTACCCCTATTTGTATAATCTTCAGGGTTCGCTGTAAATACAAATTGTAGGTCTAATGGCAACCTAACTTGAAATCCTCTGATTTGTATATCACCTTCTTCTAGTATATTAAATAAAGCTACCTGAATTCTTGATTGAAGATCTGGCAGTTCGTTAATTACAAAAATACTGCGATTGGCGCGCGGGATCATTCCAAAATGAATGACTCTTTCATCGGCATAACTCAACTTTAAATTTGCCGCTTTTATTGGGTCAATATCACCTATTAAATCCGATATGGTCACATCTGGAGTAGCCAGTTTTTCATAAAATCTTTGGTCTCTGTGTATCCATTTGATTGGAGTCTGATCACCTAAT
>CAJQNF010000053.1 GCA_905479625.1 uncultured Flavobacteriaceae bacterium | reverse complement strand
GCTCCAGCTGACAGGCTCAAGCCTTTAACGTGCAATAACAGTTGCTAAAAGCAATTTGGATCTACTTCTTGAAATCCCAATCTAATAAATTTAACAACTAACGGTAGCTGCGCTACCTTGTCGATAAACAATAATTTGAGAAACAATTATAAACATCAGTCAGATTCTCAAATCATTGTTGCTTAAATTTATTACCTTTTCGTTCGCAAAGTAGAACTGCGTTTAGCAGGTCGTTAGCGGTGATTACCGTAAACAAACCTTAAAATAATTAACCAGCCTTACAAATATGACAACAACAAAAACATCATTCACCCCCTTAAAATCTACTGACCGTATACAGTCTCTTGACATTATGAGGGGGGTTGTTCTTTTAGGAATACTAATAATGAACATTAATGGCATGGGGCTAGCAGGAGCCTATGGAGATCCAACAGTTTCTGGCGGTGCTACGGGATGGAATCTTACGACATGGATTACCGCAAATTTCTCATTTGAAGGCACAATGAGAGCACTTTTCTCCTTATTATTTGGAGTAGGTATGTTCATATTTATGGATAGGCTCGAAAAAAAAGGAGCTGGAATAAATGCTGCAAATATTTATTTTAGAAGACTTATGTGGTTACTCGTTTTCGGGTTGATACATGGGTATTTATTGCTTTGGACCGGCGAAATTCTTTACCAATATGCGCTGATGGGCTTTTTGGTATTTTCATTTAGATATTTACCCCCGATCAAACTAACACTTATTGCATTATTGCTCTTTTCTATTGGAGCCTTATGGAATTATGCAGATTATAAAAACGATGTAAAATTTGTGGAAGACGTAGCGCTTGTAAAAAACTATAAATTAGAAGGGAAAACATTAACCAGAGAACTTCAGAAAGTTGATGTGAAATGGGAAGAACGCGAATGGAAAAGATCTCCCGAAGGCATTTCAGCATATAATACTAACATGCGTAAAGGATATGTAGACGTCGTCAAGTTTCTTGCTCCGGAAAATCAACATTATGATGAAAATTGGCCTTACAGATATGATCTATGGGATGTCCTTAGCATGATGTTATTAGGAATCGCTCTTTTTAAATGGAATATTCTTTCGGGCGAAAAATCTTATACATTTTATGGCATCATGGCTGCTTTAGGTTACTTGATTGGGCTCAGTATAAACTATTATGAAATTCATTCAATCATGGAAGGTAATTTCTCACTCCTAAGTTTTTCTAAGGCGAGTATTACCTACGATTTAGGAAGGGTACCTGTTGCTATTGGCCATGTTGGTGCCATCATGCTGTTTTGCAAATTACCTGTTTTAAAATGGTTAAAAATCAGTCTTGCTGCTGTAGGTAAAATGGCACTGACCAATTATGTCATGCATTCTGTTTTTGCCATGTTTATTTTTACAGGTGCAGGTCTTGGGCTATTTGGAACATTCCAACGTTTTGAATTATTATACATTGTATTTGCCATATGGATTTTCCAATTAATTGCAAGTCCAATTTGGCTAAAGTATTATCAATATGGTCCATTGGAATGGATATGGAGAAACTTGAGCTATTTAAAAAGGCATCCTTTTAGGAAGGAGAGATAGAGCAAGGAGTCCTAAGGCAGATGCATGGATCTTACCAGAAGACTGCAATTATAAAAATAAAGAACCCCTTGCTTAATGGCCAGGGGTTTTTCATTCCAGCACTCCCGCACATTAGCACGTATTTCTTCTTGAAGTCATTGTCCCTCAAGAAGCGATAAAAAGAATAGTATTATATTTAGACTCCAAACCTATCCTATGACCCCCTTTTTTCGCCGAATCAGGCATAAACTTGCAAATGATAATCAGTTCTTAAGATATAGTAGATATGCCGTTGGAGAAATCGCTTTAGTCGTTGTTGGAATTTTGATTGCGCTTCAAATTAATAATTGGCATGAAAACAGAAAAAATATAGCAAAAAAAGAAATGCAACTTAAAGCACTTCAGGTAGAATTTACTTCCAATCTTACCCAATTGAATGAAGTTATTTCCTATGACAACTTAGTTTTTAAAACCACTAAAAAATTGTTGCAACTAAATCCTGAAAACTCAATTGAAATGGCAAGTGACTCTCTAAGGTATTGGTTACAATATTCATCATATCGATGGACTTTTAATCCCATTAATGGCGCATTGAGGTCTGCAATTTCATCTGGTGATATTCATTTAATTCAAAGAGATTCGTTAGTTGATATGCTCTTTGGTTGGGAAGATTTTGTGGCTGATGCAAAAGAAGAAGAAGAACGATGCGTTGCAGCTGTAATAGCATCACAACCTATCATCGAGAAGTATATAAGAAAAGTAGACTACAAAAGTGTTCATATACCAGAACTTGGAAGAAGTAGATTCCCAGCAGATTATCAATCTTTATTACAAGACCCATTATTCGAAGATTTTCTGGGAGAACGGTATATATCTATGGATGAGGCTTTGTATGAATTAAATAATGTTAAAAAGAAAAATGTCTTAATCCTTAAACTAATAAATATAGAGCTTAATGAAATTTAGCCTGGTGATTTTGCCTTGCAATAGCCAAGTAAATCAATAGATTAGGAATAGAATCTTCTCCATACCCTGCTTTTATTCGTTGCTCGGAAACATTTAAGGCTTTCAATAGTTTTGATTGCACTTGCCTTTTTTTAAATGATAAGCGTGAGATTTACATTTAATTTTAGTAAATTCGTGCGGCTTAGCGAATTTCTGAGGGGATATGAAACGAAGCCACATACTTTACGAATCTAATACGTATCGGCCCGAGTGATTCATCATTCGGGTTTTTTATTTCCACAAACGACGACTCAAAAGTATCCATTTTTGACATTCTTTTACAGATGCATCATGAGGCTTTTTCTTTGATCAATAAAGCCTCTAATTTATTTTGAAGTTTTAATAAACCATGCCTGTGGTCAAAGAGTTCCTGAATACCCATACTTTGAATATCCGTATCACATAACGTTTCGTATCTGATGTATAAATTTATAGTTTCAAGATCCATAAAACAAATAACGAAATTTTTTATGAAATAGTTTATCGAAAAAATATACAGTAGATAAACTATTCATTTTTTACATTAAGAAATATTTAACCTTGGCTAACAATAATGATAGCTTGGGAAAGAAATTCATGTGTTTCATCCTACCTCATTTTGATGGCTTTCTAGAATAGTTTAAGTTCATGAGCTAACAATTCAAAACGTTTAAATGGAAAGAAGGAACTTTATTCAGAAATCATCAATGATGGCCATCGCTGTAAGCACTTTTGGAGGGATACAATGGAATGGTAAAAACTTTATCGGAAACTCACCCACAACCACTGACATACTAGGACCGTTTTACAGACCGGGGGCGCCAATGAGGAGTAACATTATTCCAACTAATTCTACAGGGATTCCCATGAATTTACATGGAACTATATTTGACGAAAATGGAGAAGCTCCTTTGAAAAATGCTCTGGTTGAAATTTGGCAATGTGATGAGAACGAGTATTATGATAACACATCTGATAATTATTTATTCCGAGGGGCCGTAAAGACAGGTAATAATGGCAAATATGACTTTAAAACCATCGTACCGGTTCCTTACAAAGTCGATGAGAATGACGACTCGTCATGGCGCCCGGCACATATACATATGAGGGTTTCTGTTCCCAAAAATCAGGACCTGATCACACAGATCTATTTTAAAGGTGATCAATATATTGCCGATGACACATGGGCGGCAACTCCCGAGGCGGTAAACAGAGTTTTAGACATTGTTAAAAATTCAGATGGAGAACATGCTGTAACCTTTGATGTCGTATTGCGAAAAGAATACCCTCTTGACAATAATGTTTATGATAAAATTACTGGCATCTATGATATGGATGATAAAAGTAATATCGAGTTCATAAAAAATGATGATTTATTGTTTATCAAAAGGAACGGTCATTTGATGGAGGGCCTAAGGTATATTGGCAACAATACATTTGAGGGTGGAATAGGGAATCCTAAAGTGACTTTTGAATTATTGGAGAAAAACGGCACCATGGCTGTTGTCAGCTTCAATGGTAAATCAATAAGTGGAGAGAAATTTTTAAAATATTAGTAATAAAGTTTTACTTAAACATTTATTTGTCTATGCATATGAGGACCTAACAGCTAATCGGTGTTCTTCAATATGTAATGCTTATCTATTTACCTCTAAAACCCCAATTAGCAGCTATCATAACACGCCCTGAACGATACTCCTATTTTGATTATCTTGTGGTGCAATCAATCCTATCCCATGTTACCACTTTTTAGAAAAATCAGACTTAAACTTGCTAATGAAAATAAGTTCCTCAAGTATTCCAGATATGCCATTGGTGAAATAGCGCTGGTTATGATTGGGATATTGTTAGCATTGCAAGTAAACAACTGGAATGAATCTAAAAAAGAAAAACGGATTGAACGCATGTATCTCAAAAATATTCTGAGTGATCTAAAGGACCAAAATACCTCCTTTGATATTCAAATTGAATCTGAATTATCTTACCATGATGCAGCAAGTCAAATCATCAAAAACTATCAGGAAAATAACAGGTTAGTGATGGATAGTACATTTTTTAAGAATGCCACTTTAATGACTTCTAGAAAAACCTTTGTGATCAACGATCCTACCTATACTGATTTGATATCTTCCGGTAATATTAACATGTTAAAAAACGTAGCGTATAAAAACAAGCTTATTAAATATTATCAGGAACTGGAACGAATCGAAAAAGTAATTCAAAATAATAACTCTTTATTAGTTGATCAACATTATGTTTCTGTTTTTATGAAAAATGGCTATTATTATCAAAATTCAACTACTGAAGAAGAAAAAATAATCGCAGAATTAACCGATCAAACTGCATTTCAGACCTATAAAACAGCGCTTTCAGAAATATCACAAAAGCTGATGTTAATCGACGAGCATAAGTTAGCCTTTATGAATGTCATTTATTTTAGACAATCTTTAGCTATACATCAGATATCAATTATAAAAAATATTCAATCCGTTACGGAATCATTAATTCTTGAAATCGAACAACTTAACAATGATTAAATTAATCTAGGTTGTCATGTTCTTCCTCGTAATTATTGTTACTTTTGAGTAACACATGTTTTTTATTGACCTGTTTATCCGTGTCGAAGCACGTCTATTCAATAAAAACGGACAATCTATGAGTAAAAAAGTATGGGTAAAGTAATCGTTTTAACAGGTGCGGGTGGTGTATTATGCAGTACGCTGGCCGTAGCACTTGCAAAGGAAGGCCATAAAATTGCTGTATTGGATATTCAAATTGAAGCAGCAAATAAAGTGTCAGAACAAATCAAAAGTTATGGCGGTACAGCCATCGCCGTTATGGCCAATGTATTGGAAAAAGAATCCTTAGAAGGGGCCAGAAAAGAAGTTCATGAGCGCTTAGGATCCTGCGATATATTGATTAACGGAGCTGGTGGAAACCATCCTTTAGGAACCACATCAAAACCTCATCTGCAAGAAGAAGATTTATTAAATACAGAAGATGGTTTTAAAACCTTTTTCGATCTGGACCCTGCCGGGATCAAATTTGTATTTGACCTGAATTTTATTGGGACCTTACTTCCTACCCAGGTATTTGCAAAAGATATGGTCGGTAAAGAAGGCTGCAGTATTCTTAATATTTCATCCATGAATGCTTTTACCCCTTTAACAAAAATACCAGCCTATAGCGGTGCCAAAGCGGCTGTGTCAAATTTTACCCAATGGCTTGCGGTACATTTTTCCAAAGTAGGGATCAGAGTGAACGCCCTGGCTCCGGGGTTCTTTTTAACCGATCAAAACAGAACATTATTAACCACTGAAAATGGTGAATTAACACCCAGAGGACATACAATTATAGAACAAACCCCTATGGGTAAATTCGGTGAACCGGAAGATCTGATTGGAACTACCTTATGGTTATGCGGCGAAGGAGCTTCATTTGTTACCGGCGTGGTCATACCAATTGACGGAGGTTTTAGTGCCTTTAGTGGGGTTTAAAATAAATAGAAAAAAGATGAGCGTACATCTGGAAAAAACATGGAGATGGTATGGGCCAAATGACCCCGTTTCTCTTGCAGACATCAAGCAGGCCGGTGCCACCGGAATTGTTTCTGCCTTACATCACATCCCCAATGGTGAGGTTTGGCCTGTCGAAGACATAAAAAACCGCAAAGAAACTATTGAAAACGCAGGCCTGACATGGTCAGTGGTTGAAAGCGTGCCTATTCATGAGACTATTAAAACACAAGTTGGTGATTTCAACAACTATATCAATAATTACAAACAAACCCTTTCCAATCTGGGAGCTTGTGGTATCGATATAGTCTGTTATAATTTTATGCCTGTGCTCGACTGGACCCGCACGAGTTTGGATTTTAAGGTAGACGATGGCTCAAGAGCCTTGCGTTTTGATGCCACTGCATTTGCTGTTTTTGAACTGTATTTACTGCAAAGACCGGGTGCATCTGAAAGTTACACAAAGGCCCAGCTGGCTGATGCAAAAGCAATGCATGATGTGATGAGCGATAATGATAAAAAGCTGTTGATTAAAAATATCATTGCAGGACTGCCAGGAGCCGAAGAAGGCTACACCCTAAAAGAGTTTAATGCTATTCTGGCAACATATGATACCATTGGGCCCAAAGAGTTAAAAGGGCATCTTTTCTATTTTCTTAGTCAGATTATTCCGGCAGCTGAGAAGGCAGGTATTTTAATGTGCATTCATCCAGATGATCCTCCATTTCCTATTTTGGGCTTACCAAGAGTTGTGAGCACTGAACAGGATATTGAAGAATTATATAAGGCGGTAGACAGCCCGAATAATGGCCTGACTTTCTGTACGGGTTCCTTCGGGGTTCGGCCTGATAATGACTTAGCCGGTATGGTTGAACGATTAGGACATAGAATACATTTTATTCATTTGAGAAGTACACAAAGAGATGAGCAGGGTAATTTTTATGAAGCCAATCATCTGGAAGGTGACGTGGATATGTTCGGGGTCATGAAAGCCTTGATCCTTGAACAGATAAAACGACAGGCTGCAGGAAGAGCTGATTTTAGAATGCCGATGAGACCCGATCACGGGCATCAAATGTTAGACGATCTTCATAAAAAAACGAACCCGGGCTATTCTGGAATTGGTCGTCTAAGAGGTTTAGCAGAATTAAGAGGATTGGAATTCGGGATATCAAAAAGTTTACAATAATGAGTCAACTCCATTCGAAAGCATTCATTACAGACAATTTTCTGCTCCAGTCTAAGGAGGCCGAAACTTTGTATCACCAGTATGCAAAAGACTTACCTGTCATTGATTATCACAACCATTTATCCCCAAAGCAAATTGCAGAAAACAAGCCCATTGCTAACATCACTGATGCCTGGCTAAGTGGTGATCATTATAAATGGCGCGGCATGAGAGCCAATGGAATTGATGAAAAATTTGTTACCGGAGATGCATCAAAACAAGAAAAATTTGATAAGTGGGCCGAAACGGTTCCCTATACCTTAAAAAACCCTTTGTTTCATTGGACACAGTTGGAGTTAAAACGATATTTTAACATCGATACGATGCTTCAACCGTTAACCTCAGCAGACATTTACAACAAAGCAAATCAAGTTTTGGCGGCAAAAACGCCCGCTGATTTGCTCAAAGACATGAAGGTTGAAGTGGTTTGCACCACAGATGATCCTATAGATAACCTTGCATACCATCAGCAAATTGCCAAGCAAAATATTTTCACAAAAGTATACCCAACCTTTAGACCTGATGCTTTACTCTTGATTCAAAGCGACACTTTTGATAACTACTTAAAAAAAATGGCGGCTTGTGTTGGGTTTTCCATTGAAAATTTAGATGATCTGTTAAAAGCGATTCAAAGCAGAATTGATTATTTCGATCAGCATGGTTGCCGCTTATCAGATTATGGTTTGGAACAGATCTATTCTAATGATTTTACAGAATCAACAGCAGATCAAATACTTAAAAAGAGCTTGAACGGCGAATCGATCACAAATGATGAAGCCAGTGTATACGCTTCCTGTATGTTATATAAATTGAGTAAAATGTATCATAGCAAGGGCTGGGTACAACAATTTCACTTAGGCGCCATAAGAAATAATAATAGCCGTTTGCTACAACAAATAGGAGCGGATTCTGGATGCGATTCGATTGGAGACTTTAGCCATGGTGCATCTATGTCCAAATTTTTTAACAGGCTGGACGCAGAGGAGTGTTTGTCGAAAACAATTGTATATAACCTGAATCCTTCTCAAAATGAAGTTTTCGCTACCATGATGGGAAATTATAGCGAAGCGGGTATCCCCGGAAAAATGCAATGGGGTGCGGCCTGGTGGTTTTTGGACCAAAAAGACGGCATGGAAAAACAACTGGAAACCTTAGCAAATGTAGGCTTACTAAGTCGATTTATTGGGATGCTGACTGATAGTCGCAGCTTTTTATCATTCCCCAGACATGAGTATTTTAGGAGAATACTTTGTAATGTAATGGCCGAAGATATAAAGAAAGGGCTCATTCCAAATGACATCCCCTTTATCGGGAAAATGATCCAGGATATTTGCTACAATAATGCGGTAGCCTATTTTGATTTTAAATAAAAAATGAGAGAGATATTAATCACACTATGCTGCTTGATACTGGCATTGTCATCCTGTAAAAAGGAGTCCAATACCAAAGTATTGTATTTAGCGCATAATTTATCTCAAACCCATCCTGTTCACAGAGGAATCCTGGAATTTCAAAAGGTTTTGCAGGCCAAATCCAACGGAACTTTAAAAGTGAAAATATTTCCTGACGGACAACTGGGTTCAGAAAGAGAGGTGTTGGAATTATTGCAAATCGGTAGTGTGGCCGCCACTAAAGTAAGTGCCGCGACCTTATCTAATTTTGTACCCGAGTACCACCTTTTAGGCATTCCCTATTTATTTAGAGACAAGCAGCATCTGTTTGATGTTTTAGAAGGACCCATTGGTAAATCTATTTTAGAGAAAGGAAGTAAATTCTGGCTGCGCGGACTTTGTTATTATGATGCCGGAAGCAGAAGTTTTTATACGAGCGATAAAGCCATCAGGACACCAGATGATCTAAAAGGGCTTAAAATAAGGGTGATGAACAATCAGATGGCTATCAACATGGTCAACTCCTTAGGCGCCTCTGCAACACCTTTATCCTATAGCGAATTGTATACTGCCATGCAACAAGGGGTTGTTGACGGAGCAGAAAATAACCCACCCTCATTCGTGTCTTCCAATCATTATGAGCTCAGCAAATATTATACCCTGGATCAGCATTCTTATGTTCCTGATGTACTTTTAATAGGCACTAAATATTGGGATAAATTATCTGAAGATGAAAAAATATGGGTACAAACTGCAGCGGATCTATCTGCCCAGGCAGAAAAAAAGTATTGGAATGAGTCCGTTGAGAAATCGATGAAAATTGCAATAGAAGCCGGGGTGGAAATTATCATTCCGGACAAAACTTTATTCGCTGAAAAATCAATATCTGTGGTGCAGGATTTTGTCATAAAATATCCTGAAATGGCAGCAGTTGTCAATCAAATTAAAAATCAATAAGCATGAAAACAGCTGAACTTATTTTTAACAAAGTAAATAGATTTCTTGAGTTGTTTTTAATGACAATTTTTGCTCTTTTAGTATTGGATGTGCTGTTTCAAGTGTTATCAAGATATATTTTGGGTGGCTCATTTTCCTGGACAGAAGAATTCGCTCGTTTTTCATTGATATGGATGACCATTTTGGGAACAGCCTATTTGAATGCAAAAAAAGAACACCTGTCGATGGACTTTGTATACCAAAAGTTCTCTGCTAACAATCAAAGAAAAGTATCCATACTTATTGAGGTATTTGTTTTTCTTTTTGCGCTCATGGTGATGGTCATTGGCGGATTCAACTTGGTCTATACAACCTTACATTTAGAGCAACTCTCAGGAACTATGAGGATACCATTGGGTTATATCTATGCCATTATGCCCTTTAGCGGCTTACTGATCATGTGCTATTCTATCTACCATATGTCAATTATATATTCAAATAAAATTGATGATTTATGATGAGTATCGAAGTTTTAAGCATCCTGGTTTTGTTTGTCAGTTTCTTTGCGCTTTTGCTGCTCAAGGTTCCTGTTGCCTATAGCATTGGCATTGCGACAACTTTAAGTTTATTGATGAATATTGACAGCATGCCGGGCTTAACAACGATCGCACAGCGGATGACAACAGGTATTGATAGTTTTGCCTTGCTGGCGATTCCATTCTTTATATTGGCCGGTGAGATCATGAAACGCGGAGGCATTGCCAACCGATTGATCAATTTTGCAAAATCTTTGGTCGCAAGTCTTCCTGGCGGACTGGCCTATGTAAATGTTTTGGCATCCATGCTTTTTGGAGCCATTTCAGGTTCTGCCCTTGCAGCTGCTTCAGCTATTGGATCTACCATGACAGATCGCATGGAAAAGGAAGGATATCCCAGAACATTCAGCGCATCCGTAAATATCACCTCTTCAACAACAGGTCTATTGATTCCGCCAAGTAATATCCTTATCATATATGCCTTGGCGAGTGGAGGAACGGCCTCTGTAGCCGCCTTATTTATTGCCGGTTATTTACCAGGGATATTGTTAGGGTTTGCTATTATGGGATATATCGCTTTTGTTGCCATAAATAGAGGTTATGCAAAAGGGGAAAGAGCCACTATTTTTGAAATTTGGACTTATTTTAGGAAAGCCTTTTTTAGTTTATTATTATTGGTCATTGTGGTTGGAGGAATCGTAGCAGGAATTTTTACGGCTACTGAAGCGTCAGTCATTGCCGTATTATATGCAGCAGTTTTATCTTTGATCTATGGAGATATGAAAATAAAGGACTTTCCTGGAGTCTTATTGTCAAGCGCAAAAACAACAGCCGTTGTCATGTTTTTAATTTGTACTTCTATGGCGATGTCCTGGTTGTTTTCTTTTGAAGGAATTCCAGAAATGATCAGCACATTTTTATTAGAGCAGTTAAACAATAAATTTGCCATCTTTTTAGCGATCAATATTATTTTGCTGATTATCGGGACCTTTATGGATATGACGCCTGCCGTATTGATTTTTACGCCAATTTTTTTACCCGTCGTTACTGCTTTAGGAATGGATCCGGTTCACTTTGGAATTGTAATCGTACTCAACCTGTGTATAGGGATTTGCACACCGCCTGTTGGCACTTTGCTCTTTGTTGGAAGTGGTGTGGCCAAAGTTCCGGTAACGAAGGTTATAAAGCCCTTATTACCGTTTTTGGCCATCATGATCATCGTTTTAATGCTGATCAGTTATATACCGGAAATATCAATGTTTTTACCAAGACTATTTAACTTATAAGATTCGTAATAATTAATAAATATGTATACCATGAAATTACCTAAACATCTAATTTTTAGTTTTTTCTCCTTAGGACTGCTCATTTTTCTTACTGCTTGTGGGCAGGTAAAGCAAGATGATACGCCATGGATAGCTATGTTTGACGGAAGCACCTTAAACGGTTGGACAGCCATAGGCGGTAATGCCTCTTATGAAGTCAAAGATGGTGCTGTTATAGGAACCTCAACCCCAAATACGCCCAATACATTTTTATGTACTGATAAAATGTATGGCGATTTTATTTTAGAGCTCGATTATAAGGTAGATCCAAAACTAAATTCAGGAATTCAAATTAGAAGTCATAGTATTCCTTCTTATCGAAATGGCGTGGTTCATGGCTATCAAATTGAAATAGATCCGTCTGAAAGAGCATGGAGCGCCGGCATTTATGATGAGCAAAGAAGAGGCTGGCTGGTTCCATTGACCAATAATCCAACTGGTCAAAAAGCATTCAAACAAAATCAATGGAATCATTATCGGATCGAAGCCATTGGAGATACGATTAAAACATGGATCAACGGGGTGCCTGCTGCCTATTTGATCGACGATATGACCTCTGCAGGTTTTATCGGTTTACAAGTGCACAGTATTGGCACAGACAAAGAAAAAGAAGGTACACAAGTGATGTGGAAGGATGTAAAAATTATTTCAGAAAATGTGCAGCAATACAGTCAAAAAATGAATTTAGATCCGGTTATAACTAAAAACAACCTGTTCGGTAAAGAAGCAGAAGAAGGTTGGAAAATGCTTTGGGATGGGAAAACGACC
>CAJQNF010000052.1 GCA_905479625.1 uncultured Flavobacteriaceae bacterium | reverse complement strand
AACCCGTTGGCAAAAAGCTAATACTTATCTACATCTTAATATGCATGTCGAAGCTTTCGGCTGATTGCATTACATTTTCTATGACCTCTTGTGATACTGATTTAATGTGGGCGTCCGGTTCTTCATCTGATATCCCCATTTCAATAAAGAAATCTCGGAATCCTTTGGGACTATGAATGTTTGCGAATTTGCATGTTTTATTGCCTTTATTTTCAAAAGTATGTAATGTATTTGGTGGTATATCAAGAACCTCACCAGCTTTAAGAGTTTTTATTGTTCCATTAACAAAAAATTCCATTTCTCCTTCAATAATTATAAAGGATTCTTTGTAGAACTTATGTGTATGAGGAGGAGGACCTTGTACTTGAGGAGGTGTTTCAATAATTGTAAGGTCATAGTCACCCGTTGTATCGTGGAAAGACACCTTATGTCCTACCACCCATTTTGAATTACTTTTTGTCATTTTATAAGATTTATGTCTCACAAACTTATGAATTTGCTTTTAAATCTCCAAAATTTATAAGATATTTGTCTCATGAGTGATAAATATTTTAAAACTGGCAGAGTTAAGCAAAAATTTGAAACAAGAGGCAAAATATTAAAAAGTGCAAAAGAATTGGTGAAACAAGGAACAAAGTTCAATCTTGAAGATGTCGCATCAAAGTCAGGGATTTCGAGGGCTACAATTTATAGGTATTATTCAAATGTAGAGATACTTTCCTATGAAGTTGGCATTGATCTTAGAACAAAAAGTCCTGAAGATATAATCGAAGAATACAATGATAGTTCTCTAAAGGATATGATTTTAGGTATTCAAAATTATTATAACGACCATGCCCTTAAAAATGAGAACGCATTTCGGAAATTTTTAAGTGCAAGTTTGACATCTGCTTCTGAGAAAAAGCGTGGGGCTCGTAGAAATCAGACCTTACAATTAGCTCTAAAGCAAACTAACATGTCTAAGAAAGAAAAAACAAAATTGGTAAATCTTCTTGCCATTTTAATGGGAATCGAGCCTCTAATAGTATCTAAAGATGTATCCGGGCTAAATAATGGGGAATTTAAAGAATTGTTGAGTTGGGGCATGGAATTAATACTTCGAGGGTACTTCAATGAAAGTTTAATTTAAGCCAATTACCAATAATGTGTATAGCTCATTGCGGCTGAATTCGTAATTGGAATTCATTGCAATTTACTATCTTTCGGTTACGGCGGAAAATCATAGCTGATATTCCACAACGCGCCATACAAAAGACCGTTGGTGTTCATTAACATTTAAAATGGCTAAATTCTTAAAAACAAAAATGAAGATATTATTAATTGTTCTTGGAGTAATACTGTTAGGTTTTATTATTGTGCAGTTATTTGCTTTTAATAGCCAAAGGAATATTGAAACTTATGCTTATGTAGTCAATAAAAAATATGACAAATTTGAAATAAGAAGTTATAAAGAAACTTTATTTACCACTGTCAAACTCTCAAGCAAGGGATATAAAAATTCTTCAAGTAAGGGATTCTCAATTTTAGCGGGATATATTTTTGGGGAAAATGAAAGAAATGAAAAAATTGCTATGACCTCTCCAGTAACTATGTCATTAGAAGATTCTATGACGATGATGTTTATGATTCCAAAGGAATTAAATAAAGAAATGCTTCCAAAACCTAATCAATCTTTAATAGAATTTAAGGAAGAGCCTGCAAAAACTGTTGCTGCCATAACTTTTAATGGTTGGGCTAATGATGAAAAAATAGAAAAGTTTAAACAAGAATTAAAATCAGCTTTAGATGCTGAAGGGATCACTTATTCTGACCGTTTTTACTTTCTGGGTTATAATGCACCTTATGAAGTTTTTAATCGGAAAAATGAAGTTATAGTTGAATTGCGATGAGAAGCTCTTGTACAAATAAATAAATAGAATGAAAACCAACAATGTATATAGCGCATTGAAACGCGCCATATACAAACCGTTGTGCCAATTAAAACACAGATGACGTAAAGATGTCATATAGATGACGACACCAATGCCAATGCTTTTATTTAGCTTTGCTTTCAACAATTAAACATCACTCAATTGAAGAATAAAGATTTAGCAAAAAGAGTAAAAGAATTAAGAAAGCGAAACGGTATGTCACAAGAACTCTTGGCAGAAAATTCTGGGTTAAGTTTACGGACCATCCAAAGAATTGAAAATGGAGAAACCCAACCTACTGGAGATTCCATTAAAAGATTATCTAGTGCTTTACATGTTACACCTAACGAATTAATAGATTGGCAAATTATTGAAGATAGTAAAGCTTTATTACTATTAAACTTGTCGCAACTCTGCTTTATAGCATTTCCATTACTTGGTATACTAATTCCATTAATTATTTGGACTTCAAAAAAAGATAAGATAAAGGATATAGACCATGTCGGAAAATCCATTTTAAACTTTCAAATATCTTGGACATTACTTTTATTTTTATTAATTATTGGTCTTTTTATTACTTCAAAACTTGAACTTACAACCATTTCTTTTGCCGGAATACTAATAACTATCAGCGCAATGTATTTTCTAAATTTTCTGGTTGCAATAGCTAATACCTTCAGATATCATAATGGGAAATCTGTAAAGTATCTGCCAGCATTTCAATTCTTAAATTAATCTCAAGGCAATTAAACTAAACCAAATAACGAACTAATGAATAAATCAAACTACAAAGTAACATTTGAACTTGTATTACGTCAGTGCGTTTTTATAATTCTTAATATTTATGCATTGTCTAAATTGTTAGGTGGTCAATTTTATATGAAAGGAAAAATACCTGCTGAAATTGCAAATACAACATTAGGTGAGGCAAGTGGATTTTCATTAGCCTGGACATTTATGGGACATTCATATTTTTACATAATGTTTGTAGGAATTGCCCAACTCATTGGTGCTTGGTTTCTTTTATGGAATAAAACAAAGCTTATAGGAGTATTGATATTATTACCTATAATGGTAAACATAATAGTATTCGATATTATTTTTCTTGATGTATATCCAGCATTAGCCAATGCCATAATAGTTCTTTTAATGTTATTCTTAATTTTATTTTTCAATAGAGAAATAGTAAAAGATACTGTCATTAAGCTTACTAACTTTCAATCAAAACCTAGAGTTTCAATTAAAAAAAGATTAATAACTTTTGGAATTACTATTCTATTTATTGTATTAATTTTCGGTTTTGATTCATTTATTGAATACTGGCTTGGAGCAAGTACAGAAAAAATAATTGAATAATAACTGGTTACAACACAGTGTATAATTAATTACTTGGTCACTGCCGACTTACGAACATTCCTGCGGAATATTCTATCTGTGATTTATTTGCTAGATTAGGTGCTTGAAACACGCAACAAACCATATACAAACACGTTGGCATTAATTCTATTGAAGAGATTAAAAACATTCTTAGATCATTTAAAGATGAATTAGATCACAGTCAAATTATTTCTATAGTATTTGTATCTGTGTTACTTCTATTATTTTTAACTTTCACATGTTTTTCTGAAATAATTAAAGAAAAACAAATAAACCTTAGAGCTGTTTATTTAAATGCTACCATTGAGGGGAAAAGGGGATGTTTCGCCCATAATCGCTGCATTCAATATTCATATGATTATAAGGGTGTCAGTTACAAAGACTACAACACTACAGATGAGTTTTATAAATGCAATGGACTAAATTTAGATAAGGGTTCAACCTTTTCTATAGTAATTGATTCTTTGAATCCTGAAGACAATGAAATTGACCCGAAATATGGATGCGAATAACTAATGCCAATTTGATTACTCTGGAGAGCGATTGTGGTCATTTGGCGTTTGGTTGTGAAACGGAGAAGATCAAATGCGCATTTACTCCTTTTCTAGTGATAAGTAAATGAACTGTTTATAACAGCGTGGAGAAGAGATTAAAACGGTCTTTTAAACTTAACGTTGTCGCTAATTTGAACGCACATAATGAAATTATTTAGAAGAATTAGACATAAGCTAATGTTAGAAAATAAAAACACGCAATACCTAAAGTATGCGATAGGAGAAATTGTATTGGTCGTAATCGGAATTTTGATTGCATTGCAGATAAATAATTGGAATCAGTCGATAAAAGATAAAAGATCATTGAATGAATACTTGATTAAAATTCAATCGCATACGACAGAAGATATAGAACAGTTAGAGGAATTATCAAAAGGAAGAAAACAAATTTCCGACATCTGTAAAAAAGCACGTAATAGCATCTTGGATAAGACCGAAAATGAAAATCTTTTTTTGTTCATGATAAGTGGTGCTGCTTTTGTTGATTTTTATTTCAAACCAAATTCAGGCGGCTATGAATCGTTGAAAAATTCGGAGTATTATGGGAAAATTAACAATACAAAACTTGATTCACTTTTGGCCAAATATTACGGTTTAATAGATGTTGTTGCAGAAAATGAGAAGAGTTATAACCAATATACAGTTCACCAAGAGAATTATCTCGATACTCAATTCGATAGGTCACTTATTTTGGCTTCTGCATTTATTTCGAGAGATTCTTTAGCCACAATGGCTACACCTCAGTCAGAATATGACCAGGCATTTGTTGAATATACGGCCAAACCTGGATATAGAAATGTCATTAATTTAGCTGCATGGCAATTTGATACGATGATTGATCAATATGATGAATTGACAGATCTCGGACTCCTAATTATTGAAGAGATAGATGTGACAACTTCTGACTAAAAAAGATAATCCTTAGTAAACTTGGCTGCCAAGCCCAGGGCAGGTAAACCGACAGGAATGAATAATGAAAAACGCTAGCCATAATTTTTAGGCAAACTATATCTTTTGACAAGATACCAGCTTATGAATACAGGTATAATCACTGTCTGCCAAAGAAAAAACAAAAGTTGTTCCCACCCTCCTAATTCTTTAGCTTCTCCCTCTATGGCAAATAAAGAATTACCAAGTGGACCTTCAGAAAAAACAACGATACTGATCACGATCCATCCAAAATGAAGCCCTAAAGGAGCATATATTGATCTGGTTCTGGCAAAGGCATAGGCAAACATCCAGCCTCCTGCTCCAGTTAATAAAAAAACATACATCATTGGGATCATGCCACGACCAAACATTTGATAACTGAACCAATGATAAATACCAAATGCTATTGCGCTTATAATACAGGCCCAATTGATCCCTATTCTTTTGATCAGTACATATAAAATTGCCCCTCTAAAAATCAACTCTTCTAGCAAGGCAGCTTTCAACGTCCACCACACGCCATGCAAACTTTCCCAAAAGCCATAGTCGGAGTTTCTGACATAAGTAATTTCTTTAAAATAGGATTGCCCCAAAAGATTGATCCCACATAACAAGGCCATCAGTATGAATCCTATGGAAAATTCTTTTAAACGTCTGCTAGTAGGAATAATACCCAATGCAGTTATATGTTCTTTTGAGAATAACCAAAGAAGCAGCCAAGAAAGGGCAAAAACCACTACTACACCAAGCATTCCGATAAATTGAGTTACATAATGGCTAAGATAAGCTAATAATTGAATGAGGTGATAAACAAAGAAAAACGACAAGATGTATGAATCATTGTTGGTTAGGTGGTTTTATTGAAACTTTGTAATTTAGTACATGACGATTCCTATATTGAAAATTTCATGAGAATTTGGCACTTAATAATTAGACACAAACCCTAGAGGAAACTAAAAGAAGGTAAAATTGGAAATAAATGAATGAAGGGATTTGCACCACAATTGATCATACTATTGTTTTTATCAAGCTGTAAAAGCAAGGCATCCAAAGAACCAGACGTTCATTCGAATAAGGATATCGTTCGTAACTTTTTTGAAGAAACCTATGAAAAAAAAATTATCAATATGTAAGAGGTTTTTTTGCCGCCGATTATTTTGAGCACAGGATTGGCGGAGCAAGAACAAATGAAGAATGCATAGATATCATAAAAGGAGCCGAAAATATTTTCCCTGACCTAAGCATCAAGATAGAGGATATTATTGCTGAAAATGACCTGGTCGCTGTAAGGCTAACATTCAATGCCACGCACAAAGATGTATTTTTGGGTATAAAAGCAACTGATAAAAATATTACCTGGGAGACAATGGAGTTTTTCCGCATTAAAGATGGAAAAGTCACTTTAACCTGGGGAAGCTGGCCGTTGCATGATATGGTTACTTTACTATCTGAAGATTGAACAGGTAATGGTAATGCATCAGGAGGCAGTGCACAGAGCCTTGTTACTGGCATAAACCTAGAAATGATAAAAATAAAATTATGAAAAAAACAGACGAGCAATTAGGAATGAACAAGGTCATTGCTCGAAGAGATTTTATACAAGCAACCGTATTAACTTCCATAGGCCTGACGCTTCCAACCTCCTGTCTTGTTTCTACGAACGAGCATACGTTAGCGAATGACTATTATCCACCACTTAAAACCGGAATGCGGGGTTCACATGACGGTTCTTATGAAACGGCACATAGGTTGGCTCGGGAAGGTATTCAATTCGACAATGCTGTCGATACAGATGAGTATTATGACCTTGTTGTGGTAGGAGCCGGTATTAGTGGTCTTACCGCAGCCTATGAATATCGTAAAAAGTTTGGCAAGGAATCAAAAATTCTAATACTCGATAACCACGACGATTTTGGCGGACATGCAAAACGAAATGAGTTCGATCAATCGTCAGATACACGTTTATCATGGGGTGGCACTATGAATTTGGAATATACCTCATTTGGCACATCAGTACTTGATTTATTAGCGGAGTTAGGAATTGATGTAAATATCTTGCACAAAAAACTTGAGTTTGATTATGGAAACGATAAACCTGCTATTTGGTTTGACGAAGATACCTATGGGAATAACATTCTTATTCCAGGTTTTTCTATGTATAGCAGAAATGAAGGCGTACTGGATAAAATAGATGAATTTCCGCTAAGCGAGCAAGGGATTAAAGCGCTGAAAGCCTTTTATGCTGATGATCATAATGTGCTCGAAGGATTCTCGGAAGAAGAGATTGAAAAAGTGCTCTATAAAACAAGCTACACCGATTTTTTAGAGAAGTATTGCAAACTTCCTAAAGAAGTCATAGAAATCTTTATCAAATCTACTGATGGCTATTGGGGCGTTCAACCTCATAGCTTATCAGTTGCTGAAGCTCTATCAGCTTGGCTTCCAGGGGCTCATAGATTAGGTGAATCAGCTTCTAAAGTTGCTGGTAAAGAAGAATCAGAAAAAGTAGCCATGTTTCCAGATGGCAATGCCACCATTGCGCGACTCTTAGCTTGTTCATTAATAACTGATCTCTGTCCGGGAGCTGATGCGAAAACGATCGCGATGGAGAAGCTTGATTATTCAAAACTTGATGTAGCCACTAATTTCACCAGTATTCGTTTGTCATCAACGGTGGTTCATGTAAAAAATGAGGATGATAAAGTAATGGTAAGCTATGTTAAAAATGGAAAAACGACACGCATTCGATCCAAACATAGTGTTTTAGCCTGTTATCATTCTATTATACCTCATATCTGCCCTGAAATCCCCTCCCTTCAAAAAAACGCACAACGTTACCAGGTAAAACATCCTATGCTGGTTACGAATGTGCTCGTTAAAAACAGTAAAGCACTTGATAAACTTGGTATTTCCGGAGCTTACTGTCCTGGACGCATACATGCCAAAGTATTTATGACCAAAGGGGTTGAGACAGCTGGTTACCAGCCTGATTACAACAAAGATGAGGCCGTACCTTTAATGTTTTGGGGTATGATGGAACCACCAAAGCGAAATGTCTCTATTCAAGAACAACTTAGGGGAGCAAGAATGACCCTTTTTGAAATGAAATTCAAAGACTTTGAAAGAGAAGTAAGAACTGTGCTTGATGGTTTATTGGGCCCCGCAGGGTTTGATGTAACTCAAGATATATTGGCGATAACCGTCAATAGATGGTCTCACGGCTATTCGTATGGCTACCTTGACCTATGGGATGAAAAATATAAAGAAGGGCAAGCTCCTCATGAAATTGCACGGCAACCCATCGGGAATATAAGCATTGCAAATTGTGATGCAGCTGCTTCGGCATACACACAGTCAGCCATAGAAGAAGCTTTTAGAGCTATAGATGAACTAACATAATAGCTGCGCATATAGTGGTTGGTAGCGACTCTTTATTCAACATTGACTTATATACAAATATGGATGTCGATTTTGTGCTAAAATATCTTATGGTTAATTCCTTATTAATTATCCCGTTAGTCTAGTTTTTAAATAAATTAACCTACAAAAACCTTCATATTAAATGGGTAAGAAAAACGATAAGGTTATTTACAGGGTCAAAAACTATGAAAGCTTTAGAGTTTTTAAATGATATTGAGAAGTTTGAAAATTAAATGTTTGCTCTATACTATTATATTTGGCACTGTGATTAGTTTCTCAAAAATATAAAAGAACGAATAGCCAACAATGTATATAAGAAAGTAGTTAAGGGTTAAATTGAAAGTTTGTTTCTTTTCTACTATCTTTATTTCTAACAGAAAAGTTAGTGCGTAAAAATCTGCTGCTTTTCATATAAAAACCCGTTGGCAAAAAGCTAATACTTATCTACATCTTAATATGCATGTCGAAGCTTTCGGCTGATTGCATTACATTTTCTATGACCTCTTGTGATACTGATTTAATGTGGGCGTCCGGTTCTTCATCTGATATCCCCATTT
>CAJQNF010000051.1 GCA_905479625.1 uncultured Flavobacteriaceae bacterium | reverse complement strand
AACGAGTTCCTTCAGAGAGCGGTTCTCATCTTTCAATTCTTTCACTTTCCTTTTGTATATATAAATGTCACTATTTGTACCTCGCTTGTACCTTACTATTTTAATAGACTGATATATAGAAACTATTACTTTCTGTATTGGAAAGTAAACGGCTATAAAGGACGTTTCTACAACTTAACAACCTGCATCTATTTGCAAAAAAACTGTTTCTAGTTTCTGTAAATCTTTAGGATGATTTACAAAAATAGCTTGGTCATTAAAACGCAGCTCTATCAACCAGTAAGTTCCTTTAAAATAAGAATTAACAACCACCGCCTTCAACTCGGACGATTCGATAATTTTAATTTGTTGAGGGTAAAGAAGTTTTTTGGCGCCATCAAGGATGAATTCACTCACCTCATCAAACAAATAGGCAACATATTTATTTCCGGGATTGTCATACAATTCTTTTGGAGTGGAAGCTGCAATGACTTTTCCGTCTCTTATGGCGATCATTTTATCGGCAAACGAAAGTGCATCCTCCGCATCATGGGTTGCAACTAAACAAGAAATATTTTTTTCCTTTAAATAAGAAAACAACATTCTGCGAAGTGATCGTTTTTTAAAATTATCTATTTGACCAAAAGGTTCATCCAACAATAAAAGGTCCGGCTCTTTTGCGAGAGCCCTGGCAATTGCAACACGTTGTTGCTGACCACCGCTTAAGGTTTTAACTTTGACGTCAGCAAATTCGGTCATTTCGATTACTTCAAGCAGTTCTCGGGTCCTTCTTTTGCTTTCCTTCGGATAAAACCGGGATAAAAATTTTGAAATATTATCTGATACCGTAGTATATGGCATGAGATCAAAATCCTGTGCCACGTATTTGAAATTTTGCATTCCTGGAATCAATTGAAATGAAGGTCCGAGTACCTTATCCTTATTCCAAAAAATAGAACCTTCTTGTAAATCCAGCAAACCATAAATAACCTTCAATAAGGTTGACTTTCCACAACCACTCTCACCCATAACGCTCAGATGCTCGCCTTTTTCTAAAGTGAAATTTATATTTTTCAATAAAGGTTTTTCCTTTTTGTAGGTAAAGGCAATATTATTTACTTGTAGCATGATGCAAAAGTAATTTTAAAAAATGAAGAAATTATAAAAAAGTAATTCATTTGAGTTATTCGAAAACGGTTTTATACGAAATCTAACTACTCATGCATTTTACCTAGAACGATAACATGTGGAAGTGTTATAGCGGCTAAAAAAGCAAAAAACACCAAATTAAATAGTCTGACATCATCTTTCGTCAGCGTGATCAAAACAATGATCCCAACTATTGAGACCACCCAATATAGAATTGAGTCCCTGATATATTCCATGACAGTTTTGAAGGACACAATATCATATAAATTGAGAATCTGATCCCTCAATGATGGAATTGAATGCCAGACAATAAAATAGATGGCAAATGACCACAATAAGGTAGAATTCATAAATAGAACATAAAATAGCAATATATACGCCATCTCCAATGGAACACTAATAGTCAGTTGTTTTCTTTTGATCAGTACAGCAATCAATATTGACATGGATAAAAACATTACTAACATCAAGTAAAAATAAAAATTGCTTGTTATTGTCATATTCGATATATCCTTGACAATAACAAAAACATCATCGAAGTGCGTGTAAAAGATCATGGAAAAGATAAACAAACCATACAATGTAAAAAGCAAATATCTGTGAGAATATCTCGAATCAATTCTTTCGGCCAGATGTTGTTCTCCAAAATGATAACCACTGATCAAAACAAAAAATAACAGTCCTAATCGAGGAAGCACAATAAATACAGAAAATGCGACCAATACAACCGCTATATATGTAAGTAAAATTTTACGATACCCTTTTACCTTTATTTTTTTCATATGATTGAATAGTCTGATATCATTAGATCCATGTAAAATTCCAAGACTCAAGATCAGGAAATACGCCATGTGATTTTCAATCTGTGTGTCGAACTGGGTAGTCATCCACAATAAAAAGAAAGTCAGTACTATTTTAACATTATTTAAGCTCAAAATATGATATTCAGCAAATTATAGGTAGCTAAAATATGAAAATAATAATTTAAAGTACTGTTTTGTCTAATTTTTTTCTATATTTGTTGGACAATTTTAACAAAATAAATATTATGACAACCTTATTTAATTTTATTGCTCTTGTTCCAAAGATGGCTCAAGATGATTATGTTGGTTTTACTTTTTTTGTCGGATGTATGGCTATGATGGCTGCATCTGTATTTTTCTTTTTCTCCATGAATAATTTTGATAGAAAATGGAAAACCTCAATTTTAGTGTCGGGATTAATTACATTTATCGCCGCTGTTCATTACTGGTATATGAGGGATTACTGGGCTACCAACGGTGATTCCCCTACTTTCTTTAGATATGTTGACTGGATTTTGACTGTGCCCTTAATGTGTGTGGAATTCTATTTAATCTTGAAAGTTGCCGGTGCAAAGAAATCACTGATGTGGAGATTAATTTTTGCTTCAGTTATTATGCTAGTTACAGGATACTTTGGGGAAGCTGTTTACAGAGATCAGGCGCAGGTTTGGGGTCTTGTTTCAGGATTAGCTTATTTCTATATCGTATATGAAATATGGTTAGGAAGTGCCAAAAAGCTGGCAGAACAAGCCGGTGGTGCAGTTTTACGTGCACACAAAACCCTTTGTTGGTTTGTTCTTGTAGGATGGGCGATCTATCCTCTAGGCTATATGGCCGGAACTCCTGGGTGGTATGATTTCTTAAATGGTGCCCTTTCCATGGATGTCATTTACAATATTGGTGATGCCGTAAACAAAATCGGATTTGGTCTGGTTATTTACAGCCTTGCCGTAAATTCCTCAGAATAAACGGCTTTGTCGAAAATTTGAGTTTATAATACTGAGAAAGAACCATTAAATTGGTTCTTTCTTTGTTTAACTAGGCTTATTCTTATTGATTTTTGATGCGTTTTACATGCTTAAGACTAAGTTTACTTAAAGGAATTCTTCTTCTGCTGCTCACAGATCTGTGCCATTAAGGTCTAAAGGCTTTATGAAAGTAGGTATTACCTAATGAGTTCCCCAACCTTCCCTACTCCTTTTAAAATTATCATTTTACCTTTTGCTAACAGTACTATTTTTGTATTTTTAAACAACTGTTTTTTTTTTGCTTTTACTATAGTATAGTAACAGATCGACTCTTGTTTGATATGTTTTATGAAATAGTTTTTTTACAATTAGAATTGGCCCTTAAGATGAGAAGTACGTTAAGATTTAACATGAGAAAGACAATTTATTTACTACTCATTACCTTGTTTTATCCATGTGTGATGATGGCTCAAAATGTATTTGCTGTTAATGGTTTTTGTATCGCCGCACCTGATCGTAACGGCGTTGATAAATTTGTTGATTTTATTGAAAATGAACTTGCCCCGGCAGGAATCAACACTTTGGTCCTGAGAGTTGATTTCAATTATGCATATAAATCAAGGCCTGAGTTGCAAGACGAAAACCCGCTTACTGAAGAGGATGTCAAAAAAATTGTGGCTTCCTGCAAAAACAGCGGGATCAATCTAATACCTCAGGTCAATCTTTTGGGCCACCAAAGTTGGGCAGAAAAGACCAATAAACTATTGGAAGTTTATCCAGAATTTGATGAAACACCCCATATAAAAATTCCTGAAAAATATGAATGGCCCAATGACGATGGTCTATACTGTAAGAGCTACTGTCCTCAACATCCTGAAGTACATGATGTGGTGTTCGATTTAATGGATGAGATCATGGAGGCATTTGAGGCAAATGCTTTTCATGCAGGACTTGACGAAGTATTTTATATTGCTGACCCAAAATGTCCTCGTTGTAAAGGAATGGATCCTGCAACCTTATTTGCCGAAGAAGTGACGCGTTTAAGCAACCATTTAACTGCAAAAGGACAAAGGTTATGGATGTGGGGAGATCGATTGATCGATGCTTCTACTTCAGACATAGGCATGTGGGAAGGCAGTATGAACAATACCGCAAGAGCCATTGATATGATCCCTAAAACAGTTGTCATATGTGATTGGCATTATGAAAAAGCCATCCCTACACCAGCTTATTTTGCTTTAAAAGGATTTGATGTGATTGCATGCCCATGGAGAAAACCAGAAGTCGCTAAAGCCCAAGTGCAAATGATGGCTGATTTTAAAAATAATTCCACCCCGGAAACAAGCAAAAAATTTATGGGAATGATGCAAACTGTATGGTCTTCTGCCGATAGTTTTATTGATGATTATTTTAGTCCTCCTGTTATGGATGAAAAGGGCAGTCAAACGGAATGCTTTAAAGTCATGACAGCAGCCGTAAAAAAGTTAGAGCAATAGTCTACGGCTTAGTTGAAGGTAATTATTATTTTGAATCCCGCCCCTTTAAATTCATTTAACTGTAAATCAAATCGTTGTTAAAAACTTTTTCTTAAATCCCTCTATTCCAGTTGTTTTTTTTTTCCTAAATTTAAATAGAATTAATTGACCTCATCATGATATTAATTATCAAGATGAAAGAACAATTGATTTCATGAAAAATAATTCTGGATTCTTTCCAGATTCAACATATAAAAGCTATCAATAAAAATTTATATCATGGCAGATTATAACCTCAACATTAACGGAAAAAGTCAACAAGTTCAGGTTGATCCTACAACTCCCATATTATGGGTGCTTCGGGACCACTTGAAATTAGTAGGCACAAAATATGGCTGTGGAATTGCACAATGTGGATCTTGTACAGTTCATCTTGGTGGCGTAGCGGTTCGCTCCTGTTCCGTGCCAGTTTCTGCCGTGGGCAGTCAGGAAATTACAACTATAGAAGGTTTGTCAGAAAATGGTGACCATCCTGTTCAAAAGGCTTGGCTAGAGCACGATGTGTACCAATGTGGCTATTGCCAGGCTGGGCAAATCATGCAAGCCAGTGCATTTTTAAATAACAATCCAAATCCCAGTGATGAAGAAATTGATGCAGTGATGGACGGTAATATTTGCCGTTGTGGCACCTATACCAGGATCAAGAAAGCAATCAAGACTGCAGCCAATTTAAAAAACGCTTAAAGCGATTCTTTCGACGCACCCATCAACTGTATTCATTCACAAAAAACTAAAGACAATGACACTCGTAAAAACAACATTTGGAAGACGCTCTTTTTTGAAAAGTTCTGCCCTTGCCGGGGGAGGATTGATGCTCAGTTTTAGCTGGCTGGCATCTTGTAAACCAACCCCTGAACAAGTCCTGAACATGCCAAAGGAATGGTTTAATATCAACGCCTACCTAAAGATTGGTGAAAACGGTTTGATCACCATCATGTCTCCTAATCCTGAAATTGGTCAAAATGTCAAAACTTCCATGCCCATGCTTGTGGCTGAAGAACTTGATGCTGAATGGCAAAACGTCATTGTAGAACAAGCTGCATTGAATACAGATCTTTTTACCCGTCAATTGGCTGGAGGAAGTCAATCTATTCGTCAAGGGTGGGACAGTCTCCGCATGGCAGGAGCTTCAGCTCGACATATGCTGAAAGAGGCAGCCGCTCAGGCATGGCAGGTTCCGGTCGATGAGATAACGACTGAAGCAGGTATATTGTCACATGCAGCAAGTGGTAATTCAGCAGGTTATGGGGAAATGGCATCTGCGGCTTCGCAAATACCTGTTCCTGAAGAAGTGGCCCTTAAAGAAATTAAAGATTTTAAAATTATTGGAACCTCCAGGAAAAATGTAGACGGACCAAAAATAGTAACAGGACAGCCTTTGTTTGGTTTGGACTATGACCGGGAAGGCATGCTTATAGCGATGATTGCTCATCCACCTGCCTTCGGAATGAAACTGAAATCAGTTGACGACTCTGTAGCAAAAGCAATGCCGGGAATCAAGGATGTTTTCACCATGAAAACCTATAATGAAGACTATAAATTACAATGGTCTGATGTGAATACCTATCCTGACCTTGTGGTTGTGGTTGGAAGTTCAACTTGGGAAGTCTTAAATGCAAAAAAAGCACTGAATATTCAATGGCAATCTATTGGATCTGACAATAAAGATATTCCCACTGCTTTGGAAAACTCTAAAGGCCACATGGCTTTGATGCGTGAAATGCAAGCCAAGAAAGCCGAGGTAAAACGCAAAGATGGTGATCCTGAAGCTGTATTTAAAAAAGCAGCCAAAATCATAGAAAGAAGTTATTCTTGTCCTTTTTTAGCCCATAATTGTATGGAGCCCATGAATTTCTTTGCTGACGTCACAGAGGGTAAAGCAGAGCTCGCAGGGCCAATACAAACTCCTGAATTTATGGAAAAAACTGTTGCAGCTCGATTAGGTTTGGAGTTAGAACAAGTTGATATCCAAATGACACGAATGGGTGGAGGATTTGGAAGGCGACTTTATGGTCACTTTTTAGTGGAGGCAGCTGTCATTTCCCAAAAAGTGAAAGCTCCTGTTAAGTTAATCTATACAAGAGAAGACGATATGACAACTGGTATATACCGTCCCGCTTATCTAGCTACTTATCGTGCCGCTTTAGATGAAAATAATAAATTGATCGCTTTCCATGTAAATGCCGGAGGAATTCCTGAAAGCCCGCTTTTTGCCAATCGTTTTCCGGCTGGAGCCGTTGATAACTACCTGGCAGAGGCCTGGACAGCATCGTCAAATATAAGTGTAGGCGCATTTCGTGCCCCAAGATCGAATTTCATTGCCGGAGCTGAGCAATCATTTCTTGATGAAGTAGCTGAAGAAATGGGAAAAGACCCCATTGACTTCCGTTTGGAACTTTTGGAAAAAGCAAAAAATAGTCCCGTTGGTGAAAAAAATGATTATGAAGCCGAACGTTATGCAGGAGTTCTTGAATTGTTAAAAGAAAAATCAAATTGGGATAAAGAAGATCCTAACCTGCACCGCGGAGTTTCTGCCTATTACTGTCATAACAGTTATGTGGCTCAGGTATTGGATATGGTTGTAGAAAATGGCTCTCCTGTAATTGAAAAGGTATATTGTGCTATTGACTGTGGTATTGTGGTGAATCCGGATGCGGCAATCAATTTGGCTGAAGGTGGTGTGGTAGATGGTATAGGTCATGCCATGTATAGTGAAGTGACCTTTAATGAAGGAGTGCCTGGTCAGGATAACTTTGACAAATACCGTCTTATCAGACATAGTGAAGCACCAAAATCAATTGAAGTACATTTTGTAGAAAATGAAATAGATCCAACCGGTTTAGGAGAGCCTCCGTTCCCTCCTATTATGGGTGCTGTTGCCAATGCTCTGTATAAAGCCACTGGTAAACGCTTTTATGATCAACCATTTATGGGTAGTAGTTCAAAGGTTTTGGGATAGATTATATTAGACTTTGATACTTTATAATTGTAATTTTTATTTAAAGATCCATGTAGTTCCTGTCGTAAGCAGTTGTTAATTAATAGTATGATCATCTTGCAAATAAAATTTAGTACATTTTATACGCCGGTATATATTTTTGTTTCGGAGGAGAAGCCTCAATCTGATAGGTAAGACCAACACTCATATTGGATGTGAATTCACTTGTGCCTAATGGGTTTAAGTTATTGTAAAAATAATTAAATAATGCTGATACTCTGAGGTTACCGAATAATGGCATTTCTGCTTTAAATTGCTCAAGTATTCTAAAATTGCTGATATCCGTATAAAGCGGTTGAAAATAAACTGTATTTAAAAGTTCAAGACCTGATTTAGGCAATCTCAGTGTTAAGGATAAATAAGTGTTGTTTCTATGATTATAATATTTCTGGTCAACAATTTCACTCACTTCTTTTTCATACATATAGGAATTACCCACATAAGCATGAAAATAATCGCCTTTCACAAATTTATAACGAAGGCCCAACCCTATCAGATTTCTTGAATTAATAGAAAGTAATTCGTTACTCTGATCTTGAATAAAACTTTCCAGCCTAAATCTTTTATTTTGGCCTAGTTTTCTATTGTATCTTAGATGTAAAAACCAGGAATTTTGATAATCTAAACCTTCACTTCTGATCAATCCGTAATTTCCAATAAAAAAAACAGTATTGTTCATATTTTTGAATTTATATTGTGTCGCCAGCCCAATATCAAACCGATAAATATATATTCCATCATTATTTGAATAATTAAAAAGAAAATCCGATTTTAAAACAAAGCGCACATTATCTGTTTGCATTCTTTGAGATTCAATATTCACTAATTGAGCATTTACTGAGCTTGCTAAAAAAAATAAAAACAAACCTCCAAATATTTTAATCATACTATTTTTTTAAACCTACTATCTATATTCACTTCATACTCATAGAACTTCGGTTAAGTTAGTCAAATTTAAGAAAATTTTATATGTTCATTTTCTTACCTATTGACCTCTTTATTTGATTATTTCATTGTTAACTGTAACAATTTCAAATTATTGGTATCTTTATAGAAACCAGTGCCGAATATCGGCCGTTCTTTAATACATAAACATTAGCCCCATGAAAAAAACATATGTAAAAAGCGTTCTGTTCGCTCTGATGATCCTGAGTGCAAGTAGTGTATTCGCTCAGAAAAAAACCTTTGATGTAGGGTCCTTTGATGAAGTGATCATCAGTCCACATATTGAAGTGATCTTCGAAAAAGCTGATACGCAATCTGTCGTTATTGAAGATATCGAGGTGTCTATGGACAAACTCAATGTAGAAGTCAAAGGCAATACTTTGCATATTTATTTGGATGATGCCAAAATGTATACCAAATCAGAAAAAGTCAAATATGATGATTACAAAGGAAAACACGCTATTTACAACGGAACAATTGTTTCGGCCAAAGTATTTTATACAGAGCTGGAAGAGCTATCCTTACGAGGTGAGGAAACGCACAAAGTTATCAGCCCAATTAAGTGTGAGAAACTAACCCTGAAAATTTATGGAGAAGGTGAGGTTTATTTAAAGCAGATTGAAGTTCAGGAATTTTACACCACTATGTATGGAGAGTCTTATCTTGAAGTAAAAGAAGGTAATGCCAAGCGTCAACGTATTATTTCCTACGGTGAAGGAGAGGTCAATACCTATGGTGTTCAAAATAGCACAGCCAAAGTAACTGCTTATGGAGAAGGGCGTGTGAAATTAAAAGTCTCTGATGAGCTTAAAGTGACAGCTTATGGAGAAGCCACCGTACATTACAAAGGAAGCCCTATGGTGAACAGAGGTCTGGTCTTAGGAGAAGCTACAATTCACCAAGTCAACTAAATTTTTGAAAAAATATGTATAGCGCCTGATAAAATGAGTGTGATCATTTTATCAGGCGCTAATTTTTTATCGAATCAGAAAATTAATCATCTCCTTAAAAAAAATGTAGTAGTTTTCTTTCAGATTTGACCAGGTAACTTTCTTCCAATTATAATTGTATTCAGGCAATTAATGATTGAGACAATTTTGTCAGAATTAAACACCCCTAGTTACAAAAATCCCAACAACTAATTCTTAAATTCGATGAAAAACACAGTGCTTGTTTTTCTAAACTTACTGAACCCCAATGAATACATGTATTTATAGATCAAAAAAGGACTCAAATGGTTATTTAAAAAATTTACGATATATTTGGATTTACTAATATCAACTTATATTATTTTGTCAATTTAGGGTCAAACCTTGGTTGATGCAAAAGTAGAAGTGAATTATGAGGAACAGCGTACACAGAGAAATAACACAATTAAGCCCGGAGGATAGTTTTTTAGTTTATGAAAGGGTAAAGGATGACTTTGATTTTCCTATTCACTTTCATCCGGAGTATGAATTAAATTTTATTTATAAAGGTGAAGGTGTAAGAAGAATTATCGGAGACCATACAGGTGTGATCAGCGACGCAGAATTGGTATTGGTAGGTCCTAACCTAACTCATGGCTGGGAGTTAAACAAATGCACCTGTAAGGAAATTTATGAAGTCACTATACATATACAACAAGATCTACTCAATGAAAAAATGCTGTCAAGGCGTATCTTTAAATGCATCAGAGATATGTTCAACCGTTCAAAACACGGTATCCTTTTTTCACAGGAAACTACCATGAACATTATGCCCAGGTTAATGGTATTGCCTAAACTAAACGGGATCAATTATTTTCTAGAGTTTATTTCTATTTTAAATGACCTTGCCGGATCTGAGAACCAGACTCTCTTGTCTACGCAATTTTCGGAAATGAACGACTTCCAGAACAGTGAGCGAATCAAAAAGGTATATGAATATATCCAGGAAAACTATTCCCGTAAAATAGGCTTGGATGAAATTTCTCAATTGATAAATATGAGTCCTGTTTCCTTTAATAGATTCATTAAAAAAAGGACAGGAAAAACCTTTATCAATTACGTTAATGATACAAGAATCAGCTATGCCAGCCGATGGCTTATCGAATCAGAAAAGAGTATTGGTGAAATCAGTTATCAATGTGGATTCAATAATATAGCCAATTTCAACCGTATCTTTAAAAAATCAAAAGAATGTACACCGAGTGAATTCCGAAAAGAATTTGTAGGGATGCAACGGGTTTTATAACAAATACTTCATTAGCTCTATCAATAAAAGAAAACTCCCAATGGCAGAAGCCATCAGGAGTTTCATTCAGTAAAAAACCAAGTCATTTATCCCATAATTATTTCGACTATATGATTTTTACCTTTCTCAAGTAGTGGAATTACATTTGAGCTTAAAGTTTCTCCATTTACTATGATATGCTTCACTCCCTTACTGACATGATCCGGATTTTTTATTTCCAACTGGTAGGTAGCATCTCTGAATTTTCGTTGCATTTTAAAGCCATCCCATTTTTTAGGAATACATGGGTCTATGCGTAAACCATCATACTCGGGTCTAACACCAAGAATATATTGGGTAATTGCATAAAAATTCCATGACGCTGTACCAGAAAGCCATGAATTTTTAGCTTCACCAGGCTTAAATGCTTCTTTTCCGGCGATCATCTGACAGTATACATAAGGTTCAACCTTGTGTAAATCTGAAATATCTTCAAGGAAACTTGGCGCTATTTTTGTGTAATAATCATAGGCATGATCACCCCTCCCCAGCATAGTTTCACCTATCATGATCCATGGGTTATTATGGCAAAAAATACCTCCGTTTTCTTTGTATCCGGCAGGATAGGTAGAAATTTCACCGTATTCTATATGGTACTTTGTAAAAGCAGGATAATTAAGGACTACGCCGTATTCACAATCAAGATGCTCTTTGACTGAATCCAATGCTTTTTCAACCATTCCTTCCTCTTTGCCAATTTCAGCCATAGCACACCAGCCTTGAGATTCCACAAAGATTTTACCTTCTTCATTTTCATCGGAACCTATTTTTTTACCATAATAGTCATAGGCTCTTAAATACCAGTCTCCGTCCCATCCATGAGCTTTAACGGCCTCTATCATTTGATCTACATGATTTTGAGCTTTATCAGCTTCCTCATCTTTTCCAACAAATCTGCATAAGTCAACATATTCCTTGCCATACACCACAAATAATCCAGCGATCATTAATGATTCTGCTGTATCACCTTTTTTATTTCCAGTTGTTTGAAAAGACTCATTTGGATCATTTGAAAAACAATTTAAATTCAAGCAATCATTCCAGTCGGCCCTGCCAATCAAAGGCAATTTATGAGGTCCTAAATTATTCACCACATGGTAAAAAGAAGCCTTTAGATGGTCAAAATGAGGTTTGGCCCTTGAAGCGTCATTGTCAAAGGGAACCATTTCGTCCAATAAAGAGAAATCTCCTGTTTCCTTAATATAGGCAGTAGTTGACAGTATCAACCACAATGGATCATCATTAAAGTCTCCACCTACGGCAGAATTTCCTTTTTTGGTTAAGGGTTGGTATTGGTGGTAACATGAACCGTCTTCAAATTGTGTCGAGGCAATGTCAAAAATTCTTTCTCTTGCTCTTTCAGGTATTTGATGCACAAAGCCAATTAAATCCTGGTTTGAATCCCTGAATCCCATCCCTCTGCCAATTCCTGACTCAAAGAAAGAGGCGGAACGAGACATATTAAAGGTGACCATACATTGATATTGATTCCAGATATTGACCATACGGTCTAGTTTGTCATCACCAGATTCCACCGAAATGGTGCAAAGCAGGTTATCCCAGTAAGAACGGAGTTCCTCATAGGCTTCATCAACTTTAGCCACTGTATCGTATTTTTTGATCATGTCCTTGGCAGGTTTCTTATTGATCACTGCCTTAGATTCCCATTTATCGTCTTTATCAACCTCAACGTAACCCAGCATAAATACCAGATCTTTCTGTTCTCCTGGCTGTAATTCTATCTCAAGATAATGCGAAGCTATCGGAGACCAGCCATGCGCGATCGTATTTCCAGGCGTCCCTTTATCTACGGCATCAGGGCTATCAAACCCATTATACAAACCAACAAATGATTCCCGATCTGTATCAAAACCCTGAATATCGTTATTGACAGAATAAAAAGCGTAATGGTTTCGTCTTTCCTTAAATTCAGTTTTATGATAGATCACACTTTCTTCTATCTCAACTTCCCCGGTATTAAAGTTTCGTTGGAAATTAGTCATGTCATCTTCAGCATTCCATAAACACCATTCTACAAAAGAAAACAACTTCAATTTCTTGACCTCAGCACTGTCATTGCTAATACTAACTTTTTGGATCTCTCCCCAGAAACCTAGTGGAATGAATTGCAACACTTCCGTACTTACACCATTTTTTGAGCCTTTAATTTTTGTATAACTCATCCCGTGACGGCATTCGTAGCTATCAAGTTCTGTTTTTACAGGCTTCCATCCCGGCGACCAAACTGTATCACCATCTTTGATATAAAAATATTTCCCTCCATCATCAACAGGCACATTGTTATATCTGTAACGTGTAAGTCTTCTGAATTTAGCATCCTTGTAAAAAGTATAACCTCCTCCGGTATTTGAAGTCAGTGAGAAAAAGTCCTCATTACCCAGATAGTTGATCCATGGATAAGGGGTTTTAGGGTTTGTGATCACATATTCCCTATTGGCATCATCAAAATGACCGTATTTCATTTCTTTTTAAATTTTATAATAAACTCTAAATTTTACTCTCTTTTAACCTTCTGTTATTCAATTCAGTAGTGACCTCATCAATTTTCTTTTGATTCAATGGGTAGATAAACATAAAAATTGCAGCTATGACCGTAATTACGGCTGGCACCCAACTCATCAACATAATGATTCCTGGTATTGCCCCTTCTATTGAAGCAGCGTCCTGGCCATTATATGCATAAGCTCCTAAAACAAAACCTATAATAGCACCTGCAATTCCACCACCAAATTTCGTAGCAAACGATCCTGCTGAGTAGATTAAACCAGTAGCTCTTCTGCCATTCTTAAATTCAGAATAATCTGCAGCATCACCTAACATCACAAAAAACAAAGTCGGGAAAATAGCTGAAGCAAATTCAGAAACAACACCTATGGTAAACACTGCTGTGACATCTGTTGGCCCAAGAAAAAAGAATAATGAATTTATGCCTCCAGAAAAAAGTAAAGCTCCAATGAATAAATTTCTCTTGCCAAACCTCTTTCCAAGAGGAGCAGTCACCATAGCGCCGGCAACAGAAGCTAGCATCAAGGCTACCAAAAATGAAGCCGCCAGCAATTGATTATTTAAATAGTGGGTAAAATAAATGATAACAATCCCTTGTTTGATGGAATTATATACGTTGAATAAAAGACCGATGACTAATAAAACCAACCAGGGTTTATTGTTGATCAGGTCTTTAAGATCTCTTTTTAAATCATTCTTTTGAGTCTTAGGTGGCTGAACTCTTTCTTTCGTTGTATAAAAGGTTATAAACATAAATAGACTGAGAAAGATCGACATGACATACATCGAATTACTATAACCTCTTTTTTGATCAATCAGAGAAATACTATCAGCCACGATATTGGGTTCTCCGGTAACGATAAAAGTATATTCTTTATCCGCTTCCAAAGCGAAACTTTTTCCATGAGTAGGAACATTTTGAGATACATCAATACTTTTGTCATCCCATATGAAATCAGCAATGCCGTTTTCCGTCTTAATATTTACACTTTCTACCTCTGATGATGCAGAAACCGTTACTCTAAACTTCTCTTCTTCCAACTGTTCTATCCCAATTTCAGGATTTACATTTCCAAAATGAGCAACAAGAAAAAGCAAAGCACCCTGAACAAGCATACCTCCTCCAAAAGCACCCACCATCCTAAATGAACCAAGACTCGTTCTTTCTTTGTCATCACCTGTCATGACAGCCATAAGCGCTCCATAAGGAACATTGTTTGCCGTATAAATCAGTGTGAAAAAGATATATGTCACATAAGCATATACTATTTTACCCGAATCGGTTAAATCAGGTGAAGTAAACAATAGAGACAATATAAGGCCCAAAGGAATAGCTGTCCATAGGATCCAAGGCCTAAATTTTCCGTATTTTGATCTGGTACGATCGCCAACAACACCCATGATCACATCGCTAATTCCATCACTAAATCGTGCAACCAACATTAAGACACCCACCGTTACCGGGCTTAGACCAAAAACATCCGTGTAAAAAATAAATAGAAAAGTCGCTACCCCTCTCCAGGCAATATTGGCTGCCCCATCGCCTAGACCGTAGCCTAACTTCTCTTTTAAGGATAATTTATTTAAGTCTGACATGATTTCGAATATCTTAATATTGAAGAATCAAAATTACAAATATCGAAATGAAAGTAGTAGTACTATTTTGTCATTATCGAATGTTTTTTTGGGAAAAATATAATGTTCTGCCTATAAAGATCACATTAAATTACTAAATAATAACAGAAAAAAATAGCAATTTATAAATCAATTGCTTCTATCTCTTTACGAAAAGGAATAGAACTTTGGGCGCCCAATCGACTTACGCTAATAGCAGCTGCTTTATTAGAAAAGTCAAGAGCATCTCTCCAGCTTTTCCCTTCAGATATTGCTACAGCAAGAGCTCCATTAAAGGTGTCACCTGCTCCAGTTGTGTCAATTACTTCTGTCTTGATAGCAGGAATCAAATACTCTTCATGATCATTTTTAAAAAATGCACCCTGTTTCCCAAGAGTGATGACCACATTTTTAACCCCTTTATCTAAAAATACCTGTGCTGCCTCAGAAGCAGATTTAAGGTCTGATACTTTTTTGCCTAAAAGTATTTTTGTTTCGGATTCATTTGGCGTGATTATATCAAGATATGAAAATAGATTATAATCGAGTTTAACGGCCGGTGCCGGATTTAGAATTATTTTTTTGTGCAATTTATGAGCTAATTGGATGACGAAGGTGACAGTTTCAAGCGGAACCTCTAGTTGAACCAGTACAATATCTGTTGCTTCGACCAAAGATACAATCGCTTCTATGTCTGTCTTAGAAAGCATATTATTTGCTCCTGGTGCAACTACAATAGTGTTTTCACCGTCTTTATTGATAATGATGGATGCTACCCCAGTTGGCTCATTCTCATCTATAAAAATATGACTGGTCGTTATTCCTTCTTTATCAAAGCCATCGATAGCTTGTCGTCCAAAATCGTCGTTCCCCACACGTGCGACAAAAGTGACCTTTGCTCCTAGTCGGCTTGCTGCAACTGCTTGATTCGCTCCTTTTCCCCCGGCAAAAGTGCTGAATACTCCTCCCATTACAGTTTCGCCCGGTTCAGGAAAATGAGATGTTTGAATTACCAAATCTGTATTTGAACTACCGATAACCAGGATGTTTTTTTTCATGATCACTTTATTTTAATCGTGCATAGATGATCAGGACCAAGCCTATAATAAAGAACCCAAACATCATATTGATCAGTTTTTTTGTTTTTGTATCAGCAGTTTTAAATTCCTTCCATACAAATACACCCCAAATCGCTGCAACCATGGTGGCCCCTTGTCCTAAACCATACGAAATAGCAAAGCCGGCCTTTTCAGATGCCAACAGACTGAATGACATTCCAACTGCCCAGATAATTCCTCCAAGCCAACCTATACTGTGTAATTTTAAACTTCCCTTCGTAAAATAATCTTTGTATTTCACTGGTTCTCCAGAGAATGGTTTAACCATCACTATAGAATTCCAAAGAAAATTAGAGATAAACACTCCTATAGAAAACATAAAGAAAGCACTATACGGTGTAAACTTACCCACTTCAGGACTTGTGTAATCTACCGACATGGAATCTGCTACAAAACGAAAGAAGAAACCCATTAAAACTCCAGCTATTAAGGAAAGACCTATTCCCTTGCTGGATACCGTGGTATTTCTTGTAGAAATATTTTTGTAGGCCTTTGCATCAAGTAAAATAGCGATTACGACTAGTAATACACCTACAAACAACATCAAAGGATCACCAATTGGATACTTGATATAATTGACCACAACACCAATAACCAAGGCCAAACCTATACCGATTGGAAAAGCCACAGCCATACCCGCTATATCTATGGCCGCAACCAATAAGATATTCGCTAAATTAAAAATTACACCGCCTAAAAAAGATGCCAAAATCGAAGACTGGTCCGCTTGTAGCAAGTCTTCTATAAAGGGTCTTCCAGCCTCCCCTGAACTACCAAGTGTAAGTCCCAAAACAAGAGCACATAGAAAAATTCCTATTACATAATCCCAATAAAACAATTGAAAGGGCCACTTTTGGGTAGCGAGCTTTTGGGTATTTGCCCATGACCCCCAACAAAGCATAGTGATAAAAAGCAATACCACCGCAATGGAGAATGAATTAACAATGAACATAATTTATATAGTTAGAACTTATAATTTCCTATAAATCATTGTAGCGTAACTTCATATGCCAAGTCTACATTTTGTTCTGTATGTGTATCCAAGAGCACACCTCACCAAGTCATTCTTTCAGGTATATTATACTATCTAAAAGTTCGACTCAACAAAATGATTATCAGATATTGATACTCAGGTTTTTCCAAGCATCAATCTATAAGACAGATTAAGTTTAGCTTTTTCCTTTATTAAAAATAGCTTCCATTTCTTCCAAGGTTTTTCCTTTCGTTTCAGGAATCCATTTCCATGTGAAGAAGATGATGAAAACTATAAATGCCGAGAATAAAAAGTATGGTAAAGAATTATTCCATGTTCCTCCAGATGAAACTAGTCCATTCGCCTCACTTTCAACAATGATCGGGAAGGTCTGAGATACAAAATAATTCGCCAGCCATTGCGCTGCAACAGCAATTGCCATCGCGGTACTTCTGATACTATTTGGAAATATTTCAGATAATAATACCCATACAATCGGTCCCATTGACATAGCAAAGGAGCCTATAAACATAAGAATTCCTACCAAACAAATGATTCCTTCTGTAGATGAAATTGAAGGTAAACCTGCTGAATTCAATGCTGAATAATCACTAAAATACAAGGTGAAACCCATAATCAAGAAACCAATCAACATCCCAAAACCACCTATGATTAACAAAGGCTTTCGACCAAGTTTATCAACAGTAAACATAGCAATGAATGTAAAGAGTAAATTTACAGTGGCTAAAAGAATCTGCTGTAATAAAATATCTTCTTTTCCGAATCCAAGTGCCTGTTCGAATATATCGGCACCATAATAGAGCACCGCATTAATTCCAGTAAATTGTTGTAAGACAGAAAGTACTGTACCAATAACTACAATTGGGAACAATGACTTTTGAAAGATCGATGCTTTCTTAACAGTTCCTTCCTGCTGGATAGATTCTTTAATTTCAATAAATTCCTTATCAGCCATTTCCTGACCATGAATGGCTACCAAAACATTCTTCGCCTCCTCTTCATTTCCTTTGATCATGAGCCATCGAGGACTTTTCGGCACCATAAAAAGCAGTATAAAAAAGGCAAGTGCTGGCACTAATTCTGACCAAAACATATACCTCCATCCATAATCAATATTCTGTTGTTCTGTAAGTCCGTTTCCAATAAAATAAGTCGCAAGAAAGACCACAAAGAAACCAATAACTACAGCCATTTGATAGTAAGTAACCAGCGTACCTCTATTTTTAGCCGGAGCTATCTCAGCTATATACATTGGTGCGTTCATTGATGCCATACCAATAGCTATTCCTCCTAGAATCCTAAAAATCACCATTAAGGTCATCGATTCAGGCAGTATATCGGGTAATCCTGATCCCCAGGCTGACATCGCAAAAAGAACTGCCGATATAATCAAAGATTTCTTTCTCCCAATTGATTTTGAGATCATCCCAGCAGAAGCAGCTCCTAAAAGTGCTCCTATTAGTGCGCTACTCACTATAAATCCTTTTAACCAACCGGTTAATTCGAAATATTTCGAAAAATAAAACTGTGTCCCATTGATCACACCTGTATCATATCCAAATAGCAATCCCCCGAGGGTAATAACAATGGTTACGAAATAAATATTGATTCTTTTTGTACTAGCTTGTCCCATAATAGTGAATTGATTTTAAAAAAAATTTGCTCAGCAAGATAGAAGATATTTTTGATTAATAACAGAACTTAAAATAAATTTGCTCTTTCTAGTGCTGTTACCCATAAGAATTAATAATCTATTATAAAGCTTTAAACGCTGTATCTAACCAGTTCATTCTATCAATATACCAGTTTTTCAGATGATCAAGCTCAGCTTGATGTGAATCATAAAATACTGGGTTAGGCCAAACATACCTTCCAAATAAATCCCATTTCACATCATTTTCATGCTGAGACCATTTTAACTGATTCCCGTAAAAGTCCATTTTTTCCAGAATGAAATTCTGGTTATCTTTATAATATAAAAATCTGTTCTTTACTTTTTCCACAAACACCGCATCTTCAAAAAGCCTGGCATACCAGTCATGATGTTTTACCCAAAATCCCGTTGGAAATTCACACTCTGAATAATCAACGTTTCCAAAAGCAAGATCAAAATCCCAAAGTGGACCCATTTTTATTTTTTCACCAGGAATCACATTAAGGAAAATACTTGAAAAGCTTTTGGAATCCTGGTTCTTAGTAATCTCACTGATAAGATACCAGTCAATAAAACTATCAATATCAATATATTTGGCATAACCCACGTCAGGATCCTTAAATTGAGAACCCATTAATACGTCTTCAAACTCATTGATCAAATCATTCACATAATTAAACTCATTACTGTTATACTCTATTTCGGGTTCTTTTATATTGATCAAAAACTTATCTGTTCTAAAATAAACATCATCCGGGTCCAGTCTTCCCAACTGGTCAATCTCTAGTAAATAACCCGTATCACCCAGAACCACTCTGTTGTCACTTTCTTCAACTTTCTGAGAAATATGATACATCCCATTATAAGTACCATTGACTACTACCTCGACAAAAACACTTTGAGGTGTATAATCCAATTGGCTCAAATAACCCAATTCAAAGGCAATTTTATTTCTTATTAGTGCCTTATCTGAGAATTCAGCAAGGAAGATCCATTTTTTATCTTTCGGCATTCCTAACATTTCTGTCTTTTCATCGAACTTTAACTGATAAGGCTTTTTCGGATGAACACCCCAAGTTGAATTCCCTCTGCCTCGAATTTTCATTGGGGTCGTAGGTGAATCTGAATAATAACGGCCACCCTCCATGGATAAAGTTCCTGTAAAATAATCTTCTTTGGAATCAATCTCCTGATTATTTTCGGTCTCTATGTAGATCACAGGAAGACCTGTAAAATAAGTCATATCAACTTCATATTGACCCGATTTACCATCTATAGTACTTACTCTATAATTTTGTATTTCAGTAAAATCATTAACAGTTTCACCGCTAATTTGTGCAATGTTATTCACCAGGACTTCAGCGCCGCTATGACTAAAACTTGCCACCATATTTTGAATGTCACTGCCCAAAGGTAGTCTAGTACTTATGATATCATTTTCTATAGTTGCATACCGATCCACATCCAGATCTGGATTACTGGCTTTTAAAAAATAAAATTTGGTAATTTCCGTGCCTTGAACCACGGGTTCAATTTCTGTGGAATCGTCACTACATGACCATAATAATAGCATAGGAATGACCAACAAAACTGACAAAATATTTTTCATGGCAAATAAGATATAAAATAATTAACGAGACGTTTTTTTTAGATATTATAAAAGAATTTATAATTTCCAAAAAAATCAATTTTCCAAAAATAGATCGTTTTTTTGACTATTCCTCTGACAATTATCACCTGATCTAAACTTTCTGAAATTTATTTATTGATATACCCTCACATAATCTATTACAAATTCTTGAGGAAACATGCTGTTATCAACTTCAGCTCCGCCAAAATTACCGCCTATAGCCATGTTAAGAATCATATAGAAAGGCTGATCAAAAGGCCAAACTTCAACAGTTTTGTTTTTTGGTAGAAATGAATAAAACAGATTGTTATCAATATAAAAATCGATCTTGTCTTTGGTCCAGTCAATTGAATAAATATGAAACCCCTCTTCTATTCCCTTAACGACATCCTTTCTTGTGTTGATTGAAGACCCATGACTATCTTCAGTATGAAGGGTCGTGAAAATTGTCTCCGGCTCCTTTCCCACGTATTCCAATATATCGATCTCACCGCATAATGGCCATCCTACTTCTTTTATATTGGATCCCAACATCCAAAATGCCGGCCATAAACCTTTACCTTTTGGTAATTTTGCTTTTACTTCAATTTTGCCGTATTGAAATTCTTGATTCCCTTGTGTGTTTATTTTTGATGAAGAATATACACCATTCTTATGTTTAGCTGTAATTGTTAAGAGTCCATCTTTTAATTCATGGTTGTTCTGGGTATAGATCTGAAGTTCGTTATTTCCCCAGCCACATAAATTAGGGCAGCCGTCTCCAAGTTCAAAACTCCAAACTTCAGTATTAAGGAAATCACCATCGAAATTGTCTTCCCATACCAATTGTCGTTCACTTTGACAAAAGCTTATGGAGGTCACTAAAAGAAAAACTATATTTTTTAACCACATACCTGTTGAATTATATAACTACATTATCCTGTATCAAAAAGCAATTAACCCACATATAGAATAAGTTATATTCGCTTTTATTATCGTAAACACCTCGAGAACAGATCTAATGAATCCTTTTATTTCAACTCCGCATTTTATTATATGCTAAAAAGGTTCTGCATAACTTTTTTTGGTTTTCTATTCACTGTAAACAGTCCCCAATGCTTTTCGGGCTCCAAGGCTTCGCTAGATCCTTTCCAGGATTCATCAAAAGCTTCAAAAACAAAGGTAAGAATATTTGCATCCATGCTCCAATCCATCAAATCATTATAATAAATGCTTTGAAATTCTTCACTTACATTACTTGGACAAATACCTTTTCCATTTGAATAGGTTGTCCATCCGGCTTCAGTGATAACCACTGGTTTATCAGGATACGTATCTGCAACAGCAAAATAATTGCTTTTTGTATATTCCATTGCTTCATGAATGTTCTTATACTCCCAAACCGGATACGTATGAATCGAAATAAAATCGACTACTTCCACCAGACCTTTTAGCTTGTCGAGCCAAGGGAGATAGTTTTCACAAAATGTAACTGGCTGTTTGGTTTCCTTTTTTATCATCTTTACATATTCGATGACACTGTCAACGGGTACATAGTGATCCGTCCAATCAACGCAAGCCTCATTCCCTGCAGATAATGAAAATATGATGTCGGGAAATTTGTTCGCTAAATGAATTAACTTCCTGATCTGTTTTTCATTGATTGATTTATTGTTGTGCAACTGATCTTCAGAATAAGACCCACCCCATGGACAACCGTAATTATTGGCTTCTGCAACAATGTATGCACCAAGCATTACTTTAAAATCAAGATTCTCGTTTTGGATAACTTCTAGAACTATTTCAGCATGTGGATCACAGTCATACAGGCGAAGGTATTGCCAATGATGTTGAAGCATTTGAAGATCTTCTTTAATCTCTTCATAGCTCGGAACAACTCCTCCCGGTTTTTGACCTTCTCGAAAACCAGAATAACAAATAGCTTTTCCTGACGCCATATTTAATGCTGTTGTATAATTCATTTTCCTTTTATTAATTTTTTTTTCGTCTTAAACTATCTCTTAAAATTTCTTGATTTTCTCATTTTTATCCCATAGACCCCAGAAAGCACCAACATCCCCTTCTGATCCTACCTTCCAGGATTCATCAAAGGACGAAAAGTAAAAAATATCTATATCGTCTTGCTGTGACCATAATTGTGTATTGATAAAATACTTCATTGCATTTGGAAAAGATGGGTGCGAGCCTTGAAAACTTCCTCCCATAGATGGCCATCCCGTTTCAGAAATGATCACTTTTTTTCCATTGGCTGCTTTAACAGCCTGATTGTACATTTCTTTCATATAAATTAATGAGTACTCTAAACTACAGCCTTCCCAAAACGGATAACAATTTGCCAAAATCACATCACATGCTTCTGTAATTCTCGGGCGGTTTGAAAATTCATAATAAGCATCTACATAGCCCATAGGTATTTCCGGAACGGCCTCTTTTACCTGATGCATAAAAGCCAATAATTCATCTTCAGACAAGTCTTTACGATACATCACTTCATTTCCTACTGCTGCAATATCAACATAACCTTCTTTTGCCAATTTAATTAAGTTGGCTATTTCTCGCTTATTGATTTCCGGATCGTCTCCTAACCAGGCACCAACCATTGTTTTAATACCATATTCATGAGCGATACGAGGAATGACTTCGTTGCCATCGGTACAAGAAAATGAACGAATCCATTTAGTATATGGTTTTATTATTTTCATCCTTCTCCTGATTTGCTCCTCAGAAATTTGATCTCCAGGCTCTTGCCCTTCTTCATAAGGGCTAAAACACAAGCCATGCATTCCATTTTTTAATAGCCTCTTATATAAATTCTGTAACCCTTTATCGGTTTTATCAGCTTGGTCTATTCCAATTAATGATCTTATTTTTCCTGCTCTTACAGACATAATTATATATTTTTTAGTTCTTCATTTTTATTCCAAATTCCCCAACGCTGCCCCACATCTCCTTCGTGATGAACCTTCCAAGATTCATCAAATGATGAGAAATAATACAACTTCACTCCTTGTTTGTTTGCCCAATTGTTAACATCGATAAAATACTTAATGGCATTTTCCTGGGTAGCTTCTGCTTCATTTGTTTTATCCCCTTCGCTAGGCCAACCAGTTTCAGTAATCATAACTGATTTACCTTGTGAAGCTTTTTCGACAACTTTATACATTTGTTGTAAATAATTTGATGCTTGATCTATATGACAACCCTCCCAAAATGGATAACAATTAGCCAGAATAACATCGCAAACTTCAACCAGTTCTGGATGCTCTGAGAATTGATAATAAGCATCCACATAAGAAACGGATATGTCTGGTAATGCCCGTTTTACTTGTTTGATATAATCAATTATTTCCTGCACTGTCAATTCGTTTCTAAGTAAAACTTCATTTCCGACTACTGCTACGTCAACATGCCCTTGATTCGCAAGATTAATTAAGGCGCTAATCTCATTATCATTTTGAGCTTTATCATTCCCAATCCAGGCACCAACCATTGTTTTTAGCCCTTTTTCTTTCGCTACTTTAGGAATAAACTCGTTGCCTTCTGTGCAAGAAAAAGAACGCACCCATTTCGTGTAAGGAGCAATGATATCCATTCGCTTTCTTATTTGATCTTCAGTTAAGATATCGCCAATATCCTGTCCTTCCTCATAAGGACTAAAACATAAACCGTAAAGACCATCCTTCAATGAACTGGCATAGCGTTTTTTAATTTCTGCCTTAGATTTTGTGGAGAAATCAATACTGTTTTTTGAATCAATATTTAAACCTTCTGATACAAATGATAATAATTTACCACTTTTATATTTGGCAGTGAGGTCTGGGCTTTCAGCAGCCTTGCGCCTATTCAATTCGATACTTATTTCATTGGCGCGCTCTTCGGTCATGTCATAACCCCACATCACTAAAATAGCAATTAACGTTCCTAGCATTGGTAAGCCTGAAAAGAATAATCTTAATCCGGTTATTGCCCCTTCCGTCTGAGAAGCAGCATCAGCATCAAAACCTATAATTGACAAAATTAGACCACTTAATAAACCAGCTATGGCAAAACCAAACTTAACCATCCACCAATATATGGCCCCAAAAACACCCTCTCTTCGCAATCCTGTATTTAATTCATCAAGGTCAATTACATCTGCCGTCATAGACATCATTAGTGTAAATAAACTTCCTATACCAAAAGCAAAAAATGGTAAGGCGAAAATGAACATATAGGGTTTTCCGGGTATGAATAAAAACCAAAGCATAAAATACCCTAGGATTGAAATACTTTGAGATGCTATAAAAGCTCTTTTTTTTCCCATTATTTTCGACATTCTCGTCACTATTGGAATAACCAGGAATGTTGTAGATAAAGCACCTAAGCTGCCAAAAAGCGTAGGCCATATTCCGGCCGCACCAGCATCCCCACTAAATAAATAATAGACAACAATAAAAAAAGTAAAAGCAGCAACTGTATTAAAAGCATTGAAGACCAAAAAAGTGGCAATACATAATTTTCTAAAAGGTTTATTTTTGAAAGCCTCCTTAAACCCATCAATAATTCCATTAAAACTGTTTCCTATATTTTTTACATTTAACGGTTGATAATCTTCGTTTAATGTAGATTTACTCTTTATAAAAATAGCAGGCACCATTGCAAAAATCATACAAATAACGCCAACCCAAACGGCTATTGTTCTTGTGGCAACATCAGCAGATTCAAACCAGCCCTGATCGTACATAATTACCCAAAACCATGGTGCTATAACCCATGCCCATTGTCCAATCCATTGGGCAACAGCCATAATATTGGTTCGTTCATGAAAATCATCACTCATTTCATAGCCCATAGCAACATAAGGCACACTAAAAATTGTTAACCCTAAATAAAATATAAAAGACCATAACATAAAATAAATGAAATTATATTCTATACCATTTTCTCTATACAATTGCCACAGAATTGAGAATGAAATTCCCATTATTATAGCGCCTAATAAAACATATTGTTTACGTCTTCCATATTTTGATTTCGTATTATCCGAAATAAACCCCATAATTGGATCTGTGATAGAATCAAAAAGTCTAGGCGTAAAGAATATCACCCCCCACATCCAACCGGGAAAACCCAGGTCTTGCACTAATACTACCATAAATATACCCATGGCTGCAGGAAACATTTGATTGGCAAGCATACCAATTCCAAAGGCGACTTTTTGACCGAATGGAACTTTTTTAGAGACTGTAGACATAGTGTTTGGTTTTTAGTTAGTTTCCCATAGGAATGATTCCTGTTTCTAATTTGGGATATTTATTGTTTGAATCGCTTTTTCACTTATTTTAATATCAACTGTTTTTTCATTTAGAGACAAGCTAAAATTTTTCGATGTATTTCCCTCGTTAAATACAATTACAGCAATTGACCCATCTTCATTTTTTGCCGCCGTAACCATTAAAGATTCATCTGAATTTTCAAACCCTATACGTGTTGCACCTGGTCTTATGAATTTACTGAAATGACTCAAGGTATAAAAGATTGGTGTAAAGTAAACTTCATCATTTTCAGGATCCACTATAACTGGTGCTAAACACCAATTTTTAAACCAGTTTGGGCCTCCTTGCCTATCCAAGACCATATTCCAATCGATCCAACCATCAACCCAATTATTCAAACATCCGATAATATCTCTTGCATAACGATTGACAGGTGCATACTTAGGATGTAAATATTTTTGATCCTCGGGCGCCCAGTCCCATCCCCAATCTGTAGATTCTTTAGACCAATACCATTGGTCATCCTTCCATTTAGGGATTTCAGAATCTCCACAAGCTTCTGTTTGTATCAGGTATTTATCCGGCGCCTTGTTATGAGCATATTGCAATACATCCGGAAAAACCTCATAGGTACTTGCGTACCAATGAATTGCAGTTCCATCTATATATTTTGAAGAGGCTTGGTCTTCAAACATCACATCTACCCAATCTTTTAAATGATCTCGGTTTTGATCATAACCCAAAATCTTAACATTGTGTCCGTCTGCCTCAAGCTTTGGACCAAGATGATACTGTACAAACTCAGTCATTTCTTGGGCCGTAAAATGCATACTTTCCCAGTTATTATTGTTGCCTAAAGGTTCGTTTTCTACCGTGAACCCCCATATATCAATGCCCTCTGCTTTATAGGCCTCTATATATTTTGAAAAAAACAAGGCCCAGGTATCATTATATTCCGGTAATAATTTACCTCCTCGCCAATCATTATTGTCTTTCATCCAGGGTGGTGCTGTCCATGGGGATGAGAGAATTTTAAATCCATCTTTCGATATGGCCATGGCATCTTTAATCATGGGGATCAAATCTTCGCGGTCTTCATCAATTGAAAAACTCTTCAAGTCTTTATCTCCTTCAACGGGAGCATAAGAATAATTGCTTAAGGAGAAATCGCATGAATTCATATGTGTCCGAGTCAGTGAATACCTGGCTCCTTCTTCCCCAAAATAAGCCTCAAGAACTTTTTCCCGATTTTCTTTACTCACATTGTTTAACAGATATGCCGAGGCCTCCGTAAATGACCCTCCAAATCCTGTAATCGTTTGAAACTTATCTTTGGGTAGTAATTTAATAACTGCCTCCTTTTGTCCTGAGGCAAATTCTGTTATTTTTTTGAGCTTATTGCCACTGGCCGAAGTTTCATAAACTTCAACTTCCAATTCCATTTGTTTTGTATTACATCCCATCATGGTCATTAGAATTAAGGTGTAAATAAAAGAATTAAACCGGTTCATATATTTGTAGTCTGATAAGATCATCTAGTTATTCTTTCTCTAATTTTTATTGGATGATTGATTGAACTTTATTTTTACAACTTCAAATGTTTCTTTTTTCTTCCTGTCTATATCCACAATCCCCCAATATTCCTCATTAGGAGTTCCGTCATAGGGCACACCCGTACTATTAGGTGCCCACCCACCAGCATCCTGGGTGTCATTATTTCCTGCCTTCCACCATCCATCTGTGAATGAAAATAAGGTTACCCCAGAAGACACTTCTAAATTATTAAAAACGCTTTCAAGAATTTTGGCATTTGCATCAGCTTGCACTTTTTCATTTACCCCTTTCTCATAACCATCTTTCGAAATAGACATATAACTATCTCCTCCGGCTTCGGATAAGTACATAGGTTTTGAACTGATGGCCTTCCATTGAGAAAATATTCCTTCAGGATTATCCCAACGATAAACGTTCATTCCCCAAACATCAATATTAGGACAAGAAGATAGAGCTAATGCATCTGGCAACTCTCCATGAGCAGTAGTTACCGGGTGAGAAGGATCATTTTTATGAATACTGTCTGCGGCATTATTTAATGCCGTATACCAGTTTTTAAGGTCCCCTTCAAACCATTCCGGATGATAATTATATTCATTGCCGAGTTCCCAAAGCAAAATGGCTTCATGGTTTTTGTATTTATTTATATAATCGATAAATGTGCCTGACAGGATATCATAATTTCCACCTTGATTGTATCCAAATCCAATGATCACTTTTATCCCTGCGGCATGTATTTTATCCAAAACAACTTTATCATCGATGGGCTCATAAACTCTTATGGTATTTATTCCTGCCTCAACCATGAGGGCTAAATCCCTAGTCAAGTTCCCAAAGTCTCTTTTATCACTACCTTTAGGAACAGGGTGATAACAAATACCCTTTATTATATAAGGATTGTTATTTACTATAATCTGACGTCCTGAAATCTTTACTTCTGCATGATTAAAAGGTGTACAAAAAGAGAGTAAACTACTTACGAGCACAAGTGTTAATGCGCCAATTATAATGAATTTTTTATTATGCATTTAATCGTTATTTACTCAGCTGTGGGAGGGACCAAAACCTGTTTCATTAATTCCTCTTTATCTCCATTATAAGTTTTAACAATCGGGTTTCCATTTCTAGTCAATCCCTCAAAAACCCCACTATCAACCATATCCCATAAGGCATATTTAGCCTGGCCTTCTTTGGTGAATAAGCCAAAATGGTTTTCAGAACCCATCGGGTTTTTCGAATCTTTCCATGGCTCATTAAATCCTTCAAAATAAAAACATGACATACCAGCCTCATTTGTCCATTCGCGCATCAATTTATAATACATTCCTGATTTATATTCATCAGTTGCTCTGGATCCTGTAGCACTATAAAAATCCCCTGGTTTTGAAACTGTAGCCCAGCCTGTTTCGCCAATATGAATAGGTTTCTCAACACCAATACTTTTCATATAACCTGAAACACTGTCATATTGCTTCTTTGCAAAAGCTTGTGCACGAATCATCGCAGCATCAATTTTCTCCACATCAGATAATTTCTCATCATCTTCTATAATCCAAAATTCAGGGTTGTAGTGCGTATTGTGATAAGGATAGGTATGCATCGAGATATAATCTACAGCGTTATATAATTTTTCGAGATCCTCCGTATGATACTCCGCACCGCCTCCTCCCCAGGAAGAAAAGTCATCAGAACTGGTGATCCATAAATCTTTGGGAAGTTTTCCAGCTTCTTTTAAACCTTGTAAATGATTTACCCATTTTAAAATAACTGAAGGTCGAACGAAATACGTTGCCGCCCAATGAACCATCGCTTCATTTCCTACTGCAATAACTTTTACAATAGCTGGATATTGATTTGCTAATCTTACAGTTTCTTCAATTTGAGGAGCATTTGCTTCACTCTCCACCTCGTGATCTGGCTCCAGATCTGTCCATGCATTTTTGCAATCGATCCAGGCACCCAACATCACATACATTTCAAAATCAGGATCCTCTTTCTTTAATTCAGAAATTGCTTTTAATAAATTAGCTGCTTGTGGCAAGTGTACTTTGTAGGTACGCACAATTTTAACTCCCATAGCAGACAATAGTTTCATATCATCTTTTAATTCGTCTAATGTGGGTTCTATATCATGATCAACATGCCTGTAACCTCCATAAGACATGGCTAAATAATCCGGGTTTCCCAGTATCTCAGCAGCAGTTCTATCTTTCACTTTAGTCATTTCTTTATCTTTATCAACGGTTTCGGCTTCTTTTTTTGACTTATTTCCACATCCAACAGTTACTAGTAAGATGGCTGCGATCGCCAATATTTTAAGTTTAAAATTCATTTTCATCTCTATTTTTTTATTGAAACAATAATCTGGCTAATTTCTCCGGATCTTTCAAAAACTTTTTTACTTGTTTGTGCATCGAGATACATCTCTGCAGATTCTAAAACATTGTTATCACCAAACAGCACTTGTATCCCCTCTTTTGAGGCTAGTTTGTATATAACCGGGATTTGACAATAGGTAAAACAAAGTGAATCGCTACCTACTTCAATCTCTTTTAACTCCTTTTGAATATCAACATATTTAAATGTTTCAGGACTTTTCAAAAACTCTTCTTGTCTAAGTAAACGAGGATTGAACATCAGTTTTCCATCGGCAACAGACACTCCTAATTCTCCAAATCTACTTAAGATATCCTCTTTAACCTGACCCGTCATCCCAGGTTGCTGTGCTCCTTTACTTCCAGGCGTATGCGAATACGGATCAGTTGGGAAGGCTCCGTATAACTCTGGTGATTTATGAACTCCGATTCCCTCGCTGGCTTCGTAATAATGGTCTAATAATTTGCCAATGACAACATCATCTTCTCCATTTTTAATAGCTAACAAGCAAGTTTCTTGAATACTTAAGACTAATTTTGAAACCATGTGCCAATAAATAGAACCCAAGCCTTCGTAACCATAAAAAGTTCCCGATCTTCCTGTAAACGATTTATGATCAAAAATCTCTTCAAAGGTTTCTAAAAGTAAGTCTGTATCTTTTTCAACCAGCTCGCCATATTGTTCGACTGGCAAGCTTGAAAGCGCTTCTTTTAAACTTTCTGCATTGTTGAATGTTCCGTTAAAATGGAAGTTTCCATCTACGTCTTTTTCAACAACTTGTTTGTTCCCGTCTTCTAAAAGCTGCTTCAGTAAACCTGAAGTCTTTATTTTATGAGCCGGAATATTATTCTTTACATCAAATCTTGGTAACTCTTTATTAGGATACAATATATAACTGTATTGATCCGGTCTGAATAAAGCACTTTTCTTCAAGGCATCTAAAACTTCTAATGAAGCCTTTCCGGAGATATATCCTGAACTCAAAGCAGCTACCTGGCCTTCTAACATTTCCGGTAAATAAGAGATTGAAACTTCTGAATCACTCTCAACTGTCATTAAATTGTAGGCATGGAATAAATTATCCTCTCTTTTATTCGCGTCTATAGTATGGTCCAAATATTGTTTGGAAACCTTTAAAAACGTTAATAAATCAGTTTTTGAAATGGCAGCCTTATCACTAGAAAAACCATTTTCGTAAATACCTGTTCTGAATTCACTCCCCGCATTTCCAAGTCCGTCTAAGACAGTTTTTCGATCCTTATCGGATACTCTTCCCGAAAGTATATGGGTATTGTCTTTAAAAGTGTCGAGTACCATATTAAAAAACTGGGCCAATTCAATGGATACTTCATTGTCTCCTTCAGGCATGTTTTGGACTATTCCTTCAAAGAAATTCAAAAAGCGTCTCAGATAATACAAGGTTACCATAGATACACCGTTTCCTACCAAAGCATTATTTGCATCATTCCATTCAGGCCTTTGTGTATTCATCCAAATTCCTCCCTCAGGAATAAAGTTTGATACTTTTGCCAAAACTGTTGCCAACAGTTTTTCAATAAGATTGACTTTGTAGATAAAAAAGTTTTTATCCCTTAGTAAGGCCCCATCAGCACCTAATTCTACTCTTTTTTGAGCAATTTTTTCATCCGCTTCATGATCAAAATCAATCGTGTCTTTAGGGTTTAACAAGATATCTGCATAACTTTTAATCCTATAGGGCACATTGGCATAAACAAAAATATCCTGATCAAAGTATTTTGCCAATTGACTGGGGTAATGATGTTCAATAAACTCTAAAAATTTTAATAGGTAGATAATTTGATGATCTCCCCAATACCCGATATATGACCAAGGATCATCTGGTTCAATTGTCTCCCAGTCAAAGCCGCCTTTTGTTACTCTGTATGGATTATAACCATCAAAAGTTGTCGCATTCAGGAATTTATGGATCATACTTTCGATAAACTCAGGATATGAATGAGCCAGGGCTTCCCAGTTTTGAAAAATATCCCTCCAGTTTCCTTCATAGTCCAATATTTTTGAACCATCTAATTCACTCGTTGTATTAATTGAAAACCTGTTCCAGGGTCTACTTGGATCACCATGCCGTCTACTAAATTTAAGCGGCATATACTCAATGACAAGTCTCTTAAAGTTTTTGTCTGCATCTTTTAAAGCCAATTCTTTTAAATGGCTCAATGTAAATAATTCGGGAAGGTTTTCTAAAAGCGCCTCTTTTTTCTTAAATATTTTTTTGTTAGCAATTTCAATATATTTTACAAAATCCCATTTTTCAATTTGATAGCCGTCATCAAATATTCCTCCTCGCATAATGTTGAAAAGAGTATTTGAAAAATGCCTGGTATTCATCAAACTATCGGCAGTTAATTGTACCCCGTCTGAAGCAGCATTCAGTTCCAATAATTTTTTGGACCCTAGCTCAATATCTGCCTGTACAATAGCATTAAGATCAACTCCTTTCCTAATCATTTCACCAATTTCACTTATGTTCACCATTGTTTGGTTAACATTTGCAACCATCATCCAGGTTTTCTCAGAATTAGGTGCTAAAGTTATATCTGAACTCACAAAATAAGCTCCTTTCTCCGCTTTAATATCTGCCTCTTGCGTTATTTCCTGACCTTTTCTAAACTTGTCAACTTGTAAAGACGACAATAGATATGTTGCATTCTCGATTCCAGTCGACCATACTGTACTTGCTTTTAGAGCCTCGCTTGGTTCTGCTTTATCAACAATTATTGCACTTAAAGCATAAATTCCAATACCCACCGCTGCCTCTAATTCACACTTTTTATAGGCGTCAACTAAATTGCTTCTATCATTTTGTAAACCAGCATTAACACCATAAGGCAGTATATTTTGAATCCCATCTAAAACCGAAATCTTACTACTTGAATTTATATCATTGACCAAGGTTGATTTTCGTACAAACCCAAATTTATCGCTTGAATTCCATTGGTATCTAAATGTGAGACCTAAATCTTCATTGGTTTCCTCAAAAACCACCTTGTTTCCAAAACTGTTTTTGTATAAGTTTCTATGCGTCTTGTATATGCCTGAATATCTGTCAGAAAAAGGTTCCCAAAGGTAAGTTTTGCCTTCTTTATGAATCTGCAAGATTGTTTTACTTCCGGTGATATCAGCAGATTCTGTTATTTTATCATCTGTATAATAGGGAAACAAAGATGATTCAGAATCCTTTCTACCAGCCGACAAGCCTCCATTACTCGAGATAAACATCCAATGATTTGAATCACTAACAATGCTCATAAAGAAAGGTCTCATGGCATCATTATTCGTGATTTTATAATAATTTTCATTCTCAAAGAAAATTAATTCACCTTTTATTTCTTTTGTTTCAAAGGAAGTTTCATTATTTCCTATGTAGATATGGTTTGCACTCATTATTATATTTTTAAAATAGCTGTATTTTTTTTTACATTCAGCATTACGCGAATGATTACACTTTTAATATCAATTCGTCAATAATTCTTCAACTTCTTCCAAACTTTTTCCTTTTGTTTCTATCACATATTTCTTCACAAATAATAAGGATAAAACAGCCATCGCGGCATAAATGGCAAAGGTCATGGTTGGTCCTAAGTTGGTAAGTTCCCACGGAAAGAATTGAGTAACTGTATAACTGACCAAAGAATTAAAGAATCCAACAACTGATATAGCAATTCCTTTTATATTACCCGGGAATATTTCGGATAACAAGGTCCACATTACTGGGCCAAGAGATATGGCAAAAGCTGCTACATATAATAGGATTGCAATTAATACCATTGTCGCGTTGATACTTATAAAATTCTTGATTTCGTTCCGTTTAAAACTAAACAATTGCTTCTCGCTCAATAAAGGACTCACTGCCGTAAACATTTCTTTTTGAGAATTGTAAGATTCTCCTTCCAAAGCTGTTAGGCCTGTCTTCATTTCCTGATTCTCAATTTTCGCTAATGTGGTCGCGTTAATATCATATGTGGCATTGTTAAATGCCAATGTGGCCATAGACAAGGCAATAGTCATAGCCGTTGTGCCGATAATCAACAGCGGTTTACGTCCCAATTTATCTATGAGTCTAATAGCGACTAAAGTAAATACCAAGTTGGTCAATCCAACTACAATAGCCTGAAGAAATGAACTGTCTGTACTTCCTCCTGCTTGTTCAAAAATAGTCGGGGCATAATAAAAAATAGCATTGATCCCTGTGATCTGCTGGAAGAAAGCAATTCCAAGGGCAATAATCATTATGGTTTTCATTCGGCTGCTAAACAAATCCGAAAAAGTTCCTTTCGCTTCTTTTTTTGCAATTCCTCTCTGAATTTCTTCTATGGTTAACTGGGCATATTCTTTCCCTCCAATCTTAATAAGTGTCTTTTCTGCAATCTTTACTAAATTCAGCCTTTGAATCAACCAGCGTGGGCTTCTTGGCACTGCAAAAAGTGCTAAAAAATAAATAATAGCAGGAATAGCTTCAACCCCTAACATCCATCGCCAGCTTTCACCTTCCAAATCTTTTAAGAAATAATTAGAAAAATAGGCCACTGAAATACCAATAACAATATTCAGTTGATTTAATGAAACGAGACTTCCCCTTAGCTTAGGAGGCGCTATTTCGGCTATATAAATGGGTGCAATCAAAATTGCTCCGCCAATCCCTATACCACCAATAATTCTCGCAATTACAAACGAAACATAAGTGGTTGCAGTTGCTGACCAAAGAGCAGATATGGTAAAAAGCATCGCCGTGACAAGTAAAACATTTTTTCTTCCAAATTTATCACTCATAGGTCCTGCGACAATGTTACCTGCCATGGCTCCAAAAATGACACAACCGACTGAAAAACCTAATTCCCAATCTGACATTTCAAAATAGGTACGGATACCACTTACGGCACCTGAAATTACGGCGCTGTCAAATCCTAAAAGGAATCCGCCCAAGGCCACGATAAAACTAATAAATAGGGTGTACGACTTATTCATATTGTAAGGTTGGTTATTTGATTAACTATTTTAACTGGCTATTTCAAGACTATGGTCTGTATTCCATGCGCGGGCATAGACAATTTAGCGGTCTTATTATCAATACTTAACATATAATTAAGTTCCTTGTCACTTGAATTCATAGCTACCACAACAACACTTCCGTCTGTATTAAGAAAAGAAGTGGAGCTTAAATGATTAGCTGTGGTTCCAGTCGAAATTCTTTTCGCACCAGGGCGAATAAATTTTGAAAAATGCCCTATATAATAATAAGATCTGGTCAACATCAATTTACCTGTATCTGTATTTCCATGAACTGGTGCAAAGCATAAATTCTGAACATGGTTAGGTCCTCCATTCTGATCCAATAAAATATTCCAGTCGGTCCATGCAACAGTGCCATTATTAAAATCATTGATCATCGCCTTTCCATATCGCTCAGCAAGTTTAGGATCATCATTCTGTAATCTTTCAAGATTGTAACCTTCATTGCAACCTTCGGTGAAGATCAGTTTTTTATCAGGGTAAGCATCATTCACGCCTGCCACATTTTTAAACATTGGCGTGCCGTCTTTCCAATCTTCATACCAGTGAAAACCTGTTCCCCAAACATATTTATTGGCTTCCGGGTCACTTAAGATCACATTGGCTCTTTCAAATAAAAGATCTCTGTTATGATCCCAAACGATTACTTTTTTATCTCCCATTCCTGATTTCTCAAGTGTTGGCCCCAAAAAGTTTTTTAAAAAATCTCTTTCCTCCTCAGCAGAATAAATACAAGATTCCCATCGCTGGGTCGCCATGGGTTCATTTTGTATACTCAATCCCCAAATAGGAATTCCTTCCTTCTCGTAGGCCTCTATAAACTTGACATAATAATTGGCCCAGGACTGATAAAATTCAGGTTTCAATTTCCCTCCTTGAAGCATACTCCCGTTCGTTTTCATAAAAGCAGGTGGACTCCAGGGGCTTGCGTACATTAATAGTTCTCCTCCGGCAGCTTCTATAGCTTTTTTGGTAAAGGGTAAACGAAATTTTCTGTCGTGGTCAATATTAAATGTCTTTAATGCTGCATCTCCTTCTTCAACATAAGTATAACTCCCGGTAGAAAAATCACAGCTGTGAATAATGGTCCTTCCCAATGAATAACCAATTCCTTTATCGATGCTGTAATAAGCTTCCATAAATAAATCCTGCTGGTCCTTGTCAAGTTTGTAAAAAGTTTCTGCAGAAGCATCTGTCAAAGCTGCTCCTATTCCAACAAAAGTTTGGTGTAAACGATCTATATTGACCAATATTGAAGCCTCAGTTTCCAGCGGCTGCTGAAAATTTTCAAAATTGACGGTACCGGTTTGTGAAAGGTTAAGTTCCGTTTGATGAGCCGTAGTATACACTGCAGTTTCAGAAACGCTTACCGGAGTACCTTTTTTTTCTTCTTCAAGCACCTCTTTAGCAGGCTTCTCACATGCAGTTACTAAAACACCACTCAGAATTATACCTAAGAATATTTTTGAAATGTTATTCTTGTTTTTCATATGGCTTGAATTTTTTAATACAATGCCAAATTTAACATTAATTATTAGATTTTATTGATAGTAAATTGGCAATATTCGAAAGTAAAAAGAGCGCAAGTCCCATTAACTTACGCCCTCTTAATTCTTAAAGCTATTTATTGATAGACTCTTACATAATCGATCTCCATTACAGATTCGCTAAAATCAGGATCAATAGAGCCTCCTAAGTTACCTCCCATGGCAACATTCAATATTAAAAATTGGCTTGCGTCAAAAGGCCAGGTACTTTGATCCAGGGTTTCTGGCTTGTAAGTATAAAAACGCTCATCATCTATTAAAAAGCTAATTTGATCTCCTGACCATATCACCGAATAAACATGAAATTCACTTGTCTCATTTGTTATAGGGCTGCTTTTCACATTGACAGTGTTACCCGAGCTTGAAGGCGTATGAATAGCACTTTGTACCGTCCCAGGATTATTCCCAACATACTCCATAATATCCATTTCACCGCACTTGGGCCATCCTACCGTTGAAATATTTGAACCAAGCATCCAAATTGCAGGCCAGGTTCCCCCGCCACCAGCTAGTTTAGCTTTTACATCAACTCTTCCATAAGTAAAGTCATATTTATCCTGAGTTTTCATCCTTGCCGAAGTATATTCAGCTCCTTCATAACTTTCTTTCTTAGCCGTAATTTTAAGGGTACCATCAGAAACTGTAACGTTTTCAGATCTGTCCGTATAATATTGAGATTCATTATTACCCCAACCATTATTGCCTTTACCTATGTCATAGTTCCATTTTTCCACATCAGGAGCTCCATCAGTGTCAAATTCATCCTGCCATACAAGTTCTGTAAAATCATCATCCTGATTAGGATCATAATCTTCTGGTCTGAATTCGTGATAATAAGCAATCTCTATATCCTCAAGTATTGGCTTATGATCACCTCTCACAGATAATAAATCGTCAGTAAGTTCCAATATCTTATAGACCTGTGCTCCAGACCAAAAAGAAAGGGTACTATTTTCAACCTGTAAATATAATTCACCATCTTCACCTCGAAAAATAAGGAAACCTGTATCTGTCTCTATTTTAGGATTGGTATTGGTAATGTCATGACATTCATCAACATATTGAACAGGAGTGCTATTTGGAAAGAAATATTGCACATCAGCCCAACCAACAAGGGTTTCATTGTTTTCACCTAATTCCATTTCATAAGAATAGGTATCATTTGCATCGTAACCAAAAATCAAAACGTCATCATAAGCACATGGGTTTAATGTATTCGGAGGTGCTTTATAACCATCATTCTGATCATTAAATGCAGCATCGGCACCCCAGTGCCCTTCTTCTTCCTTATTCCAAACCCATCGTTTACTGCCGTCTCCAGCAATTTTTTTCAAAATATCAGGATCAATGATAAGACGTACGGATAGATCTATACTAATGGTCTTGGATGAGGCGATCCCACCTGGCCCATAGGCTATTACCGTAATGATCTGGGCGTAATCTCCAGATCGGATATACTGAAACTGGGCAGGTTCACCTGGACCAACCACAACCGGTTCTGCATTTTCCTTAAAAACAACATGTATTGTAAGGGCATTATCCGCTGTAGTCGTTACTGTTACATTACCTGACTCATCATCAAAAACTTGGGCATTGATTTCCATGTTTGTGGGAACCAAAAGCGTTTCTAACTTTGGTTCATCTTCCTGACATCCATTCATTCCCAGAATGATCAGCAAATAAAATATGCTTTTATATATAGTTTTCATATGGTTATATTTTATTTTCTTATTCTTGAATTATGTCATCAATATAAAATGTTCCAGCAGCTGTTCCAGGACCATCAACAAAGATGACCATAGTTTTGTATTGCCCTGTTGGGACGAAAGCTTCTCCGACACCTTGATTACCATCTATATAGCTTTTTGTAGCACTGGTGGCAAAATCAAAGGTTAATTCTTCCCAACCTGTTCCACCATGAGTCACTGAAACTTCATTCTGACGTTCTCCGTTAACACCGCCTTCAAACTTCAATAATATTGGTAATGAGCTTGTTGACCAAACTTTTATTTTGATCGTTTTATCCGTACTAAAATCAACTGCTGTTCCCATGTTGGCTACAATAGCTTCCCAGTTAACTCCTGCATTTGCAATAGCACCTACTTTTGAAGCCACATTATTGGCGCCTCCTGGAGCAGGATTGTCAACAACGCTAAACGAGCCATCAATTAATCCTTCATAATCCAAAGATGAATCATCAAATGTGATAGGTAACTCAAGTGAGGCTGAGCCTCCTGAATCATTTACCTCAAAATAAAGATTATCGATATAAATGGTGCCCCCATTATTAGGTTGCACATCAAACTTGAATTGAATAATATCATTAACTGCTAGTCCTTGATCAGTGAATGCACTCAATGGAACATCAATACTATTCCACTTATTTGCTTCAACGGAAAGGTTAACACTCTTTTCTCCGGAACCTGCACTTATCAAAAAGAAAGGAACAACTGTATAATCATCCGACCATATATCAATATGAATACTTTCAGATCCTGTAGCGTCAACTGCAGATCCAATGGCAATTCCTTGATAATTCAAATTGGCATATTTGATTGCTGCATCACCCATCAGGTCAATTTGTTCATAAGTTGTACCCTGACCCCAATTTGGGAAAAAATCTGTTCCCGCCACATCGTCATAGGCATCGCTAAAAATTGATTTCACATCAGATGTTTTCGCTGAAGGTATAGGAGCAGAAGAATCTGGACCTGAACCACCTCCGCCGGATGAAGCCGATAAAGTTATATTATCGAAATAAACGATATTGTCTTGAGTTCTGGCATCGAAATCAGGGAAGACAACTATGGCATCAATATCAGTAGAGCTACCTTCACCTATTTTACCTGAAAAATCAAAAACAATTTCTTCCCATTCGTTAATCTTCGTATTGGCAATTTTAATCTCACCAGTTGAAGCCTTATTTGATTCAAACTTAATTCCTACGTCGCTAATTACAGATTTCCAAACCATAATGGAAACTGAACTATTCGTTGCATCCAAAGTAAATTTGTCTTTCAATGCAGTAACCGTACCAGCATAGTCGGCTCCACCAAATGGTGCTGTAAATTTAGCTACAGTTGCTGTAGTGTTTTCTCCTGACATATCAGGATTAGCAATAACTTCAAGTGGAGGTGTATCCGCTTCAAAAACATCAAATTTTGAGCTAGCTCCTGTTTCTGCAGTTTCGAAATCAATAGGGAAAGTTGTTGGCCCTGTTCCGCCAATTGGTCCACCTCCATTGTCATCACCTGCAACCTGTTTCAGGTTATCAAAATAATACACTGCATCATCACAAGTGTTGTCTCTGTCAAAATAAACTATAATACTTTTAAAAGTCTTATCTGAATGCGCTGAGAAATCGAATGTTAATTCTTCCCACTCACCTACTTTTGTCATCTCCTGATCAATAGCTACAAGAGGATCTGTATTTGGAAATGGTTCAAATTCCAACTGCAAGGTTACTTTTGTTGTTTTGGATTCCCCATATACCATTAACTTAAAGGCTTTATTAGGAGCACTGGTAAGATCGATGGCATTTGCTAAACCCTTTCCAACACCAGACCAAGTTTGACAATTTGCTGTTTTTATGTAACTCTGTACATTACAACTTTCGTTGATCCCTGAAGGATTTGGATTATTTACAATTTCAGAAGCGATATCTCCAAATGGTTCAAAACTGTGATCAATATCTTTGGATTTAAATGTCCAGTTGATATCACCGGCTGCAGGATCAATGTTTTCATCCATTTCTTCAGTACATGCTACCGCTGTTCCTTCTTGCACTATATCATCAATATAGAATGTTCCAGCTGTTGGTCCTCCAAAATCAACAAAGATGACCATAGTAGCATATTGCCCTGTAGGAACAAAAGGTTCTCCTACTCCCTGGTTTCCATCTATATAACTTTTTGTAGCATTGTTGGCATAGTCAAAAGTTAAGTCCTCCCAACCTGTTCCGCCGTGAGTTACAACGACTTCATTTTCACGCTCTCCATTGACTCCTCCCTCAAACTTCATGGCTACAGGCAATTCTGTAGTTGACCATAATTTTGCTGTGATAGTTTTGTTACTACTAAAATCTACAGGCACTCCCATGTTAAGCACTATGGCTTCGTACAATTCTCCTGCATTTTCTATAGCACCTACTTTGGATGCAACATTATTTGCACCTCCCGGAGCAGGGTTATCAACCACACTGAAAGACCCATCTATTGATCCTTCATAATTTACAGATGCATCGTCAAAACTAATCGGAAGCTCCAATGGTGTTGTGTTAAGGTTTTCCTGTTCTATATCATCAATATAAAATGTTCCTGCAGTTGTTCCCGCAAAATCAACAAAGATCACCATGGTTGCATATTTTCCAGTTGGTACAAATGGTTCTCCTACACCTTGGTTTCCATCGATATAACTCTTAGTAGCATCGGTTGCATAGTCAAAAGTTAAATCTTCCCAACCTGTTCCACCATGTTGCACCACTACTTCATTTTCACGCTCTCCATCAACTCCTCCTTCAAATTTCATCGCTATAGGAATAGCAGTTGTTGAATATAGTTTTATGGTAATCTTCTTATTAGAAGCAAAATCTACAGGTGTTCCTAAATTCACTACAATAGCTTCATAGGCATCTCCTGCATTCTCAATGGCACCTACTTTTGAATCAGTATCATTAGATCCTCCTTTTGATGAATTATCCACCACACTAAAAGCGCCATCTATATTTTCAACATAATTTACCGTTGGATCATCAAATGTAATTGGTAATGCAATTGTACCTGAAGCCTCTGCTATGGTAATTTCTTCTGAATATTCTAAAGTCGCAGCTCCTGCACCTTTAGCAACAACTCTTACGGTATAATCACCGGTAGCTTCATAAGTGTACTCTATTGTTTCATCAGGCATCAATTGAGTTGGTTCTTCATCTTCAACATCACCAAAGTAAACATCAAACAAAGTTGCGTTTACTGCTGTTGCACTCACTTTAATTAAGTTTGGATTTGGTGAACTCTGATCTATTGTTACTTTCAACTCTTCAGGAGCACTAAAAGACACCGTTAGCATCTGTTGGTACTCGCTGGTAAGATTTGTTGATCCTACACCCACTACTCTTACCTTAAATTCTCCTTCTGCATAGGTATGATCCAATGATCCACCTGGAGTAACAATTTCCGGATCTTCATTGGCAGATTCTCCCCAATAAACTTTAAATGATTCTGCTCCTTCACCGGATGGCGTTACAGTAACCAATCCTGAGTCATCTTGTGTTACATCAAAATTAGCCGTAACATTGGTAGGCGCCGATATTTCTTGAAAAGCATAAGAAACTTCGTCTTTTTCACAAGAAACGAACGCCGTTCCAAATAAAATTAATACTAAAAGGGTTTTTAAATATTTCATCTTTCTTCTTTTTATGTGTTTTTAATAACCTGGGTTTTGTTCCCAACGGTTTCCTGCTAATTCTATTTCTATGGAAGGAATTGGAAATAATTCATGCTTCCCACTTATAAATCCTTGTATTTCTTGCGCGGCTCTGCCGGTTCTCACCAAATCAAAGAACTGATGACCTTCACCTAGAAGTTCAACACGTCTTTCTTTATAGATTTCAGTTGTCAATGAAGTACCTGTTTCTGCGGTTTCAGCCAATCCGGCCCTTACCCTTACACGGTTTAAATAAATTCGTGCAGTTTCATCTCCCAGCCCACCTCTGTTATAAGCTTCGGCAGCCATCAACAGCACATCAGCAAAGCGAATAGCTCTGTAATTATTTGGATTGGTAAGGTTTGCATCTCCTGTATTAAGACCTCCCTTACGCGCGATATACTTCCTGTTGTAATAACCGGTATGCTTATAGCCTATGGAAAAAGTAGATCCGTTAGAAGCCGACCAGGCCTCTATGTCGAGTACTGCAACATCCTTTCTAAGATCGTCTTCTTCAAATAAGTCAACGGCCTTTTGAGTTGGCACATTAAAGCTAAATCCCGAATTGAAATCTGGACCTGTATAATTTCTTATACCATTAAAACCAACAGCTACGTTACCTTCACTACATTGTAAACATCCAAATCCGGCCCCTTCCTTATCAGTATATTGAATTTCAAAAACAGATTCAATATTATTTTCTCCTTCCTGTTCGAATATGGAATTGTAGTCAGTGACCAATTCATAAGGTCCATTGACAACCAGGTCAAGAGCAGCAGCTGCTTCTGAGAATTTCTCCTGATATAGGTATACCTTGCCTAAAAGGGCCTGAGCAGCTCCTTTGGTAGCTCTGCCAGTCTCAGCTTCATCCCAAGATGCAGGTAAATTTTCTGCAGCAAAGATCAGGTCACTTTCCATCTGGGCGTATACCTCAGCTTTTGGCGTTCTTTCAATTTCAAACTGATCTCCAAACTGAATCCTTTTATCGACTGAAAAAGGTATATCTCCAAACCATTTTACCAATTCAAAATAATAATAAGCTCTTAAAAAGCGAACTTGCCCAATGACTTCATTCTTGCCAGGGAAATCAGTTTTATCCTGAAATTCCATGATGTAGTTTGCACGATTCACACCTGCATACATCCAGCTCCAAATATCTCTCAATTGCTGATTTACCGGAGTATGGATCATTTCGTCAATTTCCTGTATTCCTAAAACGTCTGTTGCACTTTCACCTCCAGAGAGTGTGTTGTCTGAGGCAATTTCCCCTAGCATCACATTGATATAAGATGATTGTAAAAGGTCATAAGCTCCTATCAAGGCATCCTGATAATCGCCTTCATCGTTAAAATAATCTTCTGAGTTTGGATCTTGTGATTCAACATCTACAAAATCATCACTGCAGGAAGTAACTATTATAAATATAAATAATAACAGTACTGATGTTAATTTAAGTGTTTTCATAGTTATTAAAATTTAAGATTTATACCCAGCATATAGACTCTTGGAATTGGATAAAATCCTTGATCTATACCACCGCCAATTGGTTGCCCTGTGGAAGCTGATGGGTCATATCCTTTGTATTTTGTGAATGTATAAGCATTATTAACAGAGGCATATAACCTGAATTTGTCAATGCCTTTGGAATTATCCATATTGAAAGTGTACCCCAGTTGAATATTTGAAATCCTCAAATATGAGGCATCTTCTACATAAAAATCTGAGAATAAACTGTTTGAATTAGGACCTGTAGTCACTCTTGGAAAAGAATCAGTACTTCCCTCACCAGTCCATCGGTTTAAGAAATAGCTGCTCCTGTTGGTAAGTGGTTGATTACGCTCATAGTTTCTAACAATCTCGTTTCCAATAGAAGAGATAAAATTAGCTCCAAAATCCCAGTTTTTATAATTCAATCCTAAATTTAAACCCATAATCCATGGTGCAATAGGATCTCCAATATAAGTTCTGTCATCTTCGTCAATTTTACCATCTTCATTGATATCTTCATATCTCAGATCTCCTGGCGAGGCATTGACTTGCGTCGCATGATCATCCACTTCTCCCTGATTTTGAAAAATACCATCTGTTTTAAGTCCGTAAAAATATCCGATTGGTTGTCCGACTTCCATTCTGGATGGAGGATCTTGTCCAACACCAAATGACCCACCGGTAACAAAACCATTTTCACCGGCTACAAGAGTCACTTCATTCTTCAGATAGGTCATGTTATAACTTATATTGAATCTGAAATCATCAGAGATATCGTCTCTATATGAAATTAGAAATTCAAAACCTTTATTTTCAACTGAACCTGCGTTAACAATTGGTGGTCTGGATCCTGGTGCTGCTCCTCCAAGAATTCCTGAAACCTGAGGAACAAGCAACAAATCATCTGTTGTCTTGTTGAAGTAATCCATCGTGACATCAATCTTATTGTCTAAAAATTTCATGTCAAGACCCACATCAAAAGTCTTTTGTTTCTCCCACTTGATCTCAGGGTTGGCCAACGCTCCTTCTGCCCTACCATAGATTAACTCATTATTAAATACATAAGTAGCTTCACCATTTAACAGAGATACATAACCATAATCAGCAATACGATCATTCCCAACGATTCCATAACTAATTCTTATTTTCATGAAATTCAGCCAGTCACTTTTTTCCAAAAATGACTCATCAGACATGACCCATCCTGCGGAAACAGAAGGAAAATATCCAGCTCTGTTTTCAGGTCCGAATCTTGTAGATGCATCTCTCCGTAAAACAACTGATAAAAGGTATTTACTCTTAAAATCGTATTGAACTCTTGTAAAATACGAAAGCAACCTTGTATCATAAGTGTCGCCACCATTGAGATAATTATCAACCACATCAGATGCATTTTCTATACTGGCATTCTTATAAGAATTGTCAGGAATATCGAATCCCGTTTCCCCTGAAAATTGACCACTTTCTTGACGCACTGACATCGCAAGCAATGCTGTTAAGTTATGATCGTCACCAAAGGTGTTTTTATAGGTAATAAAATTATCCCAGGTATAATCTCTGTAAATATTTTGATATTCAGTTACACTATTTCTGGTTACGTTAAAGACCTTACCTGAACCATAGTATACTTCGGGTGAAAAAACTTTACCTGTTACTTCAGAATAGTTAAACTGGAATCTTGATTCAGCAGTAAAATGTTCTAAAAAATTATAATTAACACCAATAGCTCCACTGATTTTGTCAACATGGGTATTGTTATAAGTATTTTCAATTTGTGCTTTAGGATTAATAACTTCGTTCCCCAGCCCTTCTGCCAATGTGTAATCACCATTTTGATCCCTTACCGTTAAATTCGGTGCCATATTCAAAGCATTGAATAGCACAGAACCAAGGGTATTTTCCAATAAGTTCTTTCTATTGGTACTTGTATAGATCCATGAAGTATTTAGCTTAAAATTCTTGAAAAAATCAAGGTTATAATTCACTCTCCCTGTAAAACGATTAAAATTAGCATCGCTTCCTCCAACAATACCATCTTGGGTAAGATAGGAAGTACCCGCAGATAGCTTAGAGTTTTCCCAACCCTTATTGACTGCGAAATTGACATTAGCGATAGGAGCCGTTTGAAATATTTCTTTTTGCCAGTCTGTACCTGAACCTAATTGCGTAAAATCTAAAAAAGGTGGAGAATCTCCACCGGCAACAAAAGCCTCATTTACAAGAACGCCATATTCAGTTGCATCTAATACAGGTAATTGTCTTGTTGTTTCCTGAATCCCACCATATGTATCCAAATCAAATTTAAGGTCGCTGCTCATAGAACCTGATTTGGTCGTAATCAAAATTACCCCATTAGCCGCTCTCACACCATATATACCTGCTGTCGCATCTTTTAATACGTTTATGCTCTCAATATCATTTGGATTGATCACACTCAGGTCTTCTATCACATTTCCATCTACTAGTATTAATGGATTATTATTACCATTTGTAGTTACACCACGTATTCTAATATTAGATCCACTACCAGGAGATCCTGATTGGGCTGTTATGCTAACACCTGAAACCTGCCCTTGTAAAGCCTGTTCAACACGTACCGGATTCAGTTTTTCGATGGTCTCTGATCCAACTACCGATACAGCACCGGTTATTTCCTTTTTTGACTGAGTTCCATAACCAATCAAAATGACCTCATCCAATGCCTCTGCATCTTCTAACAGAGTTATCGTTAATGGGGTATCGTTTTCAATTTGAACCTCATAATTTTGAAAACCAACATATGAAAAAACCAACACTGATGAGATAGGAACGTCATCAAGACTAAAATTTCCATCAAAATCGGTCGCCGTCCCCAAACTGGTTCCTTTAACTAAAATACTAACACCCGGTAAAGGGCTATCAGCACTTTCATAAACTACTCCTGTTACCGTAACATTTTGAGCAAATCCAAATGTTACTGCAAAAAAGAGCACAAGTAAAATTATTTTTGACTTCATATAACAATATTTTGAATCCGAAAAATACAAGAGATCTGACATAATTTTTCTTTTTATGCCTATACAAAAAACATACAACGTGCAGCAATCCTTGATAATAGAGTACATAAAATTGATAAAATAGTACAACTAGTGCTTTAAAACGGTGGATATGACTATGCCGAATCAGTGGAGAAAAAAAACTGCAAACTGACGTTAACTTTATATTAAGAAATAAATGTTGTGGTAATGTTGTAGTAATATTGACTATTTATTAACACTTGTAGCGTGTCAAATTTCCAAGATGTAATCAATTAGGTTAATCGAATGATCCAGGTTCATTTTTTTTCTTAATCGATATCTCTTAATTTCGACACTTCTTACAGAGATATTCAACAATGGAGCAATTTCCTTAGAACTGAGATTAAGCCTTAAGAAGGCACAAAATTTCAAATCGTTTGCTGTTAGTTCCGGATGTTTGTTTTTCATTTTATTTAAAAAATCTTTATCCGCATTATTAAATGCTTCTTTGAAAAACTCCCAGTCACTATTATTATTAAGATTCTTATTGACCACTTTGATGACCTCATCACGAGAAGCCTTATCTCCCATTTGCAACAAATCATGTTTAATTCCGAGTAACAACTCATTCTTATTGATCAAACTCATCGCTGTTGTTGCCAATTCTCTATTCTTACTTTCTAATTCGTTTCTGAGTCTATCATTTCTTAATTTCATGATCTCTTGCTTACTCTCCATTTGAGTCAGCTCTATCTTTTTCTTATTATCTTCAATCAATCTATTTCTTTGATTTTTGTAATATCTGGAAAAAAGTCTGTTGATCACAAACATAATAACTGCGAAAATCAATATATAAACGATGATGGCCATATTTGACAAGTACCAAGGCTTTTGAACGCTAAAATTATAGGAAGCGACATTGCTGGTCAATGTATTACCTACCCTGCCCCTGATATTCAGCACGTAATCACCAAAAGGTAAATTTTCTAAAGAGATATTGGATTCATTCATCCATTTACTCCAGCCATCATATAAACCCACTAATTGGTATTGGTAGGAAATCGCACTATATTTATCATAAGTAGGAACACTAAACGATACTATAAAACTATTCTCTTCAAAACTAAATTTACCAGCCTCATCAATAATGACATACTCATTTTCCGAATTTTGAAACTTTTTCTGAATAGTATTGATCTGAATAGTGTAATCGCGTTCCTGAAATTTACGAAGGTCCATCACAACAAAGCCATTTGAAGAACCGATAATGTAATTTCCTTGAGTAGTTAAAGAAATATTCTCATAACCAGTAAGCCCCTGATTCTGCCTAAAAAACCGTGGTATAGCAATCTCTTTTCTTTCAGGAATACCGTCAAACCTATCTTGAGTGAGGTAAATAATATTATCCGGAGAAAAACCCCATAGCCTTCCTTGCGTCTTTTCTGAAATCAATCTTCCAAAGATTGCATCATTCCTCTCGTATAAAAGAGAGGTTAACAAAGTATCTTTTTTTAACTGAGTTGTAAAAAGATCTAATGTATATATACCTTCATTCGAGGCATATCTGACCGCATTCTGATATGTAAATACATTTGAATCAAAACCTATTGGCTGAATTACGGATATTTTTTTTACTAAATTCAATTCATCATCCATATCGAGTACATGCAGTCCTTTAAACTCATGGTTTACAACCAACTTGTTCATTTCTACAAAATCAAATGATTTAGATGAAATATCAAATCCTTCTACTTTTCCACCAGTAACCCACCGCCCATTGATGTTGACCAAGGTGCTTAAACCATTGTAATTTCCCTGAAGTAATATATCCTTTCTTCCAGGAACCTTTTTAACTTCCCAGGTACCTGATTGTGTATAAATAAGATTGGCCACATTGCCCTTTATCAAAAAAGTACCCTTCGTGTGCCCACAAAAAATTGTACCGTATATTTTTTTTAAATCCCAAACTTGCCCGGCAGTGCCTTTTATTAATTGAAAATCCTCAGTCACCGATTTTCTTTTCGTGTAAAGCCCCTGATTTGTCCCCAGATAAAAATTGTCTTCATCCTCAAGGGATGAATAGACTGACCCCAACTTTCCCTTATTATCAGTATAAAATTTAAATGCTGAGTTTAAATTAACGACACTAATTCCATTGTCGAGACCCAGCCAAAGGTTTTTATCGAAATCTTCATATGCGGACAGAATGGTATTATTCCCTAAACCTTTTTCCTGATCAATTCTTTCCAAAATATGACCCTGGCTATCCAAACGGATATAACCTTTAGACACAGTTCCAAGAATAAAACTGCCGTCATGTAGTTTGATACTGCAATAAATGATCGAATCAGGACTCAGTTCCAGGTTATCAATTCTCCATTCTTCAATAATTCCATTCTTTAAAAGGTAAAAAGATCCTTTCTCCAAAAAAATTAGTAGACCATCCTCATGTTCAAATAATCCGACAACAAAATTATCTTGAAATAATGGGTCATCAGATTCTAGAACGGCTTTACCGTTTTGAATGCTGTAAAGCCCTCCATCACCTTTCTGTACATAAATATTATCCGACAGATTGAATATTTTTGCTCGAGACATCACCAGCTCAATTACTTCAACCTTTTGACTCTTTGAATTATAAAGATATATTCGATCTAAAGACTGAAACAAAATCCACTCATTTCTTGAGGTTATATTCCAAAAGTGTTCATCTTCTATGAGTTCTATCGACAATTCATTTGTCAAGGAAAAATAATCCAGAAGTCCAAGATCATTTTTTTTCCAATATCCAAAATCCATATAACCCCCAGTATAAACAAGGTCATTAAAGGTATGAACCGCTCTAATAATGGTTCCGTTAGGAGAAGGATGCAGTGTCCAGTGAGACCCGTCAAACTCTAATAAACCAATATTATTACCAAAAAAAAGGTGTTTATCTTTTGACTGGGCTATAGACCAGTTTTGACTGCCCGCAGCAAAATCAGCAATGCCATAATTCTGCACAGGAGGTATTTCTTGAGCAGATAAACCCTGGAACTGTAATGCATAAATTACAAAAAATAAAAGTCGCCTCATAATAGTTATTCAGGTCTGCTTGACAGGCATAAATTCTAGTAATCACAATGGTCACATCATGCGCCTGCGATTCACACGAGGTAAAGAATCAAAATACTATTCAGCTAAATTATTTAATTCAACTCCAAAATCTATTGATACACCCTTACATAATCAATTTCCATGGAGGACTGATCGAAATCATTTGGAATGTTTCCACCAAGTGTACCACCCATAGCTACATTGAGAATTATAAACTGATCAGCGTAAAAAGGCCAGTTACTGTCGGTTTGGTTGGAAGGCCCGTAACTATAATGTACAATTCCATCTACAGAGAAAACAATTGATTTGCGTTTCCACTCAACAGTATACACATGAAACTCATCAGTTGCATCATTAATCGTTTGATTTCCTTTATTCATTGTATTCCCGGAGCTAGAGGGTGTGTGTAATGCACTTGAAATATCTCTTTTGTCATCTCCTGTTTGCTCCATAATATCAATTTCCCCGCATGCAGGCCAGCCTCTGCTTGAAATATTAGAACCCAGCATCCAGATTGCAGGCCATGTTCCTCCACTGCCAGGAAGTTTAGCTTTCACTTCAAGTCGACCATAAGTAAATTCATATTTACCCTGAGTCAACAATCGTGTTGAAGTATAATTTGAACCCTCAAATGATTCCTTTAATGCTGTTATTTTCAACAACCCGTCTTCTACCTTAACATTTTCTACCCTGTCTGTATAATATTGTTTTTCTTGATTACCCCATCCACATAAATCCGGACAACCATCACCTAAATCATAGGTCCATTTTTCTGAATCAGGACTCCCATTTACCTCAAACTCATCTGACCAAACTAGCTCGTCAAAATTTTCATCAGGAACAACAGGTGTATTTCCTCCCGGATCTATTGGTCCTGGATTCGAATCATCACTATCACCTCCGCAAGACAGCACCAGCAGCATTACACTAACACTTAAAACATAACTTTTTAATTTAGCACTATTCATAAATTTCAACATATCAAATTTTATTAGTTTCATAGAAAAAGCAAAAATAAGAAAAGTAGCTTTAAGATTAAATTCTTTTTTCAATCTTAATATTTATAGCCAATTATTCTCAGAAAATGATGTTGTCATTAAATAGTTCTGCTGAATATTTTAACAATGCAGGTTTGAATATTCAAGAAACAATTCGACTTAAAAACTTCTTTTGTTGAATTGAAATTTTCTAAATTTATTTTTAGACCAATTATCTATTTACCGAAGAAAATTAGCCCTTTTAACAGGTCATATATACTCATTTAATTTCAACATAATTATCACTATATTTGACTTCGTTAGCTTCATTTTTTCAGAATACACTTAATTTTACAAAATTTTAATCTCAACATTAATTAACAATTATTAAAATCCTGATTTATAAATTTTTACATTTAAAATTAAAATACGGTTTTATTTTATTTTACAACTATAGATAAATTCTATAGTATCTATGATTTATAATTTAACTATCTATAAGTCAATACTTTAATTCGAAAAATAACTGCTTGGCCTTTTTTTTAAAACGACTTTCGTTTTTTAACTTTTACATACATTATCTGCTATTGCAAAACACCACTCCCACCACCCTTTTGAAGGCCATAAACCTTATTTGACAGTCACTCAATTTCTACCAATATAGCATAGGGAAACTTCCGGTAGATTTAAAAAAATGAAGCCGATTTGACCTCAAAAAAAATATGAATCAGCACCTTAAATAATAAAAAAATAAGGCGCTAAAAAAAACTAAAATCAGTAACTTTATAGGATGCTGAAGAAACTAAATTAAAATATTAAGTTATGAGTTACTACATAAACAAAACCTTAAAAAACATATCTTTTGAAGATGGTATCGCTAGAATTACGGAATCCTTAAAAAATGAAGGTTTTGGGATTTTAACCGAAATCGACCTAAAGGCAACCTTAAAAAAGAAGCTTGATGTTGATTTTTATAATTACAAAATACTTGGGGCCTGCAACCCGGGATTCGCTTATAAGGCATTGCTGGCAGAAAACAAAATCGGGACCATGCTACCTTGTAATGTAATTGTTCAAGAGAAGAAACCCGGTGAAATTGAAATTTCTGCTGTTGACCCTATGGCTTCAATGCAAGCAGTAGAAAGCGAAAATTTAGGTGATCTGGCTAAAGAAGTGAAGAAAAAGTTAGAGAATTGCATAAATGCGTTGTAATACCTTTTTTAATGACGCTAAATTATATTCTCAACAATCCTCATGAATACTCTTCATCATTCTATGGGGCCTTCATAGCTTAATCTAAAACTCTTTTGACCCAAAGAAACCCATTTTCCTGCCAAATAATCCCAATATCCATAATTTAAAACAAAATCTGAAACCAGTATACGATAAATATCTTCCCCATTTTCCTCACCCATTACTTCAATCTGAAGCTTCTCTCCTTGATCACCATTCGTAAACCATAGCAGCTCATCCACTCCGTCCGTTGCATGTGCGAATTTCAAATCATAAGTACCAATATCGCCAGTTTTACTATACACATAATTTCCTGCCAGAGAAGAAGGTCCTGGAACAGGACTGATCATGATCAAATCATACAAAGCACTATCGGGTAAAGGCTCCAGCAATCTGATCTGATCAACAACACCCGTATTCGCTTCAGATTCCCAATACATATTTGTACGAATTTCAAACAACGAACCATCGAGCTCATACTCGTTGTTAATTGGCTCTGGTGGTGAGTCATCACCTGAACAAGAAAACACGAGAAATAAACTAAAAACAAGTGCAACCAGCCTGTGCATTAAAAACTTCATCATACAACTAAAACTAATATTTATCCAACTTATGATAGAATTCCCGAATGTATAATTAATTTTGCAAAATAAAACAACCACCGATGAAATCATTTGAGGACTTAAAAATTAACAAGCCACAATTAAAAGCCTTAAACGACATGGGCATTATAAACCCAACTCCAATACAGGAAAAATCGATTCCAGCAGTGAACTCAGGAAATGATATGGTTGGGCTCGCTCAAACCGGCACGGGGAAAACCCTTGCCTACCTCCTGCCAGTTTTAAAATCACTTAGTTTTTCAGAACAGGTACATCCAAGGGTACTAATCATAGTTCCAACAAGAGAACTCGTAGCTCAGGTGGTATCTGTTGCCAAACAACTTACCACTTACCAAAACGTAAGAATTGCAGGTGTTTATGGAGGAGTCAATATCAATCCTCAAAAAGATTTGGTTAGCGAAGGGCTCGATATTTTGGTTGCCACACCGGGAAGGCTATTTGACCTGGCTGTTTCAGGAGTACTGAGACTCGCTGCTATTCAAAAATTGGTTTTGGATGAAGTGGATGAAATGCTTTTTATAGGATTCAGACCTCAATTGCTTAATATTCTTGACATACTGCCAAAAAAGCGGCAGAACATCATGTTTTCTGCGACTATTACCGAGGAAGTTGACACATTGATCCAAAGCTTCTTTAAAAGCCCTAAAAAGATAGAGATCGTACCAGTCGGAACCCCGCTAGAGAAAATAGAGCAAAAAGGTATTGCGATACCCAATTACAAAACCAAGGTAAACTATCTTCACTACCTCCTCATACAAGAGGGGTTAGATAAAGTATTGATCTTTACTAAAAATAAGAAAATTGCTGATAGACTCTATGAAGAATTAAAAGAATTTTTTGGAGAAGAATTAGATCTTATCCATTCAAACAAATCACAAAATTACCGATTTCAGGCCATTGATAAATTTCAGGAAGGAAAGATCCGAATACTCATAGCTACTGATATTGTATCAAGAGGTATGGATATTCTCGGTGTTAGCCACGTGATCAATTTTGACGCTCCTTCATACCCGGAACAGTATATCCATAGAATCGGACGTACCGGAAGGGCTAGAAAAAGCGGAGAAGCTATATTTTTATTTGTTCCCGGAGAAGATGAAGCGGTTCTGGAAATTGAAATCCTCATGCAAACTGAAATTCCACTGGAACCATTACCAAAAGAAGTAATGATTTCAAATGAACTTATGCCTGAAGAAAAAGACAACACTTCCGAAAGAGAGATAGGCGGTAGAGAAAAACCAAAGATAAAATCAGGAGAGGCCTTTCACGAAAAAAGTGAAAAAAATAAAAAAATAAATTTAGGTGGATCTTACAAAAGAGAGATCAAAAAAAAGTATAAAAAGCCTAAAACAAGACCACCCAAGACCAAAGGAAAAAAATAGCTGCTAAAGCCTTAAATAAATAATTCAAAAATTCTTGGTTTTTTTCCTGCACCGCTACAATATAAAAAATGAATATACGTTGTAGTATCTCATTAGTTTTTATTTTAAAACTAGGGAAAATTGTTATTGTTAAAGAAGAGAACTCTCCAAATTAATGGAGAGTTTTTTTATTTACACTATCCTATCTTTTTTTGAGCTATCCATGTCTATTTACCTCAAGTAATTATTTAAAAAATTATTCATTTATTTTTCTTCTGAAACAATATAAAAAACTAATGTGCGTTGTAGTATCTCATTAGTTTTTTTTATTTTAAAACTAGGGAAAATTGTTATTGTTAAAGAAGGAAAACTCTCCATTAATTTGGAGAGTTTTTTCTTTTTAGTTAAATCAATAATTGACAAGCATCCTGGCCCAACACTTCTTGAAGTATTTTTATTTTCTGCTCACATTACAATATAAAAAATGAATGTACGTTGTATAATCTCATTAGTTTTTTTATTTTAAAACTAGGGAAAATTGTTATTGTTAAAGAAGGAAACTCTCCATGAAAATGGAGAGTTTTTTCTTTTTAGTTAACCTATTAATTGACAGGGCTCTTATTCCAACATTTCATAAGATATTTTTATTTTTTCACTCATATTACAATATGAAAAATAAATGTGCGTTGTATAGTCTCATTAGTTTTTTTATTTTAAAACTAGGGAAAATTGTTATTGTTAAAGAAGGAAACTCTCCATGAAAATGGAGAGTTTTTTTATGTGAAATGAATTAAATATATAGTCTAAGTTTATTTCAGTGCTTCTATCAAAACTTTTCCTGAATGACTATTAGGAAATGATATTTGCAATAGGTTTGATACCGTAGGAGCAATATCAATAATCTCCACATACCCGCGGCTCCTTCCTTTTTGTATCCCTTTTCCAAAAAACATGATCGGAACATGCCTGTCATAACTATAACCGGATCCATGGGTAGTGCCCGTTTGCCTTTTATAGATCATACCAGGATTTGGAATCATCATAATATCACCTGATAGCTTTTGATTATATCCGTTTTGGATATAAGTCATAATCCCGGATGTAAAATTGGTGTTCTGAAGAGTTCTTGCGGTCACCACTTTGTTGACACCTTCATAATTAATCATGTCATCAGCCAATCGCTGAGACACCTCAGCCGCAACAAGATCTAATCTATCCAAAGCATCACGATTCAAAAAAACCTGATTGTTTGAGAAATTTTCAATAAGGTCAGAGGCTCCATAATATTTTTGACAGAGCTCATTTAAATATATCCTAAATGCTGCATAGTCAAAATATCCTGCAGGAATCTTCAAAGACTTTAAATAGGCAGGAACAGGCACAACGGCATGGTCAGCGGTTAAAAACAATGTATAATTACCTTCCCCTATCTTATTATCCAAATAATCCAGAAGCTCCGCTATATCAAGATCCAACCTTAAATAAGTGTCTTCAATTTCCTTTGAATCTGACCCATAGCGATGACCAATATAGTCAGGACTTGAAAAACTAATGGCCAAAAAATCAGTATAATCTCGTTCACCAAGCTTTTCACCTTTTATAGCTGCTTTCGCAAATTCAACCAATATAGAATTCCCAAAAGGGCTTTCTTTAATCAAATCATAATTGCCATTTTTATCCTTTAATTTTTTCAGATCATGAGGGAAAACCGGTTTCTCCTCCCCATAAAACAAGCCTTCATATGGATTGTCATCTTCTATACTTTCCTTATAACTTTTGATGGGATACAAGGTTTCCCATTTCTTTTTCATGTATTTTTCTGCAAGTCCATTATTATTGAAATCCTTGACCCATTTTGGTAAGGCATCCATATAAAATGAAGAGGTAACAAATTTACCGTCATTTTTTCCCACAAACCAATAAGACCCATTAGATGTATGGCCTCCCGGAAGCACAGCCGAACGATCCTTAAGTCCAATGGCTACTGTTTTCCCATTCATGTTTTGAGACAATCTGAGCTGATCCGTTACCGTAGTTGCCAATAAATTTACAGGAGATTTTTGCTCATTCAATTCTTCTGTCCCCACCGCCTGATAATTAAAATCATCTACGCAATAGATCATTTTCTTTGCATATTTGTCGTACCAGTCATTTGCAATAATCCCATGTTGACTACCAGTTGTTCCTGTATATATAGAGGCATGACCCACTGCAGTTACAGTAGGCAGATAATTATAATGGGCATTCTCATAGTTAAATCCTTCACCCAGTATCCTTTTAAAGCCTTCCTCTCCATACCTATCGTAAAACCTTGTCAGATAATCATAGCGCATCTGATCAACTACAATACCTACCATTAATTTGGGTCGGTCAACCTTAGTAACATCTTGAGCAAAAACATTTGATGAAAAATGTATTAAACAAAAAACCAACAACAACTTTCTCATGAATTCTTTTTTTGTGGCCAAATTTAAGGATAAAAGGAGTTTATATATCTATTTGTCAGTCAAATTTTAATATTTTAGCACTATTGAAATCGATATGAAATATTTTCACAACATTGGACTTTATTTTATCATGCTGGGGCAGGTTTTTAAAAAACCGGAGAAAGGTTCAGTATTCAGAGAAAGTTTATTTAAGGAAGTTGAAGAGCTAGGTATAAAATCCTTGGGTATAGTTGCCTTTATTTCTTTTTTTGTAGGAGGAGTGGTCGCCATTCAAACAGCCTTGAATGTTGATACTCCCTGGATTCCCAAATATCTAATAGGGTTTGCCACTAAAAGATCGATTATTCTTGAATTTGCGCCAACTTTTATGTCGATTATTCTCGCTGGAAAAGTAGGTTCCTATATCACCTCAAGCATTGGAACCATGAGGGTAACAGAACAAATAGATGCGCTGGAAGTAATGGGAGTCAATGCTTTAAACTTTCTGGTGCTTCCAAAAGTTATTGCAGCTGTTCTCTTTTATCCTTTTATTGTCATGCTAGCTATGTTTTTAGGTATTTTCGGAGGATGGGTTTCTGGTTTTATGACAGGTTTATTTGCCTCAGATAGTTATATTGAAGGAATACGAATGGATTTTCAACCTTATTTGATTCGGTACGCTCTCATTAAAACAATGGTTTTTGCTTTTGTCATCTCAACGATTCCGTCATTCTATGGCTTCTATGTTAAAGGAGGTTCTCTGGAAGTGGGCAAAGCAAGTACACAGGCTGTTGTTTGGACAAGTATTTTGATCATATTACTAAATTATTTCCTAACCCAAATGCTATTAGGATAGATGATAGAAGTTACAGATATACATAAATCCTTTGGCGATCAACACGTTCTAAGAGGCGTCTCGGCTACTTTTCACAAAGGAGATACGAGCATGATCATTGGAACCAGCGGGTCCGGTAAAACTGTTTTTCTAAAATGCCTTCTCGGCCTCTATTATCCTGAAAAAGGTGATATCTGTTATGATAATCGTCATTACAGTAAAATGACATTATCAGAAAAAAGAGATCTTCGCAAGGAAATAGGTATGGTTTTTCAGGGAGGTGCCCTTTTTGATTCAGAAACGATAGAAGACAATATTAAATTCCCTCTCAAGATGTTTACCAATCAAACAGATGAGGAAATGAAAGACAGGGTGAACTTCGTTCTAAATAGAGTACACCTTGAAAATGTAAATACTAAATTCCCTGCAGAACTTTCGGGAGGTATGCAAAAAAGGGTGGCGATTGCAAGAGCCATAGTGATGAATCCTAAATACCTGTTCTGTGATGAACCCAATTCTGGCCTTGACCCTAAAACAGCTATTGTTATAGATAATCTGATCCAGGAAATTACGGATGAATACCAGATGATCACTATCATTAATTCTCATGACATGAATTCAGTGATGGAAATAGGTGAAAAAATCATTTTCCTTAAAGAAGGATTAAAAGAGTGGGAAGGCTCCTTTAAAACAATATTTAAAACTGATAACAAGGCTGTTACAGATTTTGTATACTCTTCAAACCTATATAAGAAAGTGAGAGAAGTTTATAATAAAGGATAACATAATTATTGTATAGAAATCTCTTTTAAGGCATCATTACTTAGATTAGTAAGAGGTTCAAAAAAACTATTTAAGCTGTCTGATTTCTAAATTCTTAATATTCAAACGGGTCTGCAACCACTCCTTTAACTTCTCTTCCTGTTGCTTTTTTTGACGATTGGACACCTTCTTCCTCCATCTTACAGATATAATATTGAGTGTATCCATTTTTTCAAAATTTGAAATATATTCTCGATAGTATCCAATTTGCTCTAAATCAGCATAATTGATCTGAATTTCTTTGATTATTCTATCAAAATGAACCTCATTGGCATAATACCTCCTCAAGTCTTTTTCAAGTTCATTGATTCTTAAGTCCTTTTCTTTGATGGTTTCATCTCTTGAACTCAGCATTTGATGCGAATTGATATACAGTTCTTTGATTTTGTCTATATCTTCTCGTATACCTGAATCATCCTGACTTTTTAAAATAGTCAGCTTTGTGTTCTTCAATCCCAATTCCTGAATTTGCTCTTCCCACCTTTCTTTATCCTTAGGTGAATAGTCACTGCCAAAAACATATAGCTTGATCTCTTGTTCCTTAAAATTAATACTTTCCTTATTATCCCCAATAATATTTACGCCTTCTTCCTTCAAATTTTCGATGAATTTTTCAGCTTTAATTGTATAATCGTTTAAGACATATAATTGGTAAAAAAGATAAATACTAAACGCCAGTATGACCAAAGCGATCAAAGAAGCAACACGGGAAATCCTTTTTCTTTTGGCCTGATTGATATACTTAAGCATAGGGAACTTTAAGTATTTTGTGATAACAAAAGCCGCAAGGGCTATATAGATACAATTAATCGTAAAAAGGAACATTGCACCTCCGAAATAGTTAAATTGTCCGGTTGCCAGACCAAATCCGGCCGTGCATAATGGCGGCATCAAAGCGGTAGCAATAGCCACACCCGCTACTGTATTGAACTGGGGCTTATTTCGGCTGATTGCAATGATCAGTGCTAAACCACCGGACATGGCGATCAACACATCTCTTACATCCGGTTTAGTACGGGCAAGGATTTCTGGAGTAGCCTCCTTAAAAATGGGTATGCTAAAGAATATAAAAGAAGTCAATAGACTTAAAAAAACCATGGCACCGAAGTTGATCACTGAAGACTTCAATGTATCCACATCGTTTACTCCAATGGAAAACCCGATTCCAAGAATAGGTCCCATCAAAGGAGATATTAACATCGCTCCAATCACAACAGCTGTCGAGCTTACATTCAATCCAATGGAAGCAATCAATATTGAAAAAACCAAAATCCAGGCTGTTTGCCCCTTTATGGATACACCTTCTCTGATCGTTTTTGCAGTCGCCTCCTTATCCGTATCCCGACGAATACTTAAAAGCTGGGGGATATATTCCTTTAAACTCTGAAAAAAGCCCTTAAATTCCTTTTGGACCTCTTCCTTTTGTTCCTTAAATTTCTTATCCTCTACTATCTGATCCTTCTTATTTTCTTCCATAAAAGCTTGACTTATCGATGACCTTAGTAAATGTAGTAAAAATTAGTCTTTCCTAAATCTCTTCTCTGCCTCTTTTGAAACCTCTTTAATCTTCTGTTCCTCAGATTTAGGATAAATCATGATCGTATCGTCAGTTTCAACAATAATATAATTACTGATACCCGCTACCACAATTTTTTTACCTCCTTTGGTACTGATCATGTTGTTTTTAGCATCTATAAAATAGCTTTTGGCATTAACAATTGCATTATCAGCTTCATCCTTTTCAAGCTTATCGTATAAGGAACCCCAGGTTCCAAGATCATTCCAACCAAAATCCGTACCCATTACATATACATTTTGGGCCTTTTCCATGATACCATAATCGATAGATATATTCTCGGCTTCAGCATAGTGATCTGTAATGAAATCAGTTTCTTTTTTAGAATTCCAATAAGAGGCTCCCTTTTCAAATAAATGACACATCTCAGGAAGGCTTCTTTTAAAAGAATCAAGAATGCTTTTTACGCTCCAGATGAAGATACCGGCATTCCATAAATAATCCCCTTGTGCGATAAATTTTTCCGCTGTTTTTAAATCAGGTTTTTCTGTAAAGTTCTTAACCTTTTTCACCTCCCTTTCACCCTCTTCAAACTGAATATAGCCGTACCCTGTATTAGGTCCTGTTGGTTTTATACCAAGTGTCATCAAAATATCATTTTTCTGACAGGCCTCAAAAGCTGACTTTACATTTCGCACAAATTCTGCTTCATCCTCTATATGGTGATCCGAGGGTGCGACGATCATTACAGCCTCACTATTCTGATCCATAATTTTAAGCGCTGAATACAAAATACACGGAGCCGTATTTCTCATAGCCGGCTCCAGCAATACCTGATTTTCAGTTACTTCAGGCAAATGCTCCATCACTAAATTCTTGTACCTCTGATTAGTCGCTATCAGTATTTGGTCCTGAGGGATCAAGGTTGATAATCTGTTAAAAGTCTGCCGTATAAGCGACTCTCCTGTACCCAGCATATCTTGAAATTGTTTGGGATTATCAGGTGTGCTTACAGGCCAAAATCGGGAACCAACTCCCCCAGCCATAATTACAGCATAATAGTTCTTATTCATAATTTTATTTTAAAAGCTCCACCTCTGCATGTGGGTGGAATATGTATTTTCTATGTGTGAGTATTTCGATACATTCATATCTTGTACGTCTTTTTTTTCCCTTGATAAAAGCTCTGTTTCGGTACTGAAATCGGCTCCTATCCGGAATCTCAAAAATAAGTGTTTTATCCGAAAAACGATCATAATTTCTAAAAGCTAAAGATAAGTTAATGTCTCCGTCGCTACTCGCTTTGGGATTGATCAGGTAATTTGCCAGAAGTTTCAGTAAGTCATCAGGAAATATTTCAGGACTAAGAAAAGGCAACATCAGTAATTTAAAATTACGTTTCCATTCGACCCCATGAGGTCTTACGCTTTTATATTCCCGAAAAGTCACCAAATGGGCATATTCATGAACAAGTGTCAATAAAAACCGATATGGGTTTAGGTCATTATTGATGGTAATCTGTACCTTTCCATCATTGAACCTTTTGAAATCTCCGTGTTTACTGCTTCTCTTATTTACAATTTTGAGATGGCAGGGATAACGCTCTATCAGCTCGATCACCTTTCCCAAGGCTTCCTCTGGAAGGTATTTTTGAAGAATTTCTATTTTTGTTTCCAAGCAATGATTACTTTTCTGTTGTAAAATTTCCCACTATGGGGTTGAATTCGATACCTGTAACACTTTACCGTTAAATAGCTTATGTCCTTTTAGTGCAAATTCTGAGATGTATGTTGCCATTTCTCTTGCAGTTACCGGAGCATCATAGTCAGGAAATGCCTCTTTTAGCATTTCGGTCTGTACCGCTCCAAGCGCTAAGGCGTTAAAAGAAACCCCTCTCTCTTTATATTCTTCAGCCAGCAGCTCCATTAAAGTGATGACTGCTCCTTTTGACGAACTGTAAGCAGCAAGGCCGGCAAACTTCATACTTCCTTGAATGCCTCCCATACTGCTAATAGCAACAACATGAGTCCCTTCAACAAAAAACGGGTCGAGTCTTCTGGTCAATTCAGCAACAGCGAAAACATTGACCTGATAGATCCTCTGGAAATCATCCACCGTTGTTTCTTTTAAGGGTTTATGAAGTAATGCTCCGGCATTATGGATGACAATATCCACAGTCCCCCAGTTATCGTTTACGAACTTCACCACTTTATCAATCCCAGTATCTGATGTAATATTAGTTTGTAAAGCATTTAATGTCTCGCAGTCTGACGCCAGCTTTTCAAGACCTCCTGCATTTCTACTTAAGGCAAGTACCTGATGACCGCTATCCGAAAGCTGCCTGACCAGCTCTAATCCTATTCCTCTGCTGGCTCCTGTTACCAGAATTCTTTTTGAGCTCATGTAATTTATGTTTAACTTTTATTCTAATTGGGCAAAATCATTCTTCAAAAATAATATGCTGATAGGCACCCATATCAGGAGAAACAACACGATTTACTCCTAAAAGGTCAAAGGGAACTTGCTGGGCAGCTGATTGGTCCGCATTAGCTTTGGCATCGGACGCATCCCCAATGCGAAATTTATTCTCATTGACATCTTCAAAATCTGATTCCCCATTAAAGATATTATCCTGATACTTATCGGTGTCATCAAAATCGTAAAGAGGGTTATTTGACTGGTTGCCTCCTGGATCTAAAAAACGCAATAAATTATTTTTAAATTTAAAATTGAAGGCCGCCTGATCATTGTTTTGAAGCAGGAATTCAACACTTTGATTCCCGTCTATAATGCAATTTGTAAAGTTTGCTGCTAATAAATCATTGACAACCAATCCTCCTGAATCATTACCACCTGTAGACAACTGAAAATTATTGACAAGTACCGCAGGAAACTCTCTTATACCACCTGACCAAAAGTTGGCAAAGGTAGCATGCGTAAAATTGTAGGTGCCACCAAAAGTGCAAGCAAGAGAAGATTGTCCGTTGTTTGCTATAACCAAGTTAGAACCCTTAATATTCGCCGCACGGGCGAAAATTCCAAAATTACTGGTATTGTAAATCTCTGAATTTTGAATTGTAAGCGTGGGTTGCGCTTCGCTTCCAATTGTGTCGACTAAAATCCCAATGATGTTGTTTTTAATCACGGCATGGTTGATCATATGTTCCTTACTGCCAGCTCGTAACCAAATCGTCCCCCATTGACCGGCGATATCTTCATAAAATGGTTCCAGCCTGTCTCCCTGAATGATTACTTTTTCATCTAAAGTTCCATTGATCTTTAATGAACCGTTTTTTTCAACAAGAAGGCCTGAATTTTCATGAAAATGAATGTTCGCTCCTTTATTAATAGTAAGCGTATTACCCACGTTTACACCTACATAACCATAAATAACATAAGGCTTTTCATTGGTCCAGGTTGTATTGCCGTCCAAGTAAAAACCATCCACCAATATCTCCTCACCTTCGTCATCAATACCCCAAACGATCTTTTCCTTTATTCCATCAGCATCTCTTTCAGGGAATAAAAAATAAGCGTCCTGAACAAGGGTTATCAATTTTATTTCCTGCTCATTATCTCCCTGATCAAAAATAACTTCATCAATGTAAAGAGGATCATTCACCTTGGTATAATCTACCGTGGCTTCTACAAAAACATAAATACTATCTTTAGGTAATATATCAATATTTTCGAATGATTTTCCCGGTTCGCCATTTACGTTGAGCCTGTAAAATGACTGCTCGCCCTTCCCCAACCTTATGCTTGGAATATTGATATGAGCATTGCTTTTGTTATAGACCTTAAAAGTTCTGGTACTAGAGCTTGTATTCGTAAACACGGTGTCCAGGAAAACTGTATCCTTTGAAAAAGTCAATTGACCGGTACTGGGACTGGTCTCAAAAATGTCATCATTGCAAGACTGCAAGGTTATAAAAACGATAAATATCAAGAACAGATAACGAAGCATATGCATTTATTTTTCAATCAATTTGATTTCAAAAACCTTATTCCAGTTCTTTCCGGTCACATACAAACGGTCATTTTGCTTGTCGTAGGCAATTCCGTTTAATACGTTGTCTTCTCCTTTTTGACCTGCTCTGGACTGAAGACCTTTTAAACTAACAATCCCTTCTATAGCACCACTTGAAGGTTCAACAATTAAAATAGAATTCTGTTGCCAGATATTCGCATAGATCTTTCCATTAACAAACTCAAGTTCATTCAATTTTTCAGCCTTCCTTTTATTGGTATAGGTCTCTATATAGGAAACCTCCTTAAGCGTTTGAGGATCTAAGAGCCACATGCGTTCAGAACCATCAGTTTTAATCAGAAAATCATTGTTATGAGTCAAACCCCAACCTTCTTGACTTTGGCCGTATTCAAATGATTTTTCAAGTTCGAAGTTCTCCAAGTCATAAATAAAGCCTACTTTTTTTCTCCAGGTCAACTGATAAATCTTACCATCCTTAATCGTCATACCTTCCCCAAAATATTGTTTATCCAGATCTATCTTTTTCAATACCTTTCCAGATTCAATGTCAACCTTTCTTAATGAAGATTTGCCATTCTGCCCGGTACTTTCATAAAAGTATCCGTCATGGTAAACAAAACCCTGGGTAAATGCTTGATCATCATGTGGAAATTCATTCACCACCTCATAGGTAAAAACTTCAGGCGCCTTGTCATTTAAAAAGTAGATCGTATTGTTCAGCTTTTTGCTTTTACCGTCAAAGTAGATGGTAGCTGACAAAGCTTGCTTTCCTAATTTATAGTTCTTGATATCAACAGCCTCATGATTGCTGATTAAGGCTCCATTTATGAAATACTGAACAGAATCAATAGGATTCCCTTTCTTCTCTTGTACGCCAATTTTTAAGGGTTTATCTATCTGAATACTTTTGGGGGATTCTAACTGTAACTGGTATTTATTTCCACAAGCATTCAGAATAAGGAGGAATGCCAACGTAAGATTGTAAGCAATTTTATTCATATTATTATTTTTTGTTTAAAATACCTAAAATAATGTTTGAGTTTTAAAAATATTATTTAAATTTGCACTCTCAAATTCGGCAAGTGCTGAATATTCTTTTTAAGAGAAGCGAAAGTATAAAATTTAAATGAGTTAACGATGAGAAAAGGAATACATCCAGAAAATTATAGAATGGTAGCATTTAAAGACATGTCTAACGGAGATGTTTTTTTAACGAAATCTACTGCCAATTCAAAAGAAACTATTGATGTTGAAGGAGCTGAATACCCATTAATTAAATTGGAAATTTCTCGCACTTCTCATCCATATTATACTGGTAAAATGAAATTGGTTGATACTGCTGGTAGAATTGATAAGTTCAAAAATAAATACGCTAAATTCAAAAAATAAGAATTTATTTATTTTTAAAAATATTTTAAAAAGCCCTTTTGATGATCAAAAGGGCTTTTTTTATTCATGGAATACCATGAAATTTATCAACAATTTCAGGTATTTTTATCCAATTTATTAGGATAGGTTGGTTTAATTTTTAACTTTGTTTTAAGATCAATTATCAAGCTTTGGCAAAGTAATTGAGATTACCCTCATAATAACTCCCCTCACATAACGTTAAATAAATGTAATTGAATTTAATTATTCATTATATATAATATTTAAAAGATTGAATCATGGAGATAAGCGAGGTAAAAGTTAGAAATGAGTTTTTTGTATCTGCCCTTTTTGTTGAGAGCACGATTACAGATTACTTATCTGAAAAACTAAACATCACTGACAGTATCAATTCTGAATTGCTGGGCAATCATCAGAACGCACTTTCATTCAGCCATAAAATTGATGCCCTGTTAGATTCTGTTAATTTCTCGATCATCGACAAAAGTAAAATATCCGTGTTCAGAGAAATCTACATGGAATTTATTGAAAATAAAGATGCAGCTTCATTGGAAGATAGTTTTACATCTTCTGACAGTAATGATGATTTCTTATTAATCCTTTACCCACAGAATGATTACCTTCCGAGAGAGGAAAAATTAATCAATGCCTGTTACCAGTTAATTGGTGAGGTTTCTGAATTGGTTGCAGATCAAACACAAAAACCTGAAGTTAAAATATCAAGAAGAAATAGATTCTTAAGTCTGGATAATTTAAAAATTGGAAAGTTTGCCGCGTTATTTTCCTTTTTATTTATCACATAAACTAAAATGCATATAGATTTTAAAAAGATGACCGGAAAACCGGTCATCTTTTTTTTTGCTAAATTTGTACCATGGGGAAAATTTACAGACAAGCGGTTATGGCAGTAATTGTCAATGAAGAATCTAAGATCCTCATTGGATATTCACCTCGTGATAAAAGTTACAAGTTTCCACAAGGAGGTCTGGAAGAAAAAGAGAACCTTATTCAGGGAATTGAAAGAGAATTAAAGGAGGAACTGAATTACCTCTTATTTCACGAATACATTTCAGAAGTATATGACCAAAAAGTAAGGTATCCTTTTCCGCCAGATTGCCATCCTGTTTATATGGGTCAGGAATTATCCATAGTGAAAATCAGGCACAGACCAGAGGCAGATGTCATTCCACAAGACGATGAATTCGATGAATTAATTTGGATACATCCCCAGGATCTGGGAACATATAATTACGAATATCGATCTGATGCCTACAAAGAAGCCCTTATGATTTGCGGCTTAATCTAATCCTCCGGACTTATTAAATCAAATTCTAACTTCAAAGGGTCTAATACACTGACCAGCAATGGAATTAACTTCTCACCATACAGCTCATAAAATTCCGAAAAATTAGCTTGTCTTTCTTGTAAGCTTTGTTTTGGAAAGAGCTCCTGTTGAATTTTTATTATTCGCGTTACGATCTCTTTATATTTTCTCTTCTGGGCTTTTAGAAGTCTTTTTTCCAAGTGATCCAAACCATTGAGCTGTCTCTTTTCCTGAGCCAAAACTGCTCCGCTAAATGACTTATCAGTTTTATCAGACAAATCTTTTAATTGTGAAAACATCAGCTGCAAATTTTCCCGCTGACTTGAAAGATCAAGGTTCAAATCAGAGATCTCTTTTACTTTTCGTTTAATAAGGTCATGTTGTTTCAGAAAAATTTCTTTCCTAGAAATATGAAGCGCCTCTAATTTATTACGCTGCTTGGTATCAATAAGCAAAACAGAATTGCGTAGCAGCAAGATTGGGAACGG
>CAJQNF010000050.1 GCA_905479625.1 uncultured Flavobacteriaceae bacterium | reverse complement strand
CATGTCACATCAATGTCTATTGCTTCTATTTCCGCTGCCACTTTTGCTTCTTTTCCGCAAGCGAAACACATTAAGACAAAGAGTAGATAATAGCCAAATTTCTTCATAGCATAGATTTATAAAAGTAAAAACGTTGGTAATTTTTATTAATTATTCTATTCGCTTACTTTTGTTAGCAAAGGTAGTATTCTTTAGTATAAAATCATTAAAAAAATGAAAACAGAAGCGGTTATAGATCATATTGTAAATTGGTTAAAAGATTATGCCACTAAAGCCGGAGTAAAAGGATTTGTCATTGGAGTCTCCGGAGGGATTGACTCTGCCGTGACTTCAACATTATGTGCCAGAACCGGATTGGAAGTTATTTGCCTGGAAATGCCTATTCATCAGGCTTCCTCGCAAGTGAGCAGAGCGCTGAACCATGTAGCGTGGTTACAGAAAAATCATGCCAATGTTAGTATGACCAAGGTAAATTTGACCCCTGTCTTCGATAGTCTTATCACTGCCCTGCCAACAGTTAGCAATGAAGAAGACAGGTTTATGTCTCTTGCGAACACCAGAGCGAGATTAAGAATGACTTCTCTGTATTACTTTGCAGCCTTAAACAGCCTTCTCGTTGCGGGAACTGGAAACAAAGTGGAAGATTTTGGCGTTGGCTTTTTTACCAAATACGGCGATGGTGGGGTTGATCTAAGTCCAATTGCTGATCTCATGAAAAGCGAGGTCTATGCACTTGCTACTTATATGGGTGTCCATCAGGAAATCATCGAGGCAGCACCCACCGACGGACTATGGGGTGATGACCGCACAGATGAGGATCAAATTGGCGCCAGCTATGACGAATTGGAATGGGCGATGCATCATTTGGAAAAAGACGCCGATGACATAGGGCTTTCTGACAGACAAAAAGAAGTGTTGAGTATATACAATAAATTACACAAGGCCAACCAGCATAAAATGGTTGCAATTCCTGTTTGTGACATTCCAGAAGCTTTAAAAAGTAGCGTTTAGATTACACGATTAAGCTTTTCAAAAAGCAATTGCTTTAAAGCTGTATAATCTCTAATCGACTCAAGAGCATCACGATTATCCTGTATTGCTTCCTGTACTTCTTGCGCAGCCTGAAGTTCTGATTTTAAAGCATGTATTTTTTCCGCAATAAGGAGTCTTCTCAGGTTGTAAAGAACATCCATGACCAGTTTGGGCAAATAACTTTGTTTGTTCTTAACAAAAATGTCGTGCTTCTCCCATTTGCTTAAAATATATCTTTCTTCATCCATCAGAATATCTGTAACCGTAGCAGAGATGTCCTGATCCTCATGGTTTGTAAATAGATCCGCACTAATTCCCTGGTCTTGATTTAAAAGATGAATGATCTCATAATAGATCTTCAGAAAAATTGGATTGGTAAATTCGATCTCATCTTCCTGCAAGTGCACATAAATCTCTTTACAAACTTCATTGCTATAATTGTTTTTGACAATTGTTTTTTTTCCGTCATCGTCTATTTCTGAAGTAAAGTCAACAAAATCTACTTGTTCGTTTCCATAGAGCAGTAAAATCTCGATGATTTTTTTCTCCATTTCAAACAATTGATCAATCTTCTCTACTTTCTTGGTTTCCTTCTTTACACCCGTAAATGGTGTTTTGGGTGAAGGGGAGGTTTGACTATCACGATTCTCTCTTTTTAAGATCTGCGATAATTCATTAAATAAAACGGCCTCTGAAATATTCATAATTCGCGCACATTCCTGCACGTAGATCTCTTTTTGAATATTATTAGGAATCTTCGAAATACTGGCCACAATATCCCTGATCAACTCTGCCCTTTTTATCGGATCATTCTTAGTTTCCTCAAGTAAAAGAGAGGTTTTGAATTGGATAAAATCCTGTGAATGTGTTTTAAGATAATCCGAAATTTCTTCAGTTGTTCTGGCCTTCGCAAAACTATCCGGATCATCTCCTTGAGGAAAAGCCACAACTTTTACGTTAAGCCCCTGTTCCAGAATCAGGTCAATACCCCTCAATGAGGCCCTGATACCCGCAGCGTCTCCATCAAACAATACAGTTATATTATTAGTCAATCTGTTGATCAACCTAATCTGATCTGAGCTGAGCGCTGTTCCCGATGATGCCACTACATTCTCAATACCGGATTGCCACATAGAGATCACATCGGTATAACCTTCTACCAAATAGCAATTGTCTTGTTTGGCTATACTTTGTTTTGCCTGATAAATTCCATATAGGATCTTACTTTTATGGTAAATAATACTTTCAGGAGAATTGAGGTATTTTGCTGCTCTTTTGTCTGATGACAATGTTCTTCCTCCAAACCCCAGGATCCTTCCACTCATACTGTGGATAGGAAACATTACCCGGCCCTTGAATCGATCAAATTTTCGATTGTCCTTGACGATACTGAGTCCTGTTTTTTCAAGGAATTCGATCTCGTACTTCTTACTTTCAGCAGTATCCGTAAAAGCCGACCACTCGTCAAGAGAATAGCCGAGTTCAAATTTTTTGATTGTTTCATCTGTAAAACCCCTTTCCTTAAAATATGACAAACCTATAGCTTTGCCCTTTTCAGAATTCAACAAAATATCTGCAAAGTAATTTTTCGCATATTCAGAAACCAGAAACAAACTTTCTTTTTCGTCAGCACGTTTCTTTTCTTCATCGTTTTGAACCGTCTCTTCTATCTCTATCTGATATTTTTTAGCCAGATACCGTATCGCTTCAGGATAAGAATAATGCTCATGCTCCATTAAAAAAGTAATGGCATTCCCTCCTTTTCCTGTACTAAAATCTTTCCAGATCTGCTTCACCGGAGACACCATAAAGGAAGGTGTCTTTTCATCAGTGAAAGGGCTTAAGCCCTTATAATTTGCACCAGCTTTCTTTAGATTTACAAAATCACCAATGACCTCCTCTACCCGAGCAGTTTCAAATACTTTGTCAATGGTTTCTCTTGCGATCATTCTTTTAACTAAGATTTTAATTATAAAGATAAAAAAACTGTCAAATGATGACAGTTTTTTTTTATTAAGTAGTGATGATCAGTTCAGCCTATGATACTGCCTTTAACTTCTTGATCGTAGTTTTGGTCAGTTTATCCTTAGCATATTTTAAAGTCACTTTTAAACTTGTCTCTTCAGCTCCCGGCATGTCAAACATGGCATCCGTAAGGATCTCCTCACATAAAGATCTAAGCCCCCTTGCTCCGAGTTTGTATTCCACAGCCTTATCAACAATAAAATCAAGAGCCTTATCATCAATTTCAAAGGTAATCCCATCCATTTCGAATAGTCTTGTGTACTGCTTGATGATCGCATTCTTGGGAACCGTCAAGATAGACCTTAATGTTTTCTTATCTAAAGGCCTCATAAAAGTTAAGGCCGGTAACCTTCCAATGATCTCAGGAATCAATCCAAAAGTCTTCAAATCTGAAGGAATGATATACTGCAATAAATTTTCCTCATCAATTTTATCATCAGACATCGAAGCAGAATACCCTACTGCCTGCATGTTTAATCTTTTACTGATCACTTTATCAATACCACTAAAAGCACCTCCTGCAATAAAAAGAATATTTTTGGTATCAACTTCCACAAATTTTTGATCAGGATGCTTTCTTCCTCCTTTAGGTGGAACATTCACAATAGTTCCCTCTAAAAGTTTCAATAAAGCTTGTTGTACACCTTCCCCAGAAACATCTCTAGTAATAGAAGGATTGTCACTTTTTCTGGCAATCTTGTCGATCTCATCAATAAACACGATCCCTTTTTCTGCTTTGTCAACCTTATAGTCTGCAGCTTGCAACAATCTTGTTAAAATTGTCTCTACATCTTCCCCAACATACCCGGCCTCAGTAAGCACTGTAGCATCAACAATGGCAAAGGGCACGTCTAGCATTTTTGCAATCGTTCTTGCTATAAGTGTCTTTCCTGTTCCGGTTTCTCCAACCAAAACAATATTACTTTTTTCGATCTCTATATCGTCATCCTTTGAATTAGGTTTTTGAAGTAAACGCTTATAATGGTTATAAACCGCTACTGACATTACTTTCTTGGCCTGGTTTTGTCCAATAATATACTGATCCAGAAAATCTTTAATCTCTCTTGGCTTTTTTACCAGAAAATCAGAACCTGTGCTTTTCTTCTCACTGATAGACTCTTCCATGACAATGCCATGTGCCTGCTCAATACATTTATCACAAATATGTGAATCAACACCTGCAATAAGCAAATTGGTCTCTTCCTTCTTTCTCTTACAAAACGAACATTCCAGTTCTTCTTTCTTCGCCATAATCTCTACTTTTTAACGGAGTTAAACCCGTAAAGAATTTTATTTATTTCTACTAAGTACTTCATCAATCATACCATAGGTCTTCGCCTCCTCAGCCTTCATCCAGTAATCCCTATCTGAATCATCATGTACTTTTTTTACTTTTTGTCCTGAGTGCTTCGCTATAATAGCATATAGCTCATCTTTCAATTTCATGATCTCTCGTGCCGTAATTTCAATATCGGAAGCCTGTCCCTGTGCTCCACCTAAAGGCTGATGAATCATAATTCTTGAATGTGGAAGCGCCGATCTTTTTCCTTTCTCTCCGGCACACATTAAGACTGCGCCCATAGAAGCTGCCATTCCTGTACAAATTGTAGCCACATCAGGCTTGATAAACTGCATGGTGTCATAAATACCTAATCCGGCATATACACCACCTCCGGGAGAATTAATATAAATTGAAATATCTTTTGTAGAATCCACACTTTCTAAGAACAATAATTGTGCCTGAATAATATTGGCAACCTGATCATTGATACCTGTTCCTAAAAAAATGATCCTATCCATCATCAAACGGGAGAAAACATCCATTTGAGCAACATTCAATTGTCTTTCTTCAATAATATATGGAGTTACACTACTGACCAACTGATCAACATACATACTGTTGATTCCCTGATCTTTTACAGCGAATTTTTTAAATTCATTTCCGAAATTCATAGATATACTTTTTAATCGTTAAGTCTGTAAATATACTAATTAATTGGGATGTAATAATCTTCAAATCATCCTCAAAGTCTTCATAAATAAACTGTATACTGAAGATCTTGCTATGGCCCATAAAAAAACTCCATAATGAACTGTCATTATGGAGTTTTTAATGTTGTAAAGATTTATTTGTAAACCTCTTTTATAAAATCTTCGTAAGTCACTTCTTTGGTTTTCAACTTGATATTTTCTTTAAAGAATTTCAAAAACTTTTCATTCTTCAATTGATCAGATAACCTCTTAACTTCCTCCTGATTTGACAAAACACGACTAACGATGTCATCCAGTTCCTTGTCTTCAATCTTGTTATCACCAAACTGAGCCATTTGGGCTTTTACAAATCCCTTGGTATAATCCTTAAGGTCATCATAGCTAAGCTGCAATTTATGGTCAGTCATCAACTTCCCTTCAATCAATTGATACCTTAATCCTTTTTCTGATTTTTCATACTCTTCACCAGCTTGTTCTGCAGTCATAGGTTTTTCACCAGATACGGCAAGCCATTTCTTCAAGAATTCAGCAGGAAGATCAAATGCAGTGTTTTCGATCAAGTTTTCTGTAACTGCATTAAGCAATTGCTGGTCAGCCTGAGATCCAAATTGTTTTTCAGCATCCTCCTTCAACTTGATTTTAAATTCCTCCTCACTTTTTACCAAACCGGCACCAAATACTTTGTCAAAAAGTTCCTGATTCAAATCTGCTAATTCCGTTTGAGTAATCTCTTCTATTGAAAATGTCAAAGGTGCTTCAAAATCATGTGCAGCATCATGTGCCAGACCCAATACACTCATTAACATGTGGTCATCAGTAAATAAGCCTTTAGATTTCAATTCAACCTTATCCCCCACTTTAGCACCAATAAACTTTTTAATGTTAGCCTTACCTTTTATCTTTTCAAGCTTAAAAGTAGATTTCTTTTCAATCTCTTTTTCCTCGTTTACAAAAGTTCCGGTCACATTGGAGTTTTCTTCAATGGCAGCCTGAGTGATCATCTTCCCGTATTGCTCTCTAATACTATCAATTTGAGTATTGATCATTTTATCATCAGCAATAATTTTATACGCTGTGATTGCTTTTTTTGGCTTAAGATTTACCTCAAAATCAGGCGCCAGACCCAATTCAAATTCGAATGAGAACTGATCTCCTTCCCATGAAAAATTTTCTTTCATTTTAGGTAAAGGATTTCCCAATACATCCAATTTCTCTTCTACCAAAAATTTATTCAATGACTCCTGCAGAAGTTTATTTACCTCATCAATCATTACAGATTTTCCATATTGCTTTTTTACAAGACTCATTGGAACATGTCCTTTTCTAAATCCAGGAATATTTGCCTTCTTTCTGTAATCTTGAAGTTGCGTATCAACTTTTTCCTGATAATCATTCGATGTGATATCGATTTTAACAACCGAATTCAGCGCGTCAATGTCTTCTTTAGTAATTTTCATTATAAATAAATTTATCTCTTTTTAAAAATTGAGGCTGCAAAAATAATGATTTTAGCGCAATATATGGCAATGATTATTGCAATTGGAAGCATAAAAATGTCAATCTTATGTTAAAATCAGCAAAGAGAGTGGAAGAGCGAGAAATGACTTTCTATTTTTCGATAAGCTTATGCAGAACAGATTCAAAAAATGAAAGCAATATACTGAACAAGAGTGCAGTCCAGAAACCGGAAACACTAAAGCCATCGATCCAGCTATTTGCCAGAAGTATCATCGCCGCATTGATGACAAATAAGAAGAGACCCAGCGTCAGAATAGTGACAGGAAGTGTAAGAATAACCAAAATAGGTTTCAAAATAGAAAATAAAACCCCAACAATGAATGCAACCCAAATGGCAGTACCATAATCATCGACGTCAACACCCGGCAATAAATAGGCAATAACGAGCACTGCAAGAGCAGTAAGTAAAACCTTAAAAATATAATTCATATCAATAGTTTATGGGCATGAAGGGAAATTAATCATTTTCAAGGAACTCAGCAACATTATTGTAAAAATCAATTGGATTTTCTGCATGCAACCAGTGACTGGCATTCGCTATGGAAACAATGCTGTTACTAGGAAAATGAGCCGAAATCAGATCCTCATCCTGCTTACTAATATAACCTGACAAAGCTCCCTTTAAAAATAATACAGGCCCCTCGAACATTGTTCTTGGTGGCAAGGCAACCCCTATTTCATCATAGTGCTCCTCCAGTACTTCAAGATTAAATCTAAAGGCGAACTGATCCTTCTCTTTTCTATAAACATTCTTTAATAGAAACTGTCTTATCCCTATTTCAGGAATGTGTTTTTGAAGAATTTCATCGACCTCTGAGCGCAAACTGACCTTCTGAAAATCAACTTCCCCTAATGCATCAAGAATCACTTGATGATGAGGAGGGTAAAATTTAGGGGCAATATCAGCCACCATTAACTTCATTACTCTTTCGGGGTGTTCAACTGCGAAAAGCATGGCCGTTTTCCCACCCATGGAATGCCCCAGAATATGAACCCTTTCCAGTTGATGATAATCTAAATAGTATAAAAGATCTTCTACCAAAAGTTCATAGGAAAAATCATCGTCATGAAAACTCCTGCCATGATTTCTTTGATCGACCACGTGAACCTGATACTTTTCAGAGAACTTGTTTGCCAGAGATTTCCAGTTATCACCCATTCCAAGAAAACCATGCAAAATGACCATCGGAGAGCCCTTTCCGGAAATAGATGAATGTAATAGTTTCATTATTTAAGTTTTTGAAGATACATGCCGACCACATTTTGAAGTCCAAAATATAAAGCTTCCGCAATAAGCGCATGCCCGATAGAAACCTCAAGAACACCTGGCACTTCCTGAACAAAATAATGAAGGTTATGAAGACTAAGGTCGTGTCCTGCATTAATACCAAGGCCGAACTCACTTGCTTTTTTAGCAGTTTCAACATAAGACGAAACACCTGCTCTATTTCCTTTTTCAAATGCTGTTGCAAAGGATTCCGTATATAATTCTATTCTGTCTGTACCGGTAGCTGCTGCTGCCTCCATCATAGCAACATCAGGGTCCATAAAAATAGAAGTTCTGATACCGTTTCTTTTAAATTCATCTACAACCTCTTTTAAAAAAAATCGGTGTTTCTCTGCATTCCAGCCTGCATTTGAGGTAATCGCGTCAACCGCATCAGGAACCAAGGTTACTTGCTCTGGCTTAATTCTTAAAACAAGATCCACAAATTCAGGAATAGGATTACCTTCTATATTAAATTCTGTGGTTACAACCGGCCTGAGATCCAATGCATCCTGATATCTGATGTGTCTTTCATCCGGTCTTGGATGAATGGTGATACCTTGTGCACCAAAATTCTGTATATCGTGAGCCACCTTCAACAAATCGGGCACATTTCCTCCTCGGGCATTCCTTAATGTCGCTATTTTATTGATATTGACGCTTAATTTAGTCATTGGTCTTTAATTTATAATTTTAATGCAAAAGATATTATATCTTTACACAAAAGATCGATTGAATCAGTGGGCAAAATTACAATTTTATCCTTAGGAACCATCTTATTTAATGCAAACCATCAGTTACATATTAAAAGATATTCCACCCTTTAATTTAAAGGATGAGGTCCTGGAAATGAAGAATTCCTTTAAACAATATCCTTTTTCCCATTTACCGGTTGTTGATGAAAAGCTTTTTTACGGGGCTATCTCACGGGAAGAAGTAGAGATGGTTGCAACTAAAAAACTTCATTTAAACGATTTAAAACACCTGATAGAACCTTTTTACGCCACGGAAAACATGAACTGGTTCGAGGTTTTAGAAAATTTCGCAACGCATAATACCAATTTAATGCCCGTTTTAAATTCTGATAAAAAATATATTGGTTATTACGAGCTGGATGATTTTCTAAATATTTTTAAGTGTACTCCATTTCTGCATGAAGAAGGAGTCATTCTCGTTGTTGCTAAAAACATCAAAGAGTATTCTTTTAGCGAAATTTCTCAGATCGTAGAATCCAACAATGCGACATTATTTGGTGCTTTCGTTTCTAAAATTGATAGTGAAATGGCTCAAATAACTTTAAAATTAAGCCTTCATGACATCAATAATACATTGCATTCATTCAGGAGATACAATTATGAAATTCTAAATGAGTTCGAAAAAGATAAATATCTTGAAGAATTGAATGACCGATCCAATTATTTGCAAAAATACCTCAACATTTAATCGCTTTAGGATCTATGAAAGTAGGAATCTTCGGACAATCAAATAATGAAATTACCATCAAGTATGTGCAGGAACTTGTTGGTCTTTGCAGGCAGCACAATGTATCTATAGTTTTTGAAGAAAACTTTTTCAAAAGTTTCCATCAACTTGCAGATCATAAAAATGTTGAGACCTTTTCAGGATATGATGACCTAAACAGAGACCTGGATTATTTTTTCTCGGTAGGCGGAGACGGAACATTTTTAAGATCAATTACTTTTGTCAGAGATCTTGAAATTCCTGTCATTGGAATCAATACCGGAAGACTGGGATTTTTGGCTAATATCCAAAAAGACAGTATTCGATCATCATTTGAACAGATTGTCAATGGTCAATTTATTGTTCAGAATAGATCCTTACTTCAGGCAAGAGTAGAAGGGGGAGAAAATGATTTTGGAAATGTGAATTTTGCACTGAACGAAATTACGATCACCAGAAAGAATACTGCATCGATGATTAAGGTGGATACCAAACTAGACGACGAATTTTTGACAACCTACTGGAGCGATGGTCTGATCATTTCAACTCCAACCGGTTCGACAGGCTATTCTTTGAGTTGCGGCGGACCAATCATTTCACCATCATCCCAGAACATTATTCTCACGCCAATAGCACCTCATAGTTTAGCGGTTCGCCCATTAGTGATCCCTGATCAGACAGAGATAGAATTGCAAATCGACAGTCGCGCAGATGAAGTGCTGCTCACTCTTGATTCTAGAATGTATACACTAGATAACAAATCAAAGGTCTTTATTAAGAAGTGCTCTTTTAAAATTATGACACTTCAACTCAACGATCAAACCTTTATAAAGACCCTGAGAGAAAAACTCCTTTGGGGTGAGGATAAACGTAATTAAAACATAGGATATAGTACAATTTTACGCTTAAAAAACTGTTAATCAAAAAAGAGCATTCAATTCAACTAAATGCAAATGTATTTTTTTATATTTGCACACTATTTTTTATGATGAAAAAAATTGTATTTGTTATCCTATTTTTCTGCTTTTCCGGTAGTATTTTTTCTCAAATAAATGAGGCTGGAATTTTTGTTGGTGGCAGCAATTACATTGGAGATATCGGACGTACGAATTATATTTTCCCCAATAGTTTTGCGATTGGTGGAATTTATAAGTGGAACATGCACCCTCATTATTCGATCCGTGCCACCTATATTTATTCAAAAATACAAGGTGATGACGCACAGTCTAGCAATTCTTTTAGAAAATACAGAGATATCAGCTTTTCAAATGACATTCATGAACTGGCTTTGGGAATAGAATACCATTTCTTCAAATACAACTTAGATAAAACCGGGCATACCAACACACCCTATATGTTCGTTGAGGCCGGAGCTGTAAATTACGGAACTTTGGACAATGGTCGTACCTTTAATTTTACCATGCCTTTTGGAGCAGGATTTAAAACAAAGCTGGCTCCTGGCATAGGAATTGGATTTGAAGCGGGCTTCAGATATACATTTAAGGATGACATAGACAGTTATCCATTTGATCTGGATAGTACCAACGTGCAAATTAACCCTAACAACAATGACTGGTATGTATTTACAGGAATAACGCTGGTCTTTGCATTTGGACGAGAGGGCTGTTATACAGGAAGTTTTTAAATTGAAATTATGGATATAGTTTCGCAAATAGATAAAGATTTTGTTCCCAAACATGTGGCTGTCATTATGGATGGTAATGGAAGATGGGCCAAGAATCAGGGGTTCAAAAGAGTTTTAGGACACAAAAAAGGTGTCGAATCCGTTAGGCAAACAGTAGAAGCGGCGGTAGAACTCGGAATTGAGGCTTTGACACTATATGCTTTCTCAACAGAGAATTGGAAACGTCCGAAAATTGAAGTGGATACACTGATGAGTATTCTAGTGAACTCATTGAAAAAAGAGATCGAAACTTTTCAAAAGAATAACATAAAACTTCAAGCCATTGGTAATTTGAAAAAACTGCCATTAATCGCCAGAAATCAACTAAGAGATGTCATGAAAATGACGGAAAAGAATGAAGGCATGATTTTGACTTTAGCGCTTAACTACGGGGCTAAAGAGGAATTGATCAGAGCGACAAAATCCATTTCTAAAAAAATTGTTAATAATGAGCTGAAAATAGAAGAAATTGATGAAAATATTATTAATAGTCATTTATATACATTTACTTTGCCCGTCGTTGATTTTTTGATACGAACTAGCGGAGAAATGCGTATCAGCAATTTTTTATTATGGCAAATTGCTTATGCTGAATTGTATTTTACTGATATTTTGTGGCCCGATTTTAGGAAGAAGGATTTTTACGAAGCAATACTGAATTATCAAAGAAGAGAAAGACGATTTGGAAAAACAAGTGAACAGATTGAAGACAGTAATATATAGCTTAAGATACGCGGTTCTACTGCTATTTTTTATCTTTTTTGGTGTTACTGTGAATGGGCAAAGCACTCCCCAAAACATTACAACTACCCAAGATACCATACCGGTTAATAAACCTCTTGACACTGTACCTGCTATCCAGCAAAGTGTTGATTCGTTAAAGACGCCAACCAACCTTAGCGCAATGGATTCAATGAATCCAGGTGCTCAATCAGCTGATACAATTAAAAAAGTCGTTTCAGGTCCGATTATATTGGAGAAAAATAAAAAATATCTTTTAGGAGGAATTTCTGTGATAGGAAATGAAACCATTTCGGAACAATCAATTCTTATATTTTCTGGCCTAAATTCAGGACAGCGATTGAAAATTCCCGGGGATAAATTATCTTCCTCCATCAAAAGATTATGGAGCTCTAAACTATTTTCTAATGTCGATGTTTTTGTCACCAAAATTGACGGAGATGCCGTGTACTTGGAAATAAATGTCCGTGAACTGGATAAAGTTGGAAAAGTGACCATTACAGGACTTAAAAAGTCTAAAATTGATGACCTTCAAAAAGAGATTGAGTTCCAGGCGGGTTCAATGCTAACAGAAAACCTAATTACAACTACCGAGAACTTCATAAAGGATAAATACAGAGAAAAGGGGTTTTTAAAAACAAAGGTGACGATTGACACCAGAAAAGACACAAGCTTTCCTAATACCCAAGATGCCCTTATCGCTATTGACAAAGGGAACAGAATAAAAATAAAAAATATTACATTTCATGGCAACACAGCTTTATCAGATAAAAAGCTAAAAAAGGCCATGAAAAAGACGAAGGAAAAAGGAATTACGAGAATGTTTTCCCCTTCAAAATTTGTAGAGGATTTATATGAAGCAGACCTTGATATGGTGGTGGAACTTTTCCAGGAAAAAGGATTTAGGGATGCCTTGGTCGTAAAAGATTCAATCTCATGGAATGATGACAATACCATCAATCTTGATATCTTTTTAACGCAGGGTGAGCGCTATAAATTTGGTTCCATTGCGTTTCTGGGTAATACTGTTTTCACCGATCAACAGTTACAAAGCATACTGCGAATTGAACAAGGGGTTACCTATAATGGTAAAGCGCTAAATGAAAGAGTATATGGTGACGGAACTCCCGAATCACAGGATATTACAAATACTTATCTTGATAACGGATATCTGTTTTCGAGAATAAACGCTGTAGAAACCAGTGCCGCAAATAATACGATCGCCTTGGAAATCAGGATTATTGAAGATGAACCAGCGAGCATAAGAAAAGTAACCGTTAAAGGGAATGATGTTACTAATGATCATGTTTTATACAGAGAGATCAGGACCAAACCGGGTGACCTTTTCAGTAAGAGCGATATTGTAAGAACTATTCGTGAACTTGGACAGCTTGGGTTTATCGATCCGGAAAATATAGTGCCGGATGTTCAGCCTAATTTTGCTGACAAAACAGCTGATATCGAATATTCTGTTTCTGAGAAAGGTTCGAGTCAGATTGAATTACAAGGAGGTTACGGTGGAGGAACTTTTGTTGGAACACTTGGGCTTTCCTTTAACAACTTCTCGGTAAAAAATCTATTCAATTTTAAGGAATACAAACCTGTTCCACGTGGAGACGGTCAGAATATAGCACTTCGACTGCAGGTGAGTAAATTTTACAGAACTTATAGCCTTTCTTTTTCTGAACCATGGATGGGTGGTAAAAAGCCTAAAGGTTTTAACTTTTCTATCTATAACTCGAGTCAATTCGGTTTTGATCCATTTACAAATGATGTGGATAAGGATCAACTACTTGATATTATTGGTGCCTCAGTTGGGCTTAGTCAACGATTAAAATGGCCCGATGATTTCTTTACCTTGTCAACTTCATTTAATTACCAGCGCTATAAATTAAAGAATTATAATATATCGTCTTTTGATTTTTCTAATGGGGTTTCAAATAACTTCAACTTTGCGGTTAATTTTGGAAGAAGTTCAGCCGGTCCAAACCCGGTGTTTCCTTCTGGAGGATCTCAATTTAACGTCTTATTAAAACTTACTCCGCCTTATTCATTACTAGACGACAGGGATTATACAGACCTTCCAGATGAAGAAAAATACAAGTGGATTGAATTCTATAAAATTGTGTTTAGTGGGAAATGGTACAGCCCTGTTATAGGGAAAATGGTATTGATGTCTAATGCAGAATTAGGTTTCCTTGGCCATTACAATGATGAGATAGGCGCACCCCCATTTGAAAGATTCTATTTAGGTGGCGATGGAATGCAAACAGGAAGGTTTGATGGTAGAACCACGGTAGCGTTAAGGGGTTATCCAAATTCGAGTTTGTCATCACAAACAGGAGGAACAATTTACAATAAAGTAGCATTTGAATTAAGATATCCTATAACCTTAAAACCTTCAGCTTCAATCTATGCCCTTACCTTTTTAGAAGGAGGTAACTCATGGAATGAATTTGATCAATACAGGCCCTTTACTTTAAAAAGGTCTGCTGGTGGTGGTATCAGAGTATTTATGCCAGCTTTTGGTTTACTTGGAGTTGATTTTGGATATGGTTTCGATACGATACCCGGATCCAATCAGATTTCAGGATGGCAAACACATTTTATCATAGGACAACAGTTTTAAGCTAAATTGCTATATTTGCCCAAAATCAAGAAATGGCACGATATTTTCTTGAAAATTAATAGAATGAAAGTAAATAAGGTTTTATTTATAGTCTTAATAAGTTTTAACTTTATGGTTAATGCCCAAAAACCACAAAGGATAGCTTATATAGATATGAACTATATTTTGGAAAATGTTCCTCAATATGCAGCTGCTCAGGCTCAGTTAGATAATAAAGTGAATACCTGGCAGGAAAAACTTGATGTGCTTTCTGATGAGATTCAACAGATGAAAACTGATCTGAGCAATGAAAAATCATTACTTACTAAGGAATTGATTAGCGAAAGAGAAGAGGACATAGATATTAAGGAACAGGAATTGAGACGATTACAACAGGCTTATTTCGGACCTACAGGTGATTTATTTCAAATGAGAAAGCAGTTTGTAAAACCTGTTCAGGACCAAGTATATAATGCCATTCAGGATATCGCTACAAAGAAGCGTTATGACTTTGTTCTTGATAAATCAAGTGACCTGATTATGTTGTATAGTAACAATAAATACGATATCAGTGAATTGGTATTGAATACAATCGTAAAAAACAGGAAAAGAAAGGCTGTACAAGATCTGAAGACTGAAAGACTAGCGAAGGCCGGAGTGATCAGTAGCCCAACTGTTCTTGAAAATGAAAATGACACCGAAGCTGCACAGGAAACTGCGGAAGAGACTGAAGCTGATGATACGGGAGAGTATGTTAATGAAAAAATTCCTGAAGAAAAGACCCCGGAGCAACTGAAACTTGAGGAAAGAATAGCAAAAAGAGAAGAGCTCAAACAGAGGATCAAAGCCCAACAGGAGTCCAGAGCAAGAATGAGAGATTCTCTAAAGCAGGTAGCCGAAGAAAAAAGGGCTGCTAAATTAAAAGAAATTGAAGACAGAAAAAAACAGAGAGAAGAAGCAATAGATAACAAGGATTAAAAAAGAAGTAAAAACAAAAAAATTATTAATAACAAATTATTTGAAAAATGAAATTATTTAGAAATTTATTCGTGGCATTCGCACTTTTGATGGCTTTTAATACAGTTCAGGCTCAAAATGTTGCGCATATCGATAGCGAACAATTGTTGATGGCTATGCCAGAAACAAAAGCAATGGAGACAGAATTGAAAAAGGTTCAACAAACTTATGCAGATGAGTACAATGCACAGGCAACTGCTTTACAAGCTAAATTGCAAAAATATGATGCTGAAGCACCTACACAAACTGATGCGAAAAATGAAGAAAGAAGAGTAGAAGTTGAAGGCCTAAAGCAAAAAATTCAAAAATATGCCCAAACTGCGGACCAGGAAATCCAAAAGAAAAGATTTGATCTTTTGAAGCCTATCGTTGAAAAAGCGCAAAAAGCAGTTAGTGACGTAGCTACTGAAAAAGGAGTGAAATATGTGTTAGACGCATCTCCTGGAAAAGGATTAATTGTTTTTGAAGGTGAAGACCTAATGCCAAGTGTTAAAACTAAACTTGGTATTCAATAAAATCAATTGTTTATGTATAAAAAAACATCCTTGCTTCTAGGATGTTTTTTTTGTCTTTATCTGAAGAAACCTTGGTTAGGAAAATGTATGAATTTAAGATGTTGCTAGCCTTATTCATACCAACTAGCATATTTCACATAATTATTGGCAATTCTATCTATCTCTCCAGCAATAAGATCCTGATCAATATCCTTTATTTTTTTCGCTGGCATTCCAGCAAATACAGATCCTGCAGGAACCAATGTTCCCTTAGTAACAACTGCTCCCGCTGCTATGATACTATTGCTTTCAATAACACAATCATCCATAACAATGGCTCCCATGCCAATAAGCACGTTATCATGTATGTTACAGCCATGAACTAAGGCATTGTGGCCAATTGAAACATTATTTCCAATATGAGTCGGTGATTTCTTGTAGGTGGCATGAATTACGGCTCCATCCTGTATGTTCACCTTGTTTCCAATCTTAATAAAATGCACATCTCCCCTGATCACGGCATTGTACCAAATACTGCATTGATCTCCCATGGTCACATCGCCTACTACTACAGAGTTTTCAGCAAAAAAGCAGTCTTTTCCAAAAACCGGTTTAATACCATTGAGTTCTTTTATGATCATTGTCTTTTTTTGAAGGATTTAACACAAGTCTCAAAAGTAAGAAAAAATACTTTCGTAGATTTGCATTCCAACGAATATACTTATGTCTAAAATAAAAATAGAATACACGTCAAATCCATCGATCATCAAGTTTGTCGCAAACAAAATACTTACAGAAAGTAGTTTTGAATACAATTCAATTGACGATGCAAAGAACTCTGCCTTGGTGCAGCAGCTATTTCATTTGCCCTTCGTCAAAAAAGTATTTATTACCGCAAACTTTATTGCCCTTGAAAAATTTGATATTCTTGAATGGAAAGAAGTAGAAAAAGAGCTTCAGGAAATACTCGAGGTTTATCTGCAGCAAAATGAATCTGTATTTTCGGAGGATAAAAAAGAACAAATTGTAGAAGTTTATGCCGAAAGCACACCAAATCCAAATGTTCAAAAATTTGTGACCAATAAGCTGTTAAGCAATCAGAATATAGAACTTAGCGAACAGGCAGATGCACATGAAGTTCCCTTGGCTTTCGAGCTTTTTCAATTTCCCTTTGTTAAAGAAATATTTATCTCGGATAATTATGTTTCTATACAGAAATCGAATGATCTTGAATGGTTTGAAGTAAACAATACATTAAGGGATTTTTTAAAGGAATACCTGCAAAGTGACCGAAGAATTGTAGCGGAAGGGTACGCTCCGGTGACGAAGGAATCACAGCAGGATAATTCTAAATTTAAGGTAACTGATGATGATATCTCTAAAGAGATTATTGCCGTTTTGGAGGAATACATAAAACCTGCGGTTGCCGGTGATGGTGGTAACATCCAGTTTCTCTCTTATGTTGCTGAAACAAAAGAAGTAAATGTATTACTTCAAGGTGCCTGTAACGGCTGTCCCTCATCGACTATAACCCTAAAGAACGGTATTGAAGCGACGCTCAAACAACTATTACCAGGAAAAATTGGTACGGTAAACGCCATGAATTAAATAACTAGTAGCCTTTTACACTTAACGTAATGAAAGTAAAACTTCATCTAAAATCAGCTGTGTTGCTCACTTGTTTGGTCGGCAATACGTATGCTCAAAAATCAACTGCAACTTTGACTTATCCTGAAACGACAAAAGGTACAACTATTGACAATTATTTTGGAAAAGAAGTAGCAGATCCCTACAGATGGCTGGAGGACGACAGATCTTCCAACACCGAAGATTGGGTTAAATCACAAAATAAAGTAACTCAAGGGTACCTTGATCATATTCCTTACCGTGATCAAATCAAGGAAAGAATGACCAAGTTATGGAACTATGAAAAATACAGTTCTCCAACCCGACATGGTGATTATGATTACTTTTATAAAAATGACGGCTTGCAAAACCAATACGTCTTATTCCGACAAAAAGAAGGCATGGAGGCAGAGGTTTTCCTTGATCCAAATACATTTTCTGAAGACGGAACCACCTCTTTAAGTGATGTGTCATTCACAAAAGATGGTAAAAAAGTAGCCTATGCTATTTCAGAAGGCGGTTCTGACTGGAGAAAGGTCATCGTCATAGATGCGCTTAGTAAAGAGATCCTTGAGGATACGATTAAAGATGTCAAATTTAGCGCTCTTTCATGGTACAAAAATGAAGGGTTTTATTACTCCAGTTACGACAAACCAGATGGGAGTGAATTATCAGCCAAAACTGACCAGCATAAATTGTATTATCATAAATTGGGTACGCCTCAGAGCAGTGATCAGGTCATTTTTGGTCTGGATACAAAAAGAAGGTATGTATTTGGATACATTACTGAAGATGAACGATATCTTGTTGTCAATGCAGCAAAATCAACCTCTGGTAATGAATTGTATATAAAAGACTTAGGCAATCCAAAAAATGAATTAAAATGCCTTGTCAATAATTTCGAGAACGACCATTCAGTGATTTTCAGTAAAGGTGACCTATTATATGTTTCTACCAATCTTGATGCACCTAATAAGAAAGTCATGACATTTGAATTTGATAAACCGGAACCTGAAAACTGGAAAGACTTTATTGGCGAAACCAAGGATGTATTAAACATTTCTACCGGAGCTGGTTATTTCTTTGCGGAATATATGATTGATGCCATTTCAAAGGTGTTCCAATACAGTGATAAAGGGAATCTCGTCAGAGAGATCAAACTTCCTGGTTTAGGAAGCAGTTCTGGGTTTAGTGGTAAAATGAAAGATAAGACACTCTACTTTTCATTTACCAACTATACAACTCCTTCTTCAATTTATTTATTTGACCCATCAAAAGGCAGCTCTAAATTATTCAAGAAGCCTGAAGTTGGGTTTAAGTCAGATGATTATGAGTCCAAACAGGTGTTTTACGCATCTAAAGACGGAACCAAAGTGCCAATGATCATTACCTTTAAAAAAGGAACAAAACTGGATGGAAACAACCCTACCATTCTTTATGGATATGGAGGTTTCAACATAAGTCTTACCCCAACCTTTAGTATTGTGAATGCCACCTGGCTCGAAATGGGAGGTGTATATGCTGTAGCCAATTTAAGGGGTGGTGGTGAATATGGAAAGGCCTGGCATGAAGCAGGGACCCAAATGAATAAACAAAACGTATTCGATGACTTTATTGCTGCGGCAGAATACCTTATCAATGAAAAATATACATCCAGTAAATTTTTAGCTATTAGAGGAGGATCTAATGGTGGATTACTTGTTGGTGCTACCATGACGCAAAGACCTGACCTAATGCAGGTGGCATTGCCTGCAGTTGGTGTTTTGGATATGCTTCGATACCACACTTTCACCGCCGGTGCAGGTTGGGGACACGACTACGGAACCTCAGAACAAAGTGAAGAAATGTTCGCATATCTTTATAATTATTCACCGGTGCACAATGTAAAAAAAGATGTGTCATATCCTGCAACAATGGTAACTACAGGAGATCACGATGACAGAGTGGTACCGGCGCATTCCTTTAAATTTGCCGCTGAACTTCAGGATAAGCAAAAAGGTGACAATCCGGTTTTGATCAGAATAGAAACCCAGGCCGGACATGGAGCTGGAACACCTGTTTCCAAGACCATTGACCAGTATGCAGATATTTTTAGCTTTACCCTTTTCAATATGGGGATTACAAACTTAAATACGGAAGTCAAAAACTAGGGATAATATAATCAGTGATTGGCGTTAGTCTATGGTAAGGATTTTGATGACCTTGGATCCAAGCACTATGTGGGCCCCTTTTTCTTTTCCTAATAAAAGTGCTCCAATCGGAGAAGAAGGTGATATGGCATAATAACTATTTCCATCAACTGTAAGTTGCCCCGCACTAATGGATAAAAAGTAAATACCCTGATCTGTAGCGATCAGACTTCCCAATTTAATCTTTTTCGACACTGAATTTAATTGGATTCTGTGAAGGGTTTCCTTCATTTGCTGTGCCACGTCTAATTGTTGTGATGCCTTTTCCATTTCAAGATGCAGCATAGCCCGTCCGGTTTCATGTTTGTCGCCCGCCGAGCTTTTAGATTCCTGCTCCAAGGCCTTGCGATTCTCAGACATAATCGTCTCGATAATTTCCAATTTATCATTCACAAATAAAACGCACTGCTTCAATAAATCCTCTTTGAGTACCATAAATAGATTTTAATCAAAAATAACAGAAAATAACTTCTACTATGTTCTTTTAGGAAAACGATTTATCTTAGAAGTCGTAAAAATAAACAGTATGATTAAATCAAGATGTGCCTGGTGTGGAGAAGACCCGTTATATGTTGCCTATCATGACCAGGAATGGGGCGTTCCGGTATTTTCAGATGATAAATTGTTTGAATTTCTAGTGCTTGAAACCTTTCAGGCAGGGTTAAGTTGGATTACCATTTTGAGAAAGAGGGAAAATTTCAGGAAGGCATTTGATGATTTTGATTATCAAAAAATCGCTACTTATGGAGAAGACAAATACGAGACTCTTTTACTCGATGCGGGAATTGTCAGAAATAAATTGAAAATACGAGCCACAATTGGCAATGCACAAACCTTTCTAAAATTACAAAAAGAACATGGCAGTTTTTCAAACTACTTTTGGAAGTTTTCAGACGGGAAACCAATTCAAAATCAAAGAGTCGACTTAAGTAATGTTCCTGCAACATCCAATTTATCTGATATCATTTCTAAAGAATTAAAAAAACAAGGATTTAAGTTTGTGGGCTCAACAGTGATCTATGCTTTTATGCAAGCAGTAGGCATGGTAAATGACCATGTAGAGGATTGTTTTAGGAATCACCAAGTGTTGATGTAATACTTAATTGCAGCATTGTAGCATGGTAGCATTTCATCATTTCAACTGTACCGGTACATAGATTTCTGTCACAAGCTGGGCAGGATTAGGCGTGTTTTCAGGGTTATTTACAAATATCTCAAAAGGTTCACCGTTTTCTTCTAAGGAATAATCTTTAAGATTTTCGGCATCAAACATTGCTTTTTCCCATGCCTCTTTTGAATTGTTATAGGCACCTTTTAGTATTGTTTTAAAGTAAGTACCTCTTTCCATATAACCAGTCAGTATATCAGAGTCCTGGGTAATGATTCTTTCTGCTATGGGATAGGCCACCGAAAACATGGCACTCCCATTTTCCTGATCAAATTTATGATATAACGTAAAAGGACTCCCGGTTTGCCTGATATTGTTCTCGGCTACAAATTTGTCGATATGCGCCATCATTTCCTTTGCTTTGGTATCCACGAAATTTATCTTACTCGAAGTTGAAACATAAAGGTAAAAACCGCCACTAAAATCTACTACTCCAACCGAGTCAATTGTATATACTTTTAATTTTTTTTGTAAATTTTCATCGAACAATTCAAGACCTCGTTCTTCCATAGGCCCTAATTGCTCTGTCATCCCGGATGCCATAAATCTAGAAAAAAATGGAAGCTCACCTTTGATTCCCCAGGTTAACTCTGTACCGGTTTCGGTTTTATTTAAAATCCAATACACATCAGAGGCCATATCCCCGAAAGGTGTCTCAAAAACGATTTCCTGATCAAGTCTTTCAGGCTTTTGAACCTTTAAGGTTTTCATTCTCCCTCCTCCTTCTATATCCGAAGTCCAGGTATAGGCTCCTCCTTCACCTATCGTTTTATTTTCATATTGAACACGAATTGTTGAATCCTTTTCATACCAGGGACCCCATTCCATCCAATTTTTATAATCATTCAAGTCATTAAATACGACAATCGGATCAGCTTTGATCAACCGTGTTTTAGCAACATCGTAGCTTCCGTCAAGGGTCGCCAAATAAACCGCTCCAATTACAAAAAGCACCAATAAAAGAAGAATTATATTTTTTAAAAATTTCATTTGGAAGAAGTTTGGTAATACAATGGTTCAAATATAATAATTAAATCTTAAATATTTCAATATGAGATACTTAATAAATTTTTTACATTTGGTAAAACCTCTTCTTTTATATAAATTTGGACTGAAACTATTACAAATATTTACTATATGAAATTCAAATATATCTTAGGCTTTATTTTAGCCGCTACCTTCCTGTTTTCCTGTCAACCAAAGCAGGATAAAACGATATCAAAAGAGGCCGCAACAGAACAAAATGATTCTTTTGACTACCTGTCAGAACAATTTGCTGATATCAAAATATTGAGATATCAGATTCCTGGTTTTGAACAACTCACAATGCAGCAAAAAAAATATGTATACTTTCTTGGACAGGCAGGCCTGGCGGGAAGAGATATCATGTATGACCAAAATTACAGACATAACCTTAAAATCAGAAGAGCGCTTGAAAACATTTATGCCAAATTCGAAGGTGATAAAAGTACAGCTGATTGGAAACATTTTGAAACCTACTTAAAGAGGGTCTGGTTTGCAAATGGAATTCACCATCATTATGCCAACGATAAATTTATTCCCGAATTTTCAAAAGATTATCTGACCAGCCTGATCGAAGCTACTCAGACCAATCTTCAAGGAGAAGCTCTTGACGTGATGTTTAGTCAGGAAGATGCCAAAAAAGTGAACCTAAATCTTGAAAAAGGTCTTATTAAAGGTTCTGCTATCAACTTTTATGGGCAGAATGTCACTGCTGAAGATGTAGATGCTTATTATACAGCGATGAAAGTTGACAAAGATCAGCCAGTCGAAAAGGGATTGAATACAAAACTGATCAAGGAAAACGGAGTATTAAAAGAAAAAGTTTGGAAAAGCGGTGGTATGTATGGAGCTGCCATTGATCAAATCATTTATTGGCTCGAAATGGCAAAGGAGGTGACTGAAAATGATGCCCAGGCCAAAGGTCTAGAATTATTAATTGCTTATTATCAGACAGGAGATTTAAAAACCTGGGATCAATATAATATCGTATGGGCCACAGCCATCAAAGGTGATATTGATTATATCAACGGGTTTATTGAAGTGTATAACGATCCTAAAGGTTATAAAGGATCTTATGAATCAGTGGTACAAATCAAAGATTTTGAAATGTCAGAGAAAATGGCAGCACTTGCCAACAATGCCCAATGGTTCGAAGACAATTCTACGCTAGACCCGTCACATAAAAAGAAAAATGTTGTGGGAGTTTCCTATAAAACAGTAAATGTAGCGGCTGAAGCTGGAGATTCATCTCCTTCTACCCCTATCGGGATCAACCTCCCAAATAACAACTGGATAAGAGAGCAACACGGTTCCAAATCAGTTTCTTTAGGAAATATCATTCATGCTTACGCCAATGCTGGAAGTACTGGAAGGTTGAAGGAATTTGCCTATGATGAGGAAGAGATTAAATGTGAAGAAGAATACGGACAACTTGCCGACAAACTCCACACTGCTTTACATGAAGTAATAGGACATGCCAGTGGTCAGTTGAATCCTGGGGTTGGTACACCAAAAGAAACGATGAAAAATTATGCATCTACCTTAGAGGAAGCAAGAGCTGATCTAGTTGGCCTATACTATTTACCTGATGAAAAATTGGTAGAAATAGGGATTTCACCTGATGCCAAGTTAATTGGAAAAGCAGCTTTTGACGGTTATATTCGAAATGGATTAATGACACAATTAATTAGGCTCAATCTGGGAGATGACATTGAAGAGGCTCATATGAGAAACAGACAATTGGTGGCTGCCTGGGCAATGGAAAAAGGAAATGCTGATCAAGTGATCGAAAAAGTAACCAGAGATGGGAAAACCTATTTTAAGATCAATGACTACGGAAAATTAAGAGATCTATTTGGGGAACTTCTGAAGGAAATTCAGAGAATCAAGTCAGAAGGAGATTTTGAATCAGGTAAAGCACTAGTAGAAAATTATGGTGTGAAAGTAGATCAGGAAATTCATAAGGAAGTGCTTGACAGAAACAGTCAGTTCAAATCAGCTCCTTATTCAGGATTTATCAACCCTACACTTGTTGCTAAAAAAGATGAAAACGGAGTTATTGTTGATATCATCGTAGAACAACCGGAAAGTTTTGCAGCTCAAATGTTACAATATGCTGAGGACTTTACTACCTTACCAGATGAAAACTAGCGACATGTAATCATTACAGCAAAAGACCGTAATTACTAATTACGGTCTTTTGTACTCAAAAAAGTATATTTGAATCTATGACAGGTGTTATTATTAAATCGACAGGAAGTTGGTATTGGGTAAGAACAGCTACCCATGAGCAATTTCAATGTCGTATCAGAGGTAAATTCAGAATAAAGGGAATTAAAAGTACAAGCCCTTTGACCGTTGGTGATCATGTTGATTTCGAGTTGGAAATGAACACCAATTCAGGGATTATTACCAAGATTCATGACAGAAAGAATTATATCGTTAGAAAATCGGTAAATCTTTCTAAGCAAACCCATATTATTGCAGCCAATATTGATCTTGCTTTCCTTTTAGTCACCTTAGACAATCCTCCTACTTTTACTTCTTTTATCGATCGATTTCTGGCAACTGCTGAGGCCTACCATATAAAAGCCATTCTTCTATTTAACAAGGTCGATCTATACGATGAAGCGCTAAACCATAAGAAAAATGAACTTATTCGGATATATGAGAACATTGGCTATACCTGCTTGGAAATTTCAGCAACTGAAAACATAAATATAAAAAAGGTCAGTGAACTCATGCTCGGAAAAATCAGTATGTTTTCAGGGCATTCAGGAGTAGGAAAATCTACTTTGATCAATGCCATAGATCCCAGTTTACAATTAAAGACCGCAGAAATTTCTGTTCAACATAAACAAGGCCAGCATACCACTACTTTTGCTGAAATGTTTGCGCTACCAACTGAACCGGAAAGCTATATTATTGACACTCCAGGCATAAAAGGTTTTGGTGTAGTTGATTTTGAAGACAACGAAATTGGTGACTATTTTCCTGAAATTTTTGCTTTAAAGCAAGAATGTAAATTCCACAATTGCCTGCATCTTAATGAGCCGAAATGTGCCGTCAAAACAGCTCTTGAAGATGGAGAAATTGCACCTTCTCGTTACAGAAGCTATCTTCAAATTCTTGCCGGTGACGAAGAAAACTACCGCACCAACAGCTACGATTTCTAAACTTTTTTAACCCATCTCCTAGTTTTTTATGAAGGGTCTCTGCTATTTCTGTTAAAATATCCCATTTTTTTTATTTTTTTATGATGATTGTCATTTAGCTTATTCAAGATTTTGCCTTTATTTGTTTTATTATTCATCTAAAGAGATTCAATGAAAGCAGTCATTCAAAGAGTGAACCACGCCTCTGTTCAAATAGAGGGCCAGATTATAAGCAAGATTCAAAACGGTCTACTCGTGCTCTTGGGCATCACCCAAACGGATAGCTCTGAAGATACCAAATGGCTCTGCAATAAAATAGTAAACCTCAGGATCTTTAATGATGAACATGGCGTCATGAACAAGTCACTTGCAGATGTTCAGGGGGATGTAATTATCGTAAGTCAATTTACCCTTATGGCCAGCACTAAAAAGGGCCATCGTCCTTCCTATATTAAAGCTGCAAATGCCGAGACAGCCATTCCGATATACGAACAGTTCATTAGCGAATTTGAAACGCTTTCTGGTAAAAAAGTAGGTGCTGGAAAATTCGGAGCCGACATGAAAATTGACCTTCAAAATGATGGGCCTGTTACTATCATAATTGATACCGAAACCAAACAATAGATTCAAATTTCAAACCTCGGCATGTTTAATTATTTCTAAGAAATAGAAATATAAAAAGTATAGAGAAAATAGTGTTGATCCAACAAGGACCATAAAAAAAATAGCGGCTAAGCCGCTATTTTTTTTATATATGTTTATAATTTCTAAAGTACATAAGCATACCCGAGTGAGAACACAAGGCCTCCGATATGGCTTTCACCAAAAATTTTATTCTTTTGAATCGTTCTGGCGCCCCATGAACCTCTGAATCCAAGGTATACCTCGTGCTTATCACCAAGTTTCCTAATAATCCCGGTACCGGCGTGAAAACCATAATTATAGGTGTTCAGCTCACTTCTAGTACTCGTTTCAGCATCAAAAGACTGTGGGGGTACTGGAACCTTCAATGGTCCAGAAGATGGATCGGTAGGGTCATAATTTGGGTTAAATACAACTAATGGATCTCTACCTTCTGCATCAAGCGTAATCAAGCTTGTACCACTTGTGACCTGTTCAGCATTAACTAAAAATCCGATATAAGGTCCGGCCTCTACGTACCATCTCCAGGTATCACCCCAGCCCAATTTACCTAAAACCGGAATTTCAATATAATTTAGTTCAGAGACATTTTTAAAATCTCCATACATAGGGTTTGAATCCGTTACCGGATCTTTTCCCTGAAGCGAAAGCATATAATTGAGCTGGTCAACTGAACCAAATGCACTTAAAGCAGCAGTTGGTATTGGTTGCAGTCCTATTCTTTCACCACCTCTTTGGGTATAAAGCACTTCCATTTGAAGCGAAAATAATTCAGATACAGGGTATTCAACAAATACACCTATATCCACACCTGATGAGGATTCATAGTCTTCTGTATAAATATTGTCAGAATTATCTGTTATTCTACCTATACTATATCCCACTTTTCCCCCAATTTTTACTTGAGCAAAAGAAACTTGGCCCATAAGAAAAAAAGTTAATAAAATTAGTTTGATCGAAGTCGTTGATTTCATGTGAACTTTTTAATGATTAAATTTTGATTTGCAAGAGAAACTAAATTTCTCTTAACAGCGGATTAAATATAGAAAAATTATTATTAATCCAACAAAATCAATCAGGCAAATTTAAACGGCTGGATTCAAATCAACAGTTACAGTCAGTATCACAATTGCCATCTTTTTTCTTCGGCTTATGAAAAAACTTTCTGAGCAAAAATGCCAGAGCCACCAATACGCCTATATATACCAGAATCTCCTGGATCATACGTTTTAATTTAATAAGGTAAAGGTAAGAAAAGAGGCTATATATGCGATTAAACCCATTCCGAAGAGCTGAATCATGGGCCATTTCCAGCTATTGGTTTCTCTTTTTACAATAGCCAGTGTACTAACGCATTGCATGGCAAATGCATAAAATACCAGCAGGGACATACCAACAGGTATATTAAAGAGTTTTTCACCAGTTTCTTCATTAATCTCTTCTGCCATACGCTGTTTAATCGTGGTATTTTCTTCATCATCATTTCCTACACTGTAAATAGTTGCTAAAGTGCCTACAAAGACTTCTCTTGCTGCAAACGATGCAATTAGTGCTATACCGATCTTCCAATCATAACCCAAGGGTTTGATAGCAGGCTCAATGGCTTTACCCATGACACCTATATAAGAATGTTCCAGTTTGTAAGAAGCGAGGGCTTCCCTATACCCATCAATCTCTACTGATTCGGTTTCCTTAGCAGCTGCAAAATTTTCTTCGGCAGCATCAAATGAAGCAGGTCCATTTGAAGCAAGAAACCACAGAATAATTGAAATGGCAAGAATAATTTTACCAGCCCCAAAAACAAAGGCTTTTGTCTTTTCAACTACCGTATAAAAAACATTTTTAAGAGACGGTAACTTATAGTCTGGCATCTCAATCAGGAAGAAACTTTTACCTTCTATTTTTAGGGTCTTATGCAATAGATAGCCAGAAATCATCGCCATAAAAAACCCAAGGAGATACAAACCCAATAGGGTCAGACCCTGTAAGCTAAAAACTCCTAGTACTCGATCCTGAGGAATGATCAGGGCGATGATGATGGCATAAACCGGAAGCCTTGCCGAACAGGTCACAAAAGGCACCACCATTATAGTAATGAGTCTTTCTTTCCAACCACTGATGTTTCGCGCTGCCATAACAGCGGGTATTGCGCAAGCTGTACCTGATATCAAAGGCACTACACTTTTTCCGCTCATTCCAAACCGCCGCATGATCTTATCCATTAAAAACACCACACGACTCATATATCCCGTTTCTTCAAGAATCGATACAAAAAGGAATAATATGGCAATCTGCGGGATAAAAATAATGATTCCACCAATTCCTGGAATAATTCCCTGACTGATCAAGTCTGTCAATTTACCCGCTGGGAGGATTTCCTGAGTCTTTGAACTCAATTCCGCGAAAAAAGCATCTATAAAATCCATTGGTATACTCGCCCAATCAAAAATCGATTGAAAGATCATCATAAGAATTACAGCAAATATCACATAGCCAAAGATCTTATGCGTAAGCACTCGGTCTAATTTACTTCTCAGGTCCCTTGCTTTTGATTTATCTACCTTATAGGTCTTTTTTAAAATCGAATTGATTTGTTGATAGCGATATATCGTTTCTTTATGCTGGTATTTTTTAAGTTTAGGCTGGTCTTCCTTGTACGTATTGATCAAAGCCACTTCCTGCTCATTTAAATCATTGTATTGCTCCAACTGGGTAACATACAACCATGCTTTATACAAAGAAAGATTAGGGAAATTTTGTTTCAATTCCTCAAAATACGCCTTGTCAATCTTCTCAGAAATATGAGCAAGTGATTCAGTATCAAGGGACTTATAATTAAGAATTACTTCTTTTAGTTCATCAATCCCTAAATTCTTTCTGGCACTGATGAGAACAACTTCACTCTTTAATTCAATTTTTAACTGTTCCAAGTCAATTTCCACTCCCTTTTTACTCAACTGATCAGCCATATTTATGGCAAGTATAGTTGGTATTTGAAGGTCCTTTATTTGCGAATATAATAGCAGATTTCGCTTTATATTTTCAATGTCTGCCACGACAACGATCACATCCGGAAAATCATTGTGATCCTTATGCAACAACGTTTGTAAAACGATGTTTTCATCAATGGTTGTCGGATTGATACTATAGGTTCCGGGCAGATCAACTATAGACGCATAACAGCCTTCAGCTAATAAGGCCTTGCCCACTTTTTTATCTACAGTTATACCAGGGTAATTCCCCACTTTCTGGTTCAATCCTGTCAATTGATTGAAAAGAGACGTCTTTCCGGTGTTAGGATTACCTACTAAAGCTACTTTTATGGCTTTATGTTCAGGCATGAATTATACTTTGGTGATCAGAATTTGAGAAGCAGTTTCTGTTCTGATGGCGAGATGACTCCCATTTACGCGAATATATAAGGGGTCCTTTAAGGGCGCTTTTTGAATTAATTCAACTCTTTCCCCAGGCATACATCCCATTTCAAGAAGCGACAATGGAATATTATCAAATGCGACATCCTCTATGATACCTCTTTCCCCTACCCTTAAACTTGCGATGCTAGTACTCAATTTTTATTTAGATTAATTATAAATACTATGCGAAATTACGTAAAAATATTCGTTTAAAACTGATAATTATCACGAAACAGCAAAATAATAGAGGAGTTCTCAAGCATTATTTATCTTCTCGCTTAAGCACTTCAATATCCTTAATAATCCGTTCAATTTCCTTTGCATCAGTACCATCATAAAAACCCCTGATCTGCTTTTTTTTATCTACCAAAACAAATTGCTCCGTATGTATAAAATCCTGCTCTCCCCCATCACCCTCATCCAATACCGCAAAATATGATTTTCGGGCCAGTTCGTAAATATGCGTTTTCTTACCCGTCGTGATCTCCCATTTACCATCAATAGCCTTATTTTTATCTGCATAGGCCCTGAGCACCGAAACACTGTCAATAACCGGAGTAACTGAATGTGACAAAAACTTCATGTCTTTATCATTCTTATAATATTCCTGAAGTTCCGACATGTTGATCGCCATAATCGGGCAAATGGTTTGACATCTGGTAAAAAAGAAATCCGCAATATAAATTTTGTCTTCAAAGTTTTCAAAACTAATGGAGTCGCCATTTTGGTTGATCAGATGAAAATCACCTATACGATGATTCCTACTGACGTTTTTTACCGCATCATCAACCAATCTCGGGTTTACATCAACTGGATTGTATACTGGAAGTACCGTTTTTGGCTTCACTAAAAAATAAAGGATGGGCACAAATACGAGACTAAAGAAAAAAACAAATAGTAAGGTTGATCTGGACTTCTTGAAAAATTCGAATAAATACATATTTTGTATCTTTGGGCTTCTTGACAAATTGCTAACAGCATTACAAAAGTAATCTTTATGAAGTGTTTTTTATGCCATGCACTACTATTATTTTCTTTATCCGTACTTGCCCAACAGCATACTGTACCTGACCTAGAATACATTAAAGAGATAACCGATTCTGAAAGAAAAAATGCAGCTCACAAAATTGCCTATAAGGCAAATCCAAATACAGTAAATTACGATGTAGGCTACCATAGACTTTTATGGGAAGTGGATCCTGCCAAGGCAGAGATCAAAGGTGAAGTGACCACTTATTTCACTGCACTTGATGACCTTGACAAGATCGTTTTTGATCTGGCTGACAATATGAAGGTTTCCGAGGTAAAGCAGCGAGGCCAGCAGCTATCTTTTAGCCAAAATAACGAGGACGAACTTATCATTGATCTCACCTCCACGCAAACAATAAGTACGCTTGACTCCCTGACCATCACTTACCAAGGGAATCCTGTTAGTTCTGGGTTCGGTTCTTTTGAGATCAGCACGCATGGTTCGGGAAATACTCCGGTTCTTTGGACCTTATCAGAACCCTACGGTGCCAAAGGATGGTGGCCCTGTAAACAAGACCTGATCGATAAAATTGATTCGATCGATATATTTATTAAACATCCTGAAAAATACAAGGCAGCTTCGAACGGCTTATTGGTTTCTGAAATAGCTAATGCAGGTCAAACCCTTACCCATTGGCGCCATCAATATCCGATACCCGCCTATTTGATAGCCATAGCGGTGACAAATTATACTGTTTATAAAGACGACCCACAAGGGCTGGAATTTGATATCATCAATTATGTATATCCTGAGGATTCGAACTATACAAAAGGCCAAACAGCCATTACCCCGGCAATTATGAAATTGTTTAATGAGCTTTTTGAAATGTATCCTTTTGCAAATGAAAAATATGGGCATGCACAATTTGGTTGGGGCGGAGGCATGGAACATACGACCATGACTTTTATGGGAGGATGGAGTCGTGGCTTGATCGCTCATGAATTGGCTCATCAGTGGTTTGGAAATAAAATCACTTGCGGTAGCTGGGAAGATATCTGGTTAAATGAAGGGTTTGCCACTTATCTTGACGGCCTGGTCTATGAAAAATTTGATGGTGAAGCTGTATTTTCTCAATGGAGAAAGGCCGTTGTCAATAATATTATTTCATCACCTTCTGGTTCAACGTTTGTGACTGATACAACTTCAGTATCCAGAATTTTCAATAGTCGATTAACCTATAGAAAAGGAGCTATGATCGTCCATATGCTGCGTTATAAGCTTGGAGATGAAGCATTTTTTAAGGGTGTCCAAAACTACCTTGCAGATCCCCAACTATCATTTGCTTACGCCAAAACACCAGATCTACAGAGACATTTGGAAGCAGTGAGTGATACATCACTTGATGAATTCTTTAAGGATTGGTTTTACGGTGAAGGATATCCGGAATATGAGGTAGTATGGAGTCAGGATGACGCTGATCAGCTCATGCATTTCCAGGTGAGTCAACAACAGTCTCACCCTTCAGTTTCATTTTTTGACATGCCTTTACCCATAACTGTTACCGGAACTTTTGGTGAAAAAGAAAAATTACGCCTCGAGGTGTCAGAGGATAATCAAGTATTCAGTATACAACTGAATTTTACTGTCGCCTCTGTGGAAATCGATCCGGACAGCCATTTGATTTCTAAAAACAATCGAGCGATTCTCGGTTTGGATGAGGAAAGCTTGCAAAATATCATTTCTATTTTTCCAAATCCTGTGGCTGAAGAATTGACTATAACCAGCAACGGGTCTTTGCATATAAGAAAGATCCGTATTTACAATATTCTAGGGGAAAAAATAGTCGAACAATCAGATCCCGATAAACAAATTGATCTTCAAAAACTTGATTTTGGCGTCCATTTGGTGGTCATAGATACCGATCAAGGCAGTCTCCACAAGACAATTCTAAAAAAATAATATTTTTAACAACTATTTCGAGTGCCCAATTTCTTAATATTGCGCATAAAGTGTACATTTGTGCTCCTTAAATTTTTGAAATTTATCCATGGAAATCTTTATAAAAATTACCCAGTTCCTGTTGAGTCTATCTCTACTGATCGTTTTACATGAATTGGGCCACTTTATCCCAGCCAAGTTATTTAAGACAAGAGTTGAGAAATTTTATCTTTTCTTCGATTATAAATTCTCCATTTTTAAAAAGAAAATTGGTGACACAGTTTATGGTATAGGATGGATTCCTTTGGGGGGATACGTTAAGATATCGGGAATGATCGATGAGAGCATGGACAAGGAACAAATGGCCTTGCCTCCTAAACCATGGGAATTCAGGTCGAAACCAGCCTGGCAGCGCCTGATCATTATGCTTGGAGGAGTTACGGTGAATTTTATACTTGGTATCTTCATCTATATCATGATGTTCACTGCCTGGGGAGATGATTATGTAGCTCCTGAAAACGTAAAACAGGGGTTTTATGTGTCAGACCTTTTTCAGAGTCTTGGATTCCAAAATGGTGATAAAATTTTAAAGGTTAACGACGAAGTTCCAGTCAATGTTCTTGACGTCAACAGGCATCTTTTCTTAAGAGATATAGCCAGTATCGAGGTAAATCATCCTGAGGGAAACTCAGAGGTCATTGACCTTCCGGAAGACATTGGATTACAAATGTGGACAACTGGTAATATGGATGCGTTTAAACCGAGAACTTTTGCCATACTTGACAGTATTGTACCTGGAAGCCCTGCCTTCGAAGCAGGATTAAAAAAAGGCGATATTGTGACTGCTATCAATGATCAAAAGATTGCTTATTGGGATGAGTTTACAAATCTTGTGACCAACAATCCTGACAACACAGAAATGAAAGTGACCGTTGAAAGGGACAGAGAAACGGAATCATTTATGATCATTCCTGATAAAGACCAGAATTTAGGGGTGTATACAAAAGGATATACAGAAGATGTTATTATTTTAAGTCATAAAGATTATTCCTTTACCGAAAGTGTTGTTCCCGGGTTTTCTAAGGCCTACTGGACCTTAAGGGATTATATGGCACAGTTCAAATATGTGTTTACAGAAAAAGGTGCTACCTCATTAGGAGGCTTTATTACAATTGGAAGTATCTTTCCTTCTAAGTGGGATTGGCGCTCTTTTTGGAGTATTACTGCCCTGCTTTCAATTATGCTAGGTTTCATGAACTTATTGCCTATTCCTGCTTTAGATGGCGGACATGTGGTTTTTACGTTGTACGAAATTATTAGTGGAAGAAAACCCAGCGATAAATTCTTAGAATACGCTCAGGTTACAGGATTTATTATCTTGATTTCCTTACTTCTCTTTGCTAATGGAAATGACATCTATAAGTGGTTGACCGGACAATTTTAATGATCGTCTCTATTCCAAATACTATTCATGCCCCAACTTGTAAAAGAAGCTGCTCATAAACAGCCGCTTTCTTATGCTGTCTAGTATGAATTCAACGAAAAGATTAACTGATATGAAGGTTATCTAATTATAAATGGATTTTATGCAAACTTATTCATAAAAAAATCCCCATGTGCTACATGGGGATTTTTTTATAATTTCTATGATCAAGTATATCAGTCTACAAGAATAATAATCTTATTATCACTCATTTCAATAGTACCGCTATTGATGTTTAGCACCTTACTACCATTGTCGCCTTTTGAGAACTGACTTTCAAAAGCTTCATCTATAGTAAAATTTCCGTTTATCTTAACTTTACCCTCTTGAAGCAATGATACTATAGGAGCGTGATTATTAAGAATCTGAAACTCACCCACAACACCAGGTACAGTAACGGTATCAACTTCGCCCTGAAATATACTTGCTTCAGGTGTTACAATTTCTAAAAACATAGTTTATGATTTTATGCTTCAGTCAACATTTTTTCTCCAGCCTCAACAGCTTCCTCAATAGTTCCTCTAAGGTTAAAGGCAGCTTCAGGATATTTATCCAATTCACCGTCCATAATCATATTGAAACCTTTAATGGTATCCTTAATGTCAACCAAAGTTCCAGGAATACCTGTAAACTGCTCTGCTACGTGGAATGGCTGAGATAAGAACCTTTGAACTCGACGCGCTCTGTGAACGATCAATTTATCTTCTTCACTCAATTCCTCCATACCAAGAATCGCAATGATATCCTGTAATTCCTTATATTTCTGCAAAGTTTCCTTTACTCTTTGTGCTGTATCATAATGTTCATCACCTAAAATCTCTCTACTAAGAATTCTTGAAGTTGAATCCAATGGATCAACTGCAGGATAAATTCCCAATTCAGAAATCTTACGAGACAATACTGTAGTCGCATCTAAGTGAGCAAAAGTTGTTGCTGGCGCAGGGTCAGTTAAATCATCCGCAGGTACATAAACCGCCTGAACAGATGTGATCGAACCATTTTTAGTAGATGTAATTCTCTCTTGCATGGAACCCATTTCTGTGGCCAAAGTTGGTTGGTAACCTACGGCTGATGGCATACGTCCTAAAAGAGCTGACACCTCAGATCCAGCTTGTGTAAATCTAAAGATATTGTCAATAAAGAATAAAATATCCTTTCCTTGTCCGTCTCCGGCTCCATCTCTAAAGTATTCTGCAATAGCTAATCCTGAAAGTGCAACACGAGCACGGGCTCCTGGAGGCTCATTCATCTGACCAAATACGAAAGTAAGTTTAGAATCTTTTAATCCGGCCATATCAACCTTATCAAGATCCCATCCTCCTTCTTCCATTGATTTTTCAAACGCTTCTCCATATTTGATAATGCCTGATTCAAGCATCTCTCTCAATAAGTCATTTCCTTCACGAGTTCTTTCACCTACTCCTGCAAATACTGACAAACCACCATGACTCTTTGCTATATTGTTGATCAACTCCTGGATAAGTACGGTTTTTCCTACTCCGGCTCCACCAAATAAACCAATCTTACCACCTTTTGAATAAGGCTCAATGAGATCAATTACTTTGATACCGGTAAATAACACCTCTGTAGAAGTTGAAAGATCTTCAAATCTTGGCGCTGATCTGTGAATAGGTAATCCATTTTTTCCGTCTTTTGGAAGTGCCTTCAATCCGTCAATTGGATCTCCATTCACATTAAACAGTCTTCCGTAAATTTCTTCCCCTACAGGAACCTTAATAGGATTTCCAGTTGAAATAACTTCTACACCTCTGCTTAATCCATCGGTAGAATCCATCGCGATACATCTAACTACATCTTCACCTACATGCTGTTCTACTTCAAGAATCAATATAGAGCCATCTCCTCTGGTAATTTCCAATGAATCATAAATCCTTGGAAGTTGATTCTCGGATGAAAATTCAACATCAACTACCGCTCCTAAAATTTGAGAAACTTTACCTGTGATCTTTGCCATTCTTATAAAATATTTATTAATCTTTATGAGCTCCTGACCTTACTCAGAAGCAATTTAAATACATTCTTCTTTTGCGGTGCAAAGATATGTTTTTAATACAAAAATTAAACTTTTTTTTAATTATTTTTTTAAAGACAGAATATACTCAGCCACAGCTATCTTAGCCTCTTCTGAAAGGTAATCCTGAGGGGGCATTTCAGGATAATCCTCGCGTAGATTTTTGGGATTATTGATGTAGTCAACAATGCCTTGAGGGTTATCTTTATAGATCATTTGAATCAGATTGGTTGGCACTCCTATCAGCCTGATATCAAAAGCATGGCAGCCTGAACATATACCAAAATAAGTCATTTCACCAAGGTCTTTTTTGCTTATAGGCCTTGCCTCAGCCGGCTGATCCAAAAGAAAGGTCTTCGTATCAGAAGTGCTACTTATATGGGGAGAGCCAAAACTGCCCAACCCCCATGTTCTGTATCGTTCCTTGTCTCTGATACTGCTGCCTTCACCGCCGCCGATAGCCAGAATATCAGGTCCGGTTGTTGATAATTGGGTCATCATCAATGCTTTTAATTCTCCTACCGGATTGTTGCCATTATCAATCATAAAATTATCAAGAATCATCACCCTGTCCGGATTTGGTTCTGAATCAGGATCATTGGAAGCTGCAGCTCCGCCATTAGCGAAATCAGTAATAATAATTCCTGCATTATCATTCCCGGAAATGATATTATTCTCTATAATTACATCATCAGCTGCCATCACCAGGATTCCTGTTCCTGGAGGAATACCAGCAACTATCGACCCCGGAGCACCGAAATTTTCATGGTTATTTTTGCTAATAAAGTTGTTCCTGATGATCACATCAAAAGTTGTTTTAATCGGGAGCCCAGGTGTGACAAAGGCCAGTATACCACCGGTATTGTCATAAGCCAGATTATTCTCTACCAGACAATGTCTTGAATTTTCAATCTCTATGCCGGCCACATTTCCATACACCTCATTATGTAACACATCTATATGGTCGCACATTCCCACATAAATGGCAGCATCTTCGATTCCGCTTAAAATATTATGTTCAATAAGTCCATTCTTACCAAACTGCGGAAAAATACCATAAACACCTGCATCAATGATCCAGTTATTTCTCAATATAAAATTGTTCCCGGCCTGGCCCATGATCCCATTTCCTTTATAGTTGATAATCTTAAAGTTTTCAATTTGTATCCCGTTACCGGAATAAAGAAATGCGTCATTCAATTCTTTTGATCCATCTAATACAGGCCATTCACCTTCCTTGATTACACCTTGAAAACTGATATCATCCTTATCAATATAAACGGTTTCTTTATACACTCCCGGATAAACCCTGATCAGATCACCAGGTGCTGATTTTCTTACAGCATCCATGATCAAATCTCCATTTTTTACTTCAAGAATGGCGCCTGAGAACACTTTCTCTTTCTTCAATGAAGACACACTGTCACCGGAACTTCTATACAAATTATTTGGACTTGGCATCACCGTACTTTCCGATTCATCAAAGAAAAAAGTTCCTATTAAAACTCCCACAATTAACAAGATCAACGGAAATAATATTTTTTTCAACATGCTTTTATCTTTTTATATTTAAGAACTAAATCCCTCTTTTTCTTTTAACTCTGAGGGCAATCTTACTGGGATCTCCGGCACAAAGGATTCGTCTGTTAATGTTTTTAGAAAATCTACCAATCGATCCAACTCCTGATCAGTAAGTTGCGGCTCCCATATATGCCAATGAAGGTATAGTTTTTCTCCTTTAGGTACTGCATGACCTCGACCTTTTGTGTAAAATTCTACTGTTTCTCGCAAGGTCTCAAATCTCCCTGAGTGCATATAAGGCGCTGTTTTTTCGATATTTCTCAAACTTGGCACCTTAAAACCACCGCGCCTCGTGGAATCTTTAAATGTGATCTCGGCTCCGGCATCAAACCGATTGCCTTCCGGTTCGGGAGTGCCGATTACCGCAATCTGTTGATTTGAAAATAACGGGGGCGTATGGCATTCCGCACAGCGCGCTACAAAGGACCTGAAAATATTGAGTCCCTCAATCTCATGTTCATTCAAAGCCCCCGGAAAACCATGGGCATATCGATCATATCTGGAATTCAGTGAGATCAGGGAAGTTTCAAATCCAGTAATCGAGGTGTAAATCTCATGCAGTTGTATACTGTCATTTTCGCTTCGCTTAGGAAAAGCATCCGCAAATAATCTTCTATAGGCAGGAATATCATTTAAAGTACTTAAAAGGTTCTCCGGAGTATTTGCCATTTCATTTTTCGCAAAAAGTGGGCCTTGCATCTGTTCTTCCAGACTCAAGGCTCTGGCATCCCAGAAAAATCTCTTGAGATAAGCTACATTCCATAGACTGGGAGATGATCTAACTAACAAAGAATCATGAATTCCTACCGCCTGGGCTCTTCCATCACTAAAGCCTTTATTAGGATCGTGGCAGCTTGCACAGGAGATACTGCCGTCAACAGAAAGAACAGGATCAAAAAACAAATAACGTCCTAGGTCAATTTGTTGAGGGCTAAAACCATCTCTGATTTCAGGTAAGGCTGTTTTTAAACCTCCTACACCAATGTCCTGAAGCGATTCATATTGCTGGTATAGATTTTTCGCAATGCACTTATTATTTTCATTCAATAAAAATCCGGGAGGGCAAGTCGCACAAAGCTCTAGTTGTTCTCCTTTCTTCACAAGTCTGCTCTGCAATTTCTGATCTTCTTCTATTGTTCCACAAGAACAAACAAAAATCAAAAACGCCATATTCAACTGAATCCCGATTTTTTGAAAAATAATTGTCATATCTAAAAATATCCGCCAAAAGACGGATATTTATTATTTTTTAAATGTTCACTTCAAAGGTTAAAAAATACCCTTAAGGAAGAATCGGGCCATACAAAGGAGGATATTCACCTATATCAACCAAAGCGCCTGCATCTTCAAAATTTGAACCATAAGTTTCATCAATAGACTTGAGAAATTCATTAGCCAGGAAAGCATAACCTCTGGCATTCAAATGAATACCATCAAGAGAGAATGCACCACCGGTTACATAATCGCCAGTCAATACGAATCCGTCACTGGCAACACCTCCATCTGATAATTGTTCTAAAAGACTTTGCGCATCAACGAATCCAAGCCCTTTTTGAGCCACTACAGCGTCGATTGAAGCATTGTAGGCATCAGTAGCCGTCTTAACAGAGGCACTTTCATCTGAAGTCAGCACCCATT
>CAJQNF010000049.1 GCA_905479625.1 uncultured Flavobacteriaceae bacterium | reverse complement strand
TCCTGTTATCGATGTGACGTACAATCAAAAGTTGATTAAAAATTAATTATAAGTATTCAGAATTAAAATATTAAAAATGCCATTGTTAAAAATGTATCTTCTTAGTTCTTTTAATGAGTTCACGATATTTAGAATTGTACTGATCATACTTTGTTGTTTATTTCCAAAACTATTGTTGGCACAAGGTTATTACAATCAGGAAAATTTTGGAAACAGATCAATGTTGTTGACTGGTAACGTTACAGGAAGCGTTGATGATCTTGGATTAACGTATTACAATCCGTCAAGGCTTGCCCTTATTGATGAGCCTAATTTCACCATCAATGCCAAGGCTTATCAGATGGGGAGCATAAAGATTGAGAATGTATTTGGCAGAAGTAATAAACTCAGTAATTCAACATTTGATGGGATACCCAATTTGGTGGCCGGAACCTTTAAGATAGGGGGTTCTGACAAGCATAAATTCGCCTATACTGTTTTAACACGTAAGAAATCTTCAAAAGATGTGGGTTTGAGAAGAGAAATAGACTCAGAAATTCTGGAGGAGTTTGAAAATGTTGAAAGGTTTGTAGCCGATTTAAAGATTGGTGATAGTGAGAAAGACGAATGGTTCGGTCTTAGTTGGGCGACTAAGCTTAAGGATAATTTTAGTATCGGGGTATCAACTTTTGTGTCAGTGTATAATTTTAGTGGGGATTATAACCTCAATTACTCAAGACTAGATACAGAAACAGATGTGGCCGTTTATAATAATGAAATAAATTTCGATCAAAACTCTTATGGCATTTTTTGGAAAATTGGTCTGGCCTGGCGGCTCTCTAAATTTGACCTTGGATTAAACATTGACCTGCCTTATGTGGAGGTATATAGTCAAGGAGAGGTAGATTTTAAAGAAATACTTTCAGGAATAGGAGGAGGGGAGGATATTTTTCGCTATGCTGACTGGAACGACATAGAGTCTAACAGAAAAGAACCCTTAGGCATTGCCTTAGGCGCCGGATTGCCCATTGGGAAAAGTAAAATTCATTTAAAGGTTGACTGGCACGGTAAAGTAAAAGAATATGATCGTTTGGTTATTCCTGTTATAGATGAATCAGGGAATGAGGTTTCATTTGCTTTCAAGGAAGAACTAAGGTCAGTGATCAATTTTGGTCTGGGTGCTGAAATTTATGCGAGTGAAAAAGTTAGTTTTTATGCCAGTGCAGGTACTGACTTTTCGCCCTTGGTTTCAAATGCAAATATCTTTGATCTGATCGCCAAGAAGAACAGAGACACGAATTTTGATGCTGATTATTATCATTTAGGCTTCGGTATTCAACTAAAAATGAGTTGGGCCGAACTGGTGCTGGGTGCAACTTATTCTACGGCGTCAACTGAATTTGAACGCCCCATTGATTTTCCGGACCCAGAGCTTGAAATTCCTGAGAATGATGATCCTGCAAGAGTAACTTTCAATAGATGGAGATTTATGGTGGGATTGGAAATACCCATTTTTGGCCATAAAGTGAAGATAGAATGAAGCGTTCCAGAAATTTTTTGAATAAAAAAATATATGAATACAAATCAAATTTTAAATAAACTATAATTTTTAAAAACCTACAATCATGAAAAAAACTATTTTAATTATCGCTTTACTAGTGGGCAACTTCATGTATGCTCAATGGACCAAAACAGATTTTGAAACAATAACTGAAAAAATTGATACCGAGTCTAAGTATAAAGTCACGGTATTTATTTATGGCGATTACCTTCGTTCAATGTTTCCGGATAAAGAATTTTATGCAACAATTGAATATGATAAAAATCCTATAGAACTTAGAGAGGAAAGTTTGGTGATCAAACAAGGGAATACGAGTGTAATGGTTTGGTATAATGATATCACTGCCATAAATTCGGAGAAAATGTATGACCCGGTAATTGGAATGACAGATATTAAAATCACCTTTACAACGGTCTCCAGGGGAGAATAATACTTCTTTTTCTCAAGAAGATAAATCAGTAAAGGTCAGTTACTTAGCTGACCTGATTTTGTAATCTAAAATGGATCGCATGAAACCCAAACTTTATCTCCAAAGCGATACCTTTAGACGAGTATGTTCCGGAATGAATGTAAATATAGGATTCATTTTTTAAAATTTTCAGAATGCTTAATACAGAATGAAAAATACAAATGGCTGATATGAAAATCAACAAAAACAATCTCTTTTCATTTTATTGGAAAATTTTCAAAGAATCTATCAGTCAATTTGCAAGTGATAATATACTAACACAGTCTGCTGCACTTTCTTATTTTACTGTATTTTCTCTACCACCAATGTTAATTGTGGTTTTTTGGGCAGCTGGTTTAATGTCAGAAGAATTTGCTGTTCGTGAAGCTGTTTTTGATGAAATAGGAGGATTGGTAGGTAAAACAGGTTCAGATCAAATACAGCAAACAATTGAAGGTATGGATTTGGAATCACCTAGTTTAATTAAAACAATGTTTGGAATTGGTGTTTTGTTGTTTACGTCTTCGACAGTTTTTGTTGCAATCCAAGAAGCCTTGGACGGGATCTTTCGCGTAGAACTCAAAAAAACACTAAAGGAATCAATTTGGCATGTTATAAGA
>CAJQNF010000048.1 GCA_905479625.1 uncultured Flavobacteriaceae bacterium | reverse complement strand
AGTATCAATTGGGATGGTACTTCATGGACTGATGGACGACTTCCTGATAGAACCAGAACTGTGATTATTGACGGGAAATATACAAATGACTATGGTGAAATTCGAGCATGTGATTTAATCGTTAATGACGAATTAAATTTTAGGAAAGCGATATCAAATGGAAGCGCAAGTTCAGTTATTGTATACAGAGATTTAAATGTGTTTGGTACTTTTAAATTAGGTGATAAAATGTCTCTTTATATGGATGATGATGATGCTACCATCACCGGTAGTATAACGAAGTTTGAGAAATCTACGACATTGAACAATCAATTTGATTTTACGTATTGGAGTTCGCCTGTTAAGAGTGCTAAAGTTGAGGATGTGTTTACTGGTGTTCGTTCTGGTAGGGTTTATTATTTTGATCAGTCTAAAACTACAATATCGGATCGTGATAATGATGATGGAACATTTTGGGATGTTTGGGTAGCTGCAAATGGCGAAATGAAACCAGGAAGAGGATATGCGTCTGAAGCTAGTACCGATAATGTGAATAGGCATACTGTTGAATTTGAGGGACAACCTAATAATGGAGTTATTCGTGAGCAAGTTCATTATAATGATGATGACGATCAAGAGAATGATTGGAACCTGATTGGAAATCCGTATCCTTCAGCTATTAATATTGATTTGTTTTTAGACAAAAACATACAGTTTATTGACCCCACAATTTACCTTTGGACCCATGCAACAGCGATTACAGACGAATCACCTGATTATTCGCCAAGTGATTACATAATTTATAATAAAACAGGAGGAACTGGAGCTGGTGACAGTCCGAAAAATAATATTGGATCAGGCCAAGGCTTCATGGTAAGAACGGATCCGGTTGACATTAATTCTGATATTGATATTGAAGTTGAATTTAACAATTCGATGCGGCTCATAGATGGTAATGACCAATTCTTTAAAAGCAGGGTTGTTAAGAAAAACAGCAAAGAGAACGACAATGCTAGGATCTGGGTGGATCTAACAACTGATGAAGGAGGTTTTAATCAATTATTAATTGGTTTTGTCGAAGGAGCTACATCTGAATTTGACCGTGGGTATGATTCCTTTACGAACCAAGGTGCTAATAAAATTAGTTTTTATACGCTTCTGGATCAAAAAAAATTAGCCATACAAGGCTTGGGTTTATTCGAATCGAGAGCAGAAGTACCACTTGGCTTTGACACGCAGGTAGCCAACAGAACATATACCATTTCAGTTTCGGCAGTGGAGGGTAAATTAAGGGGTGCAGAGGTGATTTTAAATGACCATACCTTAAATATTAAACATGATCTAACAAAATCCAATTATTCATTTGAACAATTGACAGAAGGATCTTTCCAAAACAGGTTTAGCCTAACGTTTATAAAAGAAGTTGAGCTTTCAAACGAATCGGCCATCAAGGAAGATCAATTTCTTGTGTACAACGAGGGTGATACTTTTAGGGTTAAAGCCTCAAAAAAAGTAGCAACTGTTCGTATCTATGACACCAATGGCAATACTGTCATAGAGGCACATCCTGACAATCTTTCTTTTGATGTCTTTGAACCCACATCAAAGCGCGGAGATGTTTTGTTGATGCAAATTATTCATGCTGACCAAAGCGATCAGATAAAGAAAATTTACAAGCGATAAATTATTATAATTTCTCTCCACACTTATAACAAAACTTTGCGGAATCCTTGTGCTTGTCAGCAGAACAATTTTGGCAGGAATTTGTGTTAAGATTAATTTCCGGGCCTTTGTCCTTTGCCATTTCGACTCCTACTATACCAGTAGGTATGGCGATAATACCGTAACCTAATATCATCACCAAGCTCGCTAGAAATTGCCCTAAAGCAGTTTGAGGCGCAATATCCCCATAACCGACAGTGGTTAAGGTGACAATAGCCCAATAGATGCTTCTTGGAATGCTTGTAAAACCACTAGGATCTCCTTCAATCAAATACATAACCGTGCCTATGATCACACAAATGATCATTACAGCCGAAATAAAAACAAGAATTTTAAACCTGCTTGCCTTTAAGGCTTTTCCAAGCATATTGGTGGCTCCCACGAACCTGACCAATTTCAATATCCTGAATATTCTAAGTAATCGCAAGGCTCGTAGGGCTACCAAGGCATGAGCTCCTCCTATAAACATGGAAAGATATTTAGGAATGGTCGATAGCAAGTCAATAATACCGTAAAAGCTAAAGATATATTTCTTCGGCTTTTTGACGGTTATGATTCTGAGTGCATATTCTACACTAAATAGAATGGTGATCACCCACTCGGATATGTTAAAGAAATTATGGTATTTGGAATCCAGTTCCTTAACACTTTCCAACATCACTAAGATGATACTGAATAAAATCGCGACAATTAAAACAATATCGAAGATCTTTCCCCAACGGGAATCAGCTTCGTAAATTATTTCATGCCATTTTTCTTTCCAAGAATTTATTTGCGGGTCATTTTTCAAGAACCTGAAGTTTTTTCTAAAGATATTAAACTATTATTAGTTTTAATGATTTCCTTAAACATTTCCTTGAGGAGGGTGTATTTTTCGGGTTTATGAGAATATTTTTGACCTTGACTTTAACGGCTAAGGAGCAATATTAGAAGAAATACTATTATTTTCAATAGCTTACTTAAAACCTAATAATTTCCTGCACCTTATTTCCAGATAGGTATTTTTTAATGATCATGTTCTGTAAAGGGTAATTTTCGGTGTTATTGATCAAGCTTTTTAGTATGTCCAGGTTATTGATCTGATGCCTTAGTTCGGCATAGGCATAGCCCATATATTGGTTGTTTTCAATTAATATGACCGATTTTTCTCCCGTGACCCGACCTTTGTCAACAAGAATCATGTTTTCATGATTAAAAGTGACAGCTTCGATGCGCCACTTTTTATTTCTGTTATGTTTTGGTTTATGAATTGAAATGACTTCCTCAAATTTGATTCTAGCCACCAATTCACTTCCGGTAAGTTCGAAGGTCACCGAATCCATTTCTTTTAATAAAGATCTTGTTCGTCTGGAACTTCTTAAAAAAACCTGATTGACAACTTTTTGTATGTTTTTACCTTTACCGATGTAGATGATGTCACCATTGAACCTGTGGAAATAGAACAAGCCGGACTGAAGGGGTAAAGTGTCCAGTATCTTCAGTAGTTTGCCTGATAAATCACGCTGGTTGCCCTCTTTGATCGTTTTTTTAACGATTATTTTATCCTTGTCTTTTTGAAGCAAAAGTTCAAATAACTTTATAGTTGCCAAGGCGTCACCATTTGCTCTGTGTCTGTCACTCATTGGAATCCCAACGGACCTGCACAATTTACCAAGACTATAAGATTCTAGCTCAGGAAGTAGTATTTTACTCAGTTCTACCGTGCATAGGGTTGGGGCTTCAAATACATATCCCAATCTGGAAAATTCATTTCTTACCACCCTATAGTCAAAGCTGCTATTATGTGCTACCATAACACAACCATCCATAATCTCTACGATTCTTTTTGCAACTTCGTGAAATTTAGGTGCGTTCTTTAACATTTTTGCATTTATCCCGGTAAGATTAACCACGAAAGGTTGGATCTCTCTTTCAGGATTGATCAGGCTAATAAAGGAGTCAACGATATCTACCCCGTCAAATTTATGAATAGCGATTTCGGTAATGCCCTCTTCATTAAATTTACCTCCGGTAGTTTCTACATCTATAATGGCAAAATTCATACGACTTATTCTGTTTTATTTGGCATCTAGAGCCAGCCTCTCATCTCTATTGGCAATTTCCCATGCAGTATAAAATACCAATCGGGTTCTTAGCGCCAGCAATTCAAAGTCAATTTTATCCGCCGTGTCAGTAGTCCTGTGGTAATCTTCATGAGTTCCGTTAAAATAGAAAATCACAGGAATATTGTTCTTTGCAAAATTATAGTGGTCTGACCTTTGATAATAATTGTTGGGATCTTTCTCGTTATTATAGGTGTAATCCAATTTTAATTGGGTGTAGGTTTTATTTGTTTCCTGCGATATATTATGCAAGTCCTGACTTAAACGGTCGGAGCCGATAAGGTAGATGTAATCTTTGTTGCCGGTATGTTTTTTATCAACTCTCCCCACCATATCAATGTTGAGGTCAACTACAGTGCTATCAAGTGAGAAAACGGGATGTTCTATATAGAACTTTGATCCAAAAAGGCCAATTTCTTCTCCTGTAAGGTGTAGAAAAAGGATGGATCGTTTAGGACCATTTCCTTGTTTTTTTGCCATCTGAAATGATTGGGCCAACTCCATTACTGCTGAACTACCGGAGGCATTGTCATCGGCGCCATTATATACCTCTTCACCTTTCATCCCTAAGTGGTCATAATGGGCAGAGATCACGATAACTTCATTGGGAAACTCACTTCCCTCGATATAAGCAAGAATATTTTGAGAAGGCCCGTCAGACCTTCCTTCAAAATATTCCTGAGGAATGTTTTGTGTATACCCAGGGTGTAATTCTGGGGCCATTAATTTAAGATGTTGGTAATAGGCAGTAAAATAGTTTACAGCCATTTTTTGTCTTTTTTCGCCTGTTTTTCTCCCTTCAAGGATGTCGGATGAAAGCAAGAAGAGATGCTCCTTCAAATCATCTGCCTGGATCTCATTGGCATATTTTTCCTTGACTGACTCCTTTACGGTTCCGTCTGGATTGACTGATCCACAGGAAATAAGTATCATAGCCAATAAGCATAGTAGTAATTTTTGCATCACGTATAATTATTCGGCAAAAATAGAAATATATTTTTCCTATTGCATGATAAACTGGTTACTTTCTTTATCGAAGTAAATAGAGTTGCTGTCAAAAAGCAAATTTATCTGGTCAGATTCAATCAGTTCAGACGGCTTTCCGCTGATAATATTTTCATCTGTCATCAGCCATAGGGTATCGGCAATTTGAGTGGCGAGTTGAATCTCATGTGTAGAGATCAGGATGGCACGGTTTAATTCATGAGCAATTTTCTTAAGTAGCCTGAAGGTTTCTATTTTGTGTTGAACATCCAGATGTGCCGTTGGTTCATCAAGAATGATCAGGTGGGTGTTTTGGGCTAAAGCCCTGCAAATCATTGCTCTTTGCAATTGACCATCACTCAGTTTGTCACATCTGTCATTGATTAATTCAGTCAAATGAGATTGGTTAATCGCCTCATTGATATGGTCAAGGTCTTCCTGAAGAAGTTTACCTATCCAGTTCGTATAGGGCTGTCTGCCTAAGGCAATAAGTTCATGCACAGTTAAGTTACTTGACGGAATTCTTTCAGTAAGAACGAGGCTGATTATTTTAGCAAGGTCAATTCGAGAATACGCATCTATATTTTTATTTTCAAGAAGGATTTCACCTTCTAATCTTGGTTGCATTTTACTTAGTGTGCGCAACAAGGTTGATTTTCCTATTCCATTTCTGCCAACCAAACATACTAATTCCCCTTTTTGCAATTCAATATTGATGTTTTTTGCAATTTCCTTGTTCCCTTTTTTTGAGCTATACCCAATACTAAGGTTTTTGGTAGTCAGTACTTTATGTGTTTCTTTTTTTGTCATAGCCGATTAGAGTACCATTTTCTTTTTTCTGAGTAATAACCAAATCACAATGGGAGCACCAAACATGGTGGTGATGGCATTTATCGGCAAAGTGTATTCACTGTTTGGCATTTGCGCGACTGTATCACTGATCAACATGATATTGGCACCCAGAAGCGCTGCTGCCGGGATAATAATTCTGTGCTCAGAAGTATTGAGTATTAATTTGGTCATATGAGGCGCTGCAAGTCCTATAAAGGCTATTGGCCCGGCAAAAGCCGTGATAACACCTGTTAGTAAACTTGTGGCAATAAGCACAAGGTTTTTTGTTCTTTTAATATTGATGCCGATGCTTTTTGCGTAATTTTCGCCAAGAAGCAAACTATTTAATGATTTGATAACAGGCAGAATCAAAAGGCCTGCCAGGAAATAAATACAGGCAAAGATCAATACTTCTGCCCAGGTTAAATTCCCCAGACTTCCAAATCCCCAGAACATATATTGTTGAAGATTTTCAGCGCTACTAAAATAGGCAAGAACACTGATAACAGCAGAAGTAAGGCTACTAAACATCAGGCCGATGATAAGAATACTCATGGTATTTTTGACTTGTTTTGACACGAGCATAACTGCAAATAAAACCAAAAAAGACCCGGTGCTTGCTGCAATCGTGATAAGGAGTTGTGATTGTGCCAAAAGATTGAAACTTCCGCCAATGATAGAGGAGCCTAGGATAAGTAAGGCTACCCCTAAACTCGCCCCTGAACTTATTCCAAGTACATAGGGCCCGGCCAAAGGGTTTCGAAACAAGGTTTGCATTAACAGGCCGCTAATGGCCAAACCTGAACCCACCAAAATAGCGGTGATAGCCTTAGGTAAGCGGTAATTGACGATAATGTAATTCCAGGTTTCCTTACCATCTCCATCACCTATCAAACTATTAAAAACGGACTTCAATGGTATATCTACTGAGCCCAGACTGATATTTACTATAAAAAGTACCAGCAGAAGCAGGATAAAAAGAAGGGTGTTTAGTTTGTATGAATTTTTGGGATTCAAGTCCGGTTATTTGATTTTGTATAAAGTTAGAATTTTTAATGCAACCAAAAATAATTAATCCAGTTTTTGAAGAAAGTAGGGTTCGTATCCTGGTAAAAGCTCCGGATGTGTCACCTTGATCAAATCTTTTAGAACAATATGTGGTTGCATCGGACCAAATTCGAAGTATTCGACACCTCCGTTCTCACTTCTTCTTTTAGAAAATGAATAGACCTGATTTGTTTTAAAAGTTTCAAATTCTTGATAATGTGCATTGCCAGCCTCTAGCTCTTCTAAAGTCGTGTAATAGCCTGATCCTATCCAGTATTCAGCTTTTTCAGCTTTTTCGAAAACAGTTTCGAAACTCAGTATCAAACTACCCTGACCTTTTGTAGTCTTCCAAATGTAGTCGGTGTTGGCATCTTTATAGAGTTGGGCTGTAAAACTTTCACCTGCGGGCAGGTTCCATTTGTCTTTATACAATACGCCAGACATGATGGTTGGTTTTTTTTTGGCCTGAAGTGCTATTTTTTGAGCTTGTAAGTATTCGAATTCTATGGACCGAAATATACTGTCGGCTTCTTCATTTTTATTGTATAGTGCACCAAAGAATTTGATCCATTCTGCTCTTCCAAGTGGGCTGTCTTCCAGCCAGTCGCCATTAAAAATAACAGGAATGCCATTTTTTTCTATATTTTGATATAATTTGTTTGATTTACCCATGGAGAATGCGATCATTACCTCGGGTTGTAAACTGATGAGTACTTCTGTATTGAAATCCTGCTCATTTCCCAGATCCTTAACCATGCCTTTTTTAACGCGTTCCAGCGTTTTTTGCGAAGAGATATAGTCGGTTGTAGGAAATCCGATCAAGCTATTGGCCTCCTCCAAAATTTCAATCATTGGGATGTGTGTAGTAGAGGTAGCGACCAGTTTTTTTACAGGCACATAAATTTTAGAATCACCGTCAAAATCCATTTTTTTATCCGAAACCAATATAAACTCCTGATATTGTTTTGCATCTGGGTAGGGAGATTTAATAATTAATTTTGTATAACCTTTATTGATTTGAATATCAAATCCTTTAGCGTACTTAATTGAAGTTTTTGATTTATTATTATCTTCACTTATTTTAGTTTCTTTTTTCGATTCAGTGCAGGAAATAACAATAAAGAATAATCCAAAAAGTAGGGGATAGCGTATGGATGTTATGATGTTTTTCATAGGTTTCTTTCCGAATATTTTGAAGCGTTCATTTGCAGGGGCAAGTTTACAATAATTTCTAATAATAGGCCTTGTAATATTTTTTTGCTAGTCATAAAGCCACTACATTTGCCTCAGATTTGGTCCCGCCACGGCGGGATAAAAAAAGGGAATCTCGTGTAAAACGAGAGCTGTCTCCGCAACTGTAAGCTTAGCTGTATTCACAGCGATTGTTGTTACAAATTAGGTCACTTTCTAGATAGAAGGGAAGGCCAACAACAAGACGCAAGCCAGGAAACCTGCCAGATTTTAAACAACAATGTTTTCGGAAGAAAAACGAATTGTATGAGAGGAATACTTCTATTATTCATTTTTGCTTTTGGGTCGGTTTACGCTCAAAGCGATAGCATCAATAAACTTGACGAGATCATCTTACGCGGTAATTTTTCACCGGTGATGAATAGTGGTTTTGAGGTAAAGGTGATTCCTGATTCCATTCTTAGAAACAGCTATGAAAGTTTGGGAGACCTGCTGCAGAAACAAGCCAATTTTTACTTTAAACAAAATGGTTCAGGAATGGTTTCTTCCATATCCCTGCGGGGGACCAGTGCCTCACAAACAGGTGTTTACTGGAATGGTATTGGCATCAATTCAGCCCTGAACGGACAGACGGATTTCAATACCTTGCAAGCCAATAGTTTTGATCAATTGGAAGTTCGCAAAGGCGGAGGAAGTGTTTTATTTGGAAATGGTTCTATTGGGGGCGCCATCAATCTGAAAGATGAGGTTCATTTTAATACGATCAGGCAAGCTCAGGCTCTGCTGGGATTGGCAAGTTATGATACTTATTTTACCCAATTGACCGGTATTTGGGGATCTGACAGCTTCTATGCTAAAATTTCAGGAGGTGCACAGACTTCAGAAAATGATTACCCTTATCAAAATTCAGACTTGAAAAATGATAATGGGGCTTTTGTGAATTATAACATAAACGCCACCTTAGGATATAAAATAAACGAATCACACTCTCTTCGTTTCAATACGAGTATTTTTGATAATAACAGGGAACTATCGAGAACCTTAAGCACAGAAAGCAAAGCGAAGCTGGAGAACAGTGACAGGCGTTTCTTGCTAGATTGGACTTATTTGGGGTCCAGATATACCTCATCTGTAAAAGTTGCCTTTTTACAGGAAGACTTTCGATACCTGTTTGATAAAAATGTACCTGGCAATGAATCGATCGGATCAAGCGAGCGATTGATTGGGAAATATGACTTTACTTATTTTTTAAAAAATGATCTGTTCTTTAGAGCAGGATTGGAGTTTGAGAATGCAAAGGGTGATGGCAGCAATATTAATGATGTTTCTCAAGATGATTTTACCGGATATGTTTTGATGCACCATCAGCCTTGGAAAAAATTCATGTACAATGTCAGTATCAGAGCAGGGGCCTCTTCAGCCTATGATATACCGCTGATATATTCGTTAGATGCGAGATACTTATTCACGAAGTCTTTATCCCTTAGAGGCGCATATTCCACAAATTACAGATTACCCACTTTTAATGATCTGTATTGGGAACCAGGAGGGAATCCTGAGTTGAAACCAGAATTCAGTTCCTCAGGAGAAATTGGCTTAGATTTTCAACTAACAAATTTCCAAGTAAGTGGAGGTTGGTACGTAATCAAAAGTGAAGATTTGATACAATGGCGACCTATAACACAAGATTTTTGGAGCCCGGTTAATATTACATCAGCTTCAAATCATGGTCTAGAATTTATGGTATCCTACAATCATACGATAGGAAATCATTTATTAGGCTTTAAAGCGAGCTATGATTATACGTTAGCTATTGATGATGAGACCGAACAAAATCTCATTTATGTGCCAGAGCATAGAGCAGGAGGGATCCTTGATTATTCCTGGGAAAAATGGAACTTCAATTACAACCTTCAATATGTTGGAAAAGTATTTATTACCACCAGCAACAGTGAAAGCCTTGACGACTATTTGTTGTCAGATATTTCGATCGGGAGAAGTTTATGTAAGGATGTAATTGGTCTTCATTTTAAAGTAAATAATCTCTTTGATAAAAATTATCAGTCGGTGGCATATCGCCCAATGCCTGGTAGAAACTATGTATTTCAAATTAATTTTAAACTATAATTCCAAAATGAAAAACTCAAAATTAATCTATGTAATTGCTTTATTCGCAATTTTTTTACATGCCTGTTCGGATGATAATGACAAGCCTGATGAACCCCTTGGAGACTATGAAAACGGGTATTTTATAACAAATGAAGGTCCGTTTCAAAATGGAAGTGGCACCATTACTTTTGTCGGTGAGGACGGTCAAGTAAGTCAAAATGTATATAACTCTGTCAATGGCGAAGATCTTGGAAATATTGTTAATTCCATGACGATAGTTAATGACAGGGGTTATATTGTGGTGAATAATTCCAATAAAATTGTGGTTGTCAATAAATATACCATGGAGAAGGAAGCAGAAATCGAAGGGAATAGTATTGTTAATCCTCGTTTTTTAGTGGCGAATAACGGGAAAGGATATGTTTCAAATTGGGGAGACCCTCTTAATGCAGATGATGATTTTATTACCGTCATAAGTTTGGAAACAAACGAAATTCTTGGAACTATTTCTGTTGGAGAAGGTCCTGAAAAAATGATCATTGATACAGATAATTTATATGTGTGTTTACAGGGAGGGTTTGGCAGTAATAATAAAGTTGTTGTGATCGATACAAATAATGATAGTGTGGTGACAAATCTTGTTGTTGGTGATGTTCCAAATTCAATAGTCGCAGATGGTAACGGGAGCCTTTGGGTTTTATGTGGAGGAAATCCTGCCTGGACAGGCAATGAAACACCTGGTTTTCTCTTTAAAATAATTCCTGGAAATAATACGGTTTCATCGATAGAATTTGGAAGTACTGAACATCCTTCTCTTTTAAATTCGGATGTAGAAAATTTATACTACTCGCTAAATGGTAATATTTTTCAAATGAATGATTCAGATGATAGTTTGCCTTCCGAAGGCCTAGCAGGACTGGATGGTTTCTATTATTCAATGACTGTGCGTGACGGGGAATTATATGCGACCGACGCAGGCGATTATGCCAGTGAAGGGAGTCTTAAAATTTTCAGTTTGAGCGCTGGTACATTAATAGAAACTATTACTACAGGAATTATTCCAGGTCAGGTTGTATTTCCTTAAATTAGCAGCCTAATTTTTATATTGTTCCTATGCAAAAAATAGTTCTGGTTTGTCTTATGTTTTTCGCGTACCATATGAGTGCGCAGGAGATAGGGGTGAGATTTGGTGATATGTATGGGAACAATATCGCTTTGGATGCGACCATTCCAATAAAGAATAAGAGGATTCATGCTACGGTGTCATTTGGTGGGAACGTGGGCGTGGATGCCATTTACGATTTTGCGGTAGCATCAATGTTTAGAAGTCCTGATCTGCGTTATTATGCCGGAGTAGGGTTGACTACTTTATTCGCCAGTGAATTTAAATTGGGCGTGATGGGTGAGGTGGGCATTGAATATGGTTTTCCAAGAACTCCTTTAACTATAGGGCTGGATTACCGACCAGCGATTATGGTCATAGAAAACATGGATTTTATTTATGGTAATTTCGGGCTGAATGTTCGCTACAGGTTTAAATAATTACTTCTCCCTACTACAATAATCAATTCTTGTCTATCTAAAGAAATTATCTTTAACCCTCGTCCAATACAATGTTTTTCCAAAGATAGGATAACCTACAAACCCTCTTATTTTTAACAGATCGGGACCAACTACAGAAATATGGCAGCCATATTCGTTTCCGTTTTTTGCATGCAATATAGTCGCTCCTTTCCAGGTACCGTCTATAAGTGTAGCGCCTTGTAAAATGGTCATACCAAGAATAGGTTGGTTTTTGCGATGATCATCACATTTTGTGCATAGGTCACTTCTGTGTTCTTCGGGTATGATTTGATGAATTTTAATATAAAGGATATCGTCAATAATGTCAATGTCAACAATTGACTCTTCTTTGTTTCTATTAAAAATATCATAGGTTTTCCATTTACCAACAACTGTCTGAGCCAAACTTACCTGACAAGTCAGCACAAATAAAAAACCAAATAATAAAATTTTATTTAATTTCATTCCTTCACACGGTACCAGTACTCTGTTCTTCCGATAAGTGAAAACCCTATATACCCCCTAAGCTTAAGTTTGTCATCGCCTTCCAGAGCTACATAACACTTATACAATTTACCATTTTTGGGATCCAGAATCTTCCCTCCGGTCCATTCATCTCCTTCTTTGCTAAGGCCCCTTACGATCACCAATCCTTGTATAGGCTGGTCCTTATCCTTTCCTGTACATTCGATGCAAGTCTTGTCTTTATCTTCTTCTTTTAAGATCTGGATGATCTTGCCGTAGATCTTGTCTCCGGTCTTATACACTTCAATTACAGACTCCTTGGCTCCTGTATCGGGATCGATACTATGCCATTTTCCCATTACACTCTGGGCCTCTATCGAATAGGAAATAAAGGTCAAAAGTAGTATTACATAAAAATTTTGTTTCATTGTTTTGCTTCTAAATTTTGTTCATGCAGTTTTAACAGACTGGCATTCAGTTCGAAACCGAGCAGCAATATAATAGAATTTAGCCAAATAAAAAGCATAATGATCAAAACCGTTCCAATGGAGCCATAGAGCTGGTTGTACTGAGAAAATTTTTCTACATAGATTTGAAAAATTTTAAAATTTAATAGAAATAAAATAATGGTTAATATTGTTCCTGCAGAAAAGAAGGAGCTTTTTCTTCCTTCTCTTGTCCCGAAATAATAGAGTAGGGAGATACCGACAAATAACATACCGATCAGCACAATGAATTGTATGGAGCTAAGCCAAAAGTTGGTGTCGCTTACCATACCCTGCTCATTTAGTGATTTAATAAAAATTTCAATAAGTATGATAATGCCAACAGTGATCAATAGTAAAAACGCCAGTACCATGGATATTCCTAAAGAGACCATATATTGACGAACAACTGTACGCGTTTGAATCGCGTGAAAAGTATATTCAAAGCCACTCAATACCGCATTTACGCCATTGGTCATTAAAAAGATGGCCAAAATAAATCCAAAAGAAAGTAATTCCCCGTATTTATTATTGGCAATATCGTTCAGTACATGCGACACCGCGTCGCTAGCCTCTTTTGAAGGTAGCATTTTGAAAACAATTGACATAAAATCATCTTGAAATCCTTCAACAGGAACAAAGGGGATAAGTGTTAATAGTACTAGAGCAAAGGGGAAAAGGGCAATAAAGAAGCTAAAAGCAATGCTACCGGCTCTCGATGTTAAGGCGCCTTTTACTATACCCGAAATATACATGTCCAGCAGGTCATAAAGATTCATTCCCTCAAACCCGGGAATCTTAATCTTATGAAGCAGTTTAAAAAGCCAGTCGACTATAGGAATATGTAAAGATTCTCTCCTACTACTCATAATATTCAATCATATTTGGCATCATAATGACCTTGCCATTTATCTTGTACTTTTAAAACCTGTTCAATAACATCTCTTACACAGCCTTTTCCACCCCTTTTCTGAGAAATATAGCCTGATATATTCTGAACTTCAGGAACGGCATCTTTTGGACATGTGGCAAGGCCACAAATTTTCATTACAGGAATATCCGGGATGTCATCACCCATATATAACACATTAGACGGATCAATATTATATATATCAAGATATTCGTCCAATTGCTCCTTCTTATGATGCGCTCCCAAATAAATATCTGTGATACCAAGAGCCTGTAACCTTGATTTAACTGCAGGGTTTGTTCCACCTGAGATAATACAAACATTATAGCCCATGTCTATCGCAGTTTTTAAGGCGTAACCGTCCTTTATATTCATTGTTCTAACCAATTCTCCATTTGGAAAGATGGTTACTGTGCCATCTGTTAGTACGCCGTCCACATCAAAGATAAAGGTACTTATTTGTGGCATGATTTCTTTATAACTTTTTTCCATAGTTTTATTCTTTCAGATGATATGCCTTAGATATGGCGTCAGATAATAGTTTATAAATTTCTTTTTTTCCTCCGCTTAGCATCTCTATATGTTTTTCGATAATCGCCTGGTCATTTCTTCTTGCCGGTCCTGTTTGGGCTTCCAATGGATCCATAGTTTGAATTTTAAGACCGGTTTCCAGGATCATGGGTCTTAAAATATCAAAAGGTAGTTTGAATTCATCGCATAGCGTATCCGCGCAAGCAAACATATAATTACTGAAATTATTGGCAAAAACGGCAGCAACATGTAATTTCTCCCTTTCTGCTGAATTGAGTTCAAAAACCTTTTCACTCAAAGCATTAGCAAGCATTTGCAATAATTGAAGGTCATCATTTGTCTCCGCTTCAATCACCATAGGAACCTTTTTAAAATCGATTTTTTGGTGAATTGAAAAAGTCTGAACCGGATAAAGCACACCTTTTTTTAATCCAACATGGAGGGCCTTCATCCCAATACTACCCGAAGTATGCACAACCAAACCATCTAGGAGCGGTAATTTTTCTGATAAACTTGCGATGGCATCATCCTTGACGGCGATGATATATATATCGGCCTTTTTAAGCTCTTGAATATTATTTGTACAAGCCAGGGAAGTGTCGAAAATGGCATCATTGTTCCCATTTCGACTATAACGCTGAATCAGTTCAACATGTTCTGCTGATTTCAACGCCAGGGCCAAATGATAAGCAACATTTCCGGAGCCGAGCAACACTACTTTGATCATATAGCGAATATACAGAGTTAAACCTTGAAATAAAAAGTATTTTATCAGTCCTTTAAATGATAAATACCAAAAAAGGGACAAATAAATTTATCCCTTTTTCACAATTAACTCTAACAAAATAATATCAAGAAGCTTTGATCTGAGCCTGAGCTGCAGATAAACGCGCAATTGGTACTCTAAATGGAGAACAACTTACATAATCTAAGTTGGTATTATAACAGAACTCTATCGAACTAGGTTCACCTCCATGCTCACCACAAATACCTACCTTAAGGTTTGGTTTTGTGCTTCTACCTCGTTCCGTTCCAAGTTCCACTAATTGACCTACACCTTCTTGGTCAAGGGCTTCAAAAGGGTCTACTTTTAAGATTCCTTTTTCTATATATATCGGTAAAAATTTACCGGCATCGTCACGTGAATATCCAAAGGCCATCTGAGTTAAATCATTTGTTCCAAAAGAGAAAAATTCGGCACGTTGGGCAATTAAATTTGCAGTAAGGGCAGCTCTTGGAATTTCGATCATAGTACCTACTAAAAATTCGATAGTATCATTTCTTTCTTCAAATACCTTATTGGCCGTATCTCTGATGATTTTTTCCTGGCTTACAAATTCAGCCAAAGTACCAATCAATGGAACCATAATTTCAGGTTTCGCTTCAATACCTCTTTCTTTTAGGTTTAAAGCAGCCTCTATAATCGCTCTTGTTTGCATTTCAGTAATCTCTGGATAAGTAATCCCAAGTCTACATCCTCTATGACCCAACATTGGGTTAAACTCTTCTAACTCGACTATTTTAGCTTTTACAGCATCTAAAGAAATATGCATGTCTTCTGCCAATTCCTTTTGATGCGCCAATTGATGAGGAACAAACTCATGTAATGGTGGATCTAACAAGCGAACAGTTACTGGTAATCCTTCCATAGCTTCAAAGATTCCTTCAAAATCTTCACGTTGCATGGGTAATAATTGTTCAAGGGCTTCTTTTCTTCCTTTAACGGTTTCCGCCAAAATCATTTCACGCATCGCTTTGATACGATCTACTTCAAAGAACATATGCTCTGTTCTTGTCAATCCAATTCCTTGAGCACCAAATCTTCGCGCAACTTTTGCATCCTTAGGAGAGTCGGCATTGGTTCTCACTTTCATTTTAGAATATTTGGCTGATAATTCCATGATCTCAGCAAATTCTCCACTTAATTCTGGTTCAATAGTAGCAACTTTTCCTTCAATGATGTTACCTGTTGATCCATTTAAAGAAATCCAGTCACCTTCATGATACTCATGTCCGTCCACGATTAATGTACGGTTCTTATAATTTATTTTTAATGCTCCGGCTCCTGAAACACAACATTTACCCATACCTCTGGCAACAACAGCTGCGTGAGAAGTCATCCCTCCACGAGCGGTAAGGATACCTTTAGCAATATTCATTCCTTCTAAATCTTCCGGAGAAGTTTCAATACGAGTTAAAATGGTGTTTTTGTATTTGTTTGCTTCGTCAGCAAAGAATACAATTTGACCTGTTGCAGCACCAGGTGATGCCGGTAATCCTTGAGCGATTACATTCGCTTTTTTTAAGGCTTTAGGATTAAAAACAGGGTGCAATAATTCGTCTAATTTATTAGGTTCAATTCTTAGCAAAGCTTCTTTTTCATCTATTGAGCCTTCTTTTAGTTTGTCAATGGCAATTTTAACCATGGCAGCACCGGTACGTTTACCATTTCGAGTTTGCAAAATCCAAAGTTTACCGTCTTGCATGGTAAACTCCATGTCTTGCATGTCTTTGTAATGGTCTTCCAGTTTTTGCTGATACTCATTTAATTCATTATAAATGGCAGGCATTAATTCTTCTAAAGAAGGATAATTTTTAAACCTGTCTTCTTCTTCAACTTTTGCTAATTCAGCCCATCGAAGCGATCCTAGTTTTGTGATTTGTTGTGGTGTTCTTGTTCCGGCAACAACGTCTTCACCTTGTGCGTTAATTAAATACTCACCATTAAAAACATCTTCTCCGGTTCCTGCATCTCTTGTAAAACAAACACCGGTTCCTGAATTATCTCCCATATTACCATATACCATGGCCTGTACATTTACAGCAGTACCCCAATCTGCAGGGTAACCATGCATATTTCTATAGTAAACCGCTCTGTCGCCATTCCAGCTATCAAATACGGCAACTACTGCACCCCATAACTGGTCCCATGGATTTGTTGGAAAATCATGTCCGGTACGTTTTTTTACAGCTTCTTTAAAATCGTATACCAGATCCTTAAGATCCTGAATCGTAAATTCTGTATCCAGTTCGATCTCTCTTTTATGTTTTAAAGCTTCCATGATCTCTTCAAAAGGATCTATATCTTCTTTAGATTCAGGTTTCATCCCTAAAACCACATCACCATACATTTGAATAAAACGACGGTATGAATCCCAGGCAAAACGTTCATTTCCTGTTCTATTGGCCAAACCAATAACCACTTCATCATTCAATCCTAAATTTAATACCGTATCCATCATTCCAGGCATAGAGACTCGTGCCCCGGATCTTACAGATATTAATAAAGGGTTCTCTTGGTCACCAAAAGTGGATCCCATGATAAATTCGACATTTTTGATGGCTTCTTCAACATCAGCTTTGATCATAGCCACAGTTTCTTCCTGACCTACCTCATTATATTTTGTACATACCTCCGTAGTAATTGTAAAACCAGCAGGTACCGGAATTCCCAATAAACTCATCTCGGCAAGGTTGGCTCCTTTACCTCCAAGCAGATTTTTCATCTTTGTATTCCCATCGGCAGTTTTATTGCCAAATTTGTATACATTCATCTTAACGTCTTGTATTGTCTCCATCTCTTATTATTTTGATAATTATTAATTGAGACACAAAACTAAGCATGATTGCAGTATTGAATTATGATATAAGTCATAAGGGTTTCATTCTGTAGGATTTGTTACATAAAAAAAGAGATCATTTGTAAAAATGATCTCTTTTTTTGTATGATTTGATGGGTGCTATTTTAATAATTGGCCCCGATCAGGTTTCCGCCCAATTGAAGTAACCTTAATTCAGCAACTTTGGCTGTATATTTAGCTTGATTATAACTGTTTATGGCGCTTAGCAAGTTGACTTGTGCCAATCTGAATTCAACAGTGATGATCTGGCCCAATTTAAATTGTTCCTCACTTCTGGCAAAATTTCGCTTATTTGTTTCAACGTTCTTTTCTTCAGCACTTAAAACAAATAATGAGTTTTGATAAGTCTCCCATGCATTGGCAACATTTCTTTCCAGGTCTTTCTGAACCAATTCTTTTTCTATGTTCCTGTTGTCAATGGCGATCTTGGCATTTTGAACCCGGGTTTTTGTAAGCCCACCATCAAAAACATTCCATGATACACTTAGGCCTCCTACGATTCCTACAGAAGTATTTGATGCTAATGAAAAAGGATTGCCAATGTTTGAATCTGTATTAGAATCTCTCCAGTTATAGGCTCCGTTAATACCAACATTGGGCACCCAAGATGACTTGTTGATCTTTAAATCATAATCGCTTAGGGTTACATTCTTTTCAGCTTGTAGAATCAGTGTGTTATTCAATGTAGCCGATTGCAACATGCTTTCATAGGTCAGATCAAGGGCATAGGTTACTGTTGTATCAACAGCGAAATCAACATTTACTTCTCTTCCCAAAATCACGTTAAGATCTCTTTTCGCATTGGCCAATTCTCTTTGAATATTCAGTAGGTTAATACTGTCCTGATTCACATTCACTTCAGTATTCAATACATCCAGTTGGGTTTTTTGTCCGTATTGATACCCGTATTGTTCTCTTAATAATTGACTTTTAGAAATTGCCAAGGATTGCTCCAGATTGTATTTGTTTTCTGTTAGTCGTGCCACATCATAATAAGAAATCAGCAAGCCCAGGAGGGTGTTTTCAATCACCTGTCTAACTCTGATTTCAGAGATATTGTATTGTTCCTGAAGCTTTTTGTAATTGTATTTTCTACCAAAACCATCAAAAAGTAAATAATCAACACCAACCGAAGCTGAGTATGTATTTGTGGTATTTTCAATGTCATCTTGTGTATCGCCATTTTGAAATTCAATTTCGCTCTTTTGATCCTGATAATCAGCACCTCCAGAAGCAAAAACAGAAGGCAGATAGCCACTGTTATAGATGCTTGAGCTGTTTTTAGCTGCCTCAAGGTCATTGTTTGACACCTTGATGTCATAATTATTTTCCAAGGCAATATTTACAGCTCCTTCTTTTTCAAGCAGTTCCTGAGCATTTATCGAAAGGCCCAGGACCAATAGTAGAATAGTTAAGAATTTATTCTGTATCATTTTGTTCAATTTTTAATTCTTTTACAGCGCGCGTTACTTCTTCTTTTGTCACTTTTTTCCCTGTCAGTAACCACTTGATTTTTACCGTTAAACTATTATTGATAGACAGTAAAAGAGGCAGCATTAATAAGGTTAAAAAGGTGGCAATCATAATTCCATAAGAAATTGAAATCGCCATTGGTTTTAGGAATTGAGCTTGTCTACTTTTCTCTAATAATAAGGGCATCAAACCAGCCACTGTTGTTAAAGAAGTAAGAATGATGGCTCTAAATCTGGATTTACCCGCCTCAAATAGCGCCTCATTAAATTGCATTCCTTCTTTGAGATAGGTGTTGAATTTTCCGACCAGCACCAAACCATCATTTACCATAATCCCAATAAGGGCAATGATTCCCAACCACGACAGTATGTTGATGGCAAATCCATGGATATAATGACCCCAAACAATACCGATCAAACTAAAAGGTACCATAACAAATAACAATAAAGGTTGACTATACGATCTAAAAGTAAATGCGATGACAATATAGATTAAAACCAAAACAACTAGTCCTGCGCTGTTCGCCGAGTCTATAGTTTTAGCAGCCTCTCTGTTTTGTCCTTCAAAACTCGGTTGTACAGAAGGATATTTAGATAAAATTCCCGGTAGGATATTATCTTTAATATTTGCCATAACATCGGTGGCACTCTCTTTTGCATTCGCCATGTCGGCAGTGATCTGAATCTCACGTCGGCCAGCTAAATGATTGATGGCTACGTCACCTCGCGCTATATCATAAGTAGCAATTTCTGAAAAAGGCACTTTATTACCCGTAGGGGTAGAGATCCACATGTCGTCAAGGTTCCTGATGGAAGACCTGTCCTCTTTTTCATATCGTACCCAAACCTTAATTTCATCCTGTCCACGCTGAAAACGTTGCGCCTGAAAGCCGAAGAAACCTGATCTTACTTGACTCATCACTGATTGAAGTGTCAGTCCTAGGATATAGGCATCATTTTTTAATTTGATCCTTACTTCTTTGATCCCTGCAGGGTCAGTATCGGAAACATCTTTCAAAGTAGGGTTGGCCATAAGTATTTGTTTCAACTCAGTTTTGGCAGCTTTTAATTCCGGAATATTATTTCCCAGAAGAGAAACCGCAACCGGACTTCCACCAAAATTACTTCCTGATCCAAAAGTGAGGCTTTCGGCACCATAAACGACACCTGCTTTTTCTCTTATGGCATTTGTAATGTCTATAGAGGGGAAATCTCGAAATTCTCCTTGTAACAAATTAATTGTGAGACTAGCATTACTGGAGCCTGGACCAATTCTTTTGATAATATTTTCTACAACCGGCGTATTACCTGATTGCTTTTCAGTGAATTCATCTGCAACCAACCAGGCTGCTGCTTCAATTGAAGAAATAATAGAATCGGTTATTTTTTCATTGGTCCCTTGAGGCATTGCCAATGAAATGGCAACCCTGTCACTCGCAATAGTTGGAAAAAATGACGTACGAACAATCTTACTTTGAATACCACCAAATGAAAGTATAAGCAATGCAAAAGGAATAGCAAGCCCTAAAAATCTGTTCTTTAAAAAGAAACTCAAATATGGAGCATATAATCTATCTCTGCAAAAAACCATCAATTGATCAGCCTTTACATTGATTTTGTTGAACGCTCCAAAAATTCCTTTTGTGGGTTTTTTTCGGTTCCTTATCAACGCTTTAGAATGTGCAATATGAGCGGGTAAAATGATCAAGGCTTCAACGAGGGATACGGCTAAGGTCAAAATAACAACCGTCGCTACTTCCCCGAAAAAATTTCCAATACGACCATCCAAAAAGAAAAATATTGAAAACGCCAGCATGGTAGTTAATATAGCTGATATGATCGGTGGAATTACTTCCAGTGTTCCATCAATCGCTGCCCTAACAGGTGATTTCCCTTTTTCGTAGTGATGGTAAATGTTTTCACCGATCACGATACCATCATCTACCAGGATACCAATAACGATGATCATTCCAAATAATGACAATACATTGATCGTAACACCCAGGCTTGACGCAAAGATGAACATTCCTAAAAATGAAATTGGCAATCCTGCGGCTACCCAAAAGGCAATCCGAACGTTTAGGAAAAGTGACAAAAAAAGCAACACCAAGACGATACCGATCACGGCATTTTCCGTTAACAATTGGGTTCTTTGTTTTAAGGTGATGGATCGGTCACTGGATATATTCAGTTGAACATTATCATGCTCAGCATTGAATTTTTCAATATAAATTTTGATCATATCAGCGGAGGCAATCATATCTTCGCTGTTGGTGTTGCTTACTTGTACGCTAATGGCTACTTCGTCATTGTAAAAAAGCCGGTCAGGATTTTCGTTCCAACGATCCCTCACAGTTGCCACGTCTTTTAAATAAATCACATTACCTGATTGATCGGCCTTAACAATGATATTTGTTAAATCAGCACCATAATATTTACGGTTTCTCGCTCTGATCAAATAATCTTCATAATCAGTTTTTATGTTTCCTCCTGAGACCAATAAGTTCGATTGCTGAATCGCCTGAGCGACATCTGCAAAAGTAAGGTCAAAAGCCCGTAGGTCGATCTCCCGAACAGCTATTTCAATTTCTTCATCTGGAAAACCGGTAATGGAAATCTGAGATATTCCTGGCATGGCCCGAAGATCATTTTCAACATCACGTGAGTATTTTTTAAGGGTAATCAGTGGAAGATCATTACCACTCACTGTAAAATCAATGGTGGGGGCAATAGATTCGATTTTTGCAATAACTGGTGGCTCCATACCTGAGGGAAATGAAGGCACACGATCAACAGCATTTTTCACATCAGCAAGCACAACATCAATATCAGAATCAACATAGGTTTCTATGCTAATTGTAGCGGAGTTTTCTCTGGAAACTGACGTCACTCTGTCTATACCAACAAGTCCCTTTAAATTGTCCTCTATTTTGAGAACAACTCCTTCTTCCATCTCTTGAGGAGAAGCTCCGGGGTATATCACAGAAATATTGATAAATTGAGATTCGGTTAAAGGAAAAAACGACGATTTCATCGATTTTGTACCCAGATAACCAAAAATAACCACCGCAAGGATAATGATATTAACCGCGACATGATATTTAATAAAATAAGATATAATTTTTTTCATATTCAGTATTGCAAGATTATTTATTGACGCGGATTAGATCCATAAACGCTTACTTTCATTCCAGGGTAGGCTCCGGGAATAGATTTGCTTAAAACAGGTGTTCCATCTTCTAAGCCTTTGATCACAACAGTATTGTCGGTAAAAAAAACAGGATTGACTTTTACAAGATCAATGATACTGTCTTTAAACACATAGACACTTTCATTGTTTACTAGTAATTTTCTTTCCATTTCATAGGCATTCTCTTCAGATTTGGCCACAAGTTCCGCCTCCAAATAAATACCTTCTTTTAAATCTTTTCCTTCCACCTGAATGTATGCCTTTACAGTTTGAGATGCCTGATCTACACGTCCGTTAACACGTGCAATTTTACCATCCCAGGTTTGGTCCGTATCTCGGCTCGTTACCTTAACTGAATTTCCTTTTTGTAACAGGTCCATATATTTAGAATTGATCGCCACTTCCATTTCATAAACCCTTGGATTAATGAATTCTCCCAATTTTTGCCCTGATCTGATCAAAGAGCCAGGATTGACCATCGCATCGGTCAAAATACCGTCATATGGAGCGCGAATGGTGTATTTTGTCAAGCGAACCTCCATATTCTTTACATTATAAAAAGAGGTATATATATTTCTTCCTGAAATAAAGAATTTTTCTTTTTCGGAGTTTATGACCGGTAATTTAGGTGTGGGTTTGTCAAAATCAAAATCTCTTAAATACTGCTCCCATTTTTCGTATTGCTCGGGATAATCCAATCGGATATCAGGCATAATAGACGTAATATTGTTATACAGACTACTTTTCTGAGCCTGTAAATTGGCGTAATGCTCTTCACTGTTCAATTTAAGGATTACTTCACCTTTACGGTATGAGTTACCTGGTCTGAATTCTTTAGAGCTAGGTTGAAGAACCCCTTGAACTTCTGAAAATATTTCTATTTTATTTTTAGCCACCAAATTCCCATTAGCTGTAATCATAATAGGTACTGTACCATTTTCTACTTTTTCAATAAAGACGGTTTTCACTATTTTTACCGGAGTTTTCTCAGGCCTTGTGTTTTTAAGGACCATGACATTCACCAGCCAAAAAGCTAAGGCGATCAATAATATTCCTAATACTATATTGATATACTTTCTCATTCTTTCTATTGGTTAATAGTTGTTTTTAAATTAATATTATTTTGTATTTGTTTCATTACGTTTTTCGTGTTTTCAAGGTCCTCTTTAGAAATTCCTTTTTGTAATTCTTGAATAGTTTCAAGAAAAAAAGGATAGGATTTCTCCCATATTTCTCTACCCAAAGCAGTAAGGTAAACATGATTGATTCTCATATCTTTTTCAGAAACCGAACGCGAGACATAACCCTTTTTCTCCATAGTCTGGATCAATCTTGTTAAAGCTGTTTTTGAACGGTTGGTGATAAATGCGAGATCATTTTGTATTCTGCCATCTTTCTCGTCAAGGTGTTTTAAGACAATAAACTGCTCTTTTGAAAGATTAATACCATGACTTTTCATATTGTCTCGTATGTAGTAATCCATAAATTTGGCAGTTTTACCAATCCATGGTATGAGTGAAATTGTATCTAAAAGAGGTTTCTTCAATTCTTAAAATTTTGCCAAAAATACGGAGAAGTTAATATTAGTTGCATATGCAACCATGTTAAAATTTTCATAAATAAATTAAACAAAAGAAAAATAGTAACCCCTGTCAAATACTTATAGGAGCTAAGACAATAAATTAAATGAAAGGTTTAATCTGTATAAAAAAACTGCCGTTAATGGTGGAAAGTAAAAAAACCATTCGTCGGATGACGAATGGTTTTCTCAAATAAAAAGTTATTGAAAGCTTATTCAGCTAATGTTCTCATGTAGTTGACAATAAGCCACCTGTCTTCATCATCTGGCATTTTTTTAGTATATTCAGGCATATCGTCCCTACCGAAGGTAGTTTTATAAAAAAGAGCTCCATCAGATTGTGCTTGGAATTCTTCAGATGAAAAATCGCCCAAATCACCTTCTACTTCATTAGCCTTTTTTCCATCTCCATAACCTTCTTTTCCATGACAAGACTGGCAGTGTTTGGAGTATAATGATTTTCCAATATTAAGATCCTCTTCAGGATCGGTTGGGTTGGCCATATTCTGGTATTTATCAGGGACTACCCATTCGTCTTGTAATATACTGCTGAACGACAATAATGCAAGTGAGATAAAACCTAGAAGTAACGTATTTTTTAAATTTTTCATGCTTGGTTTTTTTAAGATTTAATGATTCTAACTAAATTAATAAATAAATATATAAAAATTCCCCAAACGATGAAAATAAATGAATAAGTCAATGCTAACAGGAATATAGGAGTTTTACCTCTTGGTGACCACATGGTTCTTTGGTCATAGGTAGATTCATCGACGATTACCGTTCCTATTGGAGCAGTTAGTTGTGCTATTACGGTACCGTAATCATCACTTTCACTTAAAACTACTTCTAATTTCAAGTTCCCGTCAATTCCTGGTATACCATTTTCAATAGGCACTTGGATTTCACCATCGTTGTCAGTGTCATAGAAATCTTCGCCAATTTTTAAAGGCCTGAATAATCGATCAACCCTCACAGTTAAAGGAATTTCTGCTAATGCACTATCCAATTGGGTATCGATGAGTTTGGCACTGACGTAATTAACACTGTCTTTAACGATCCATTTGGCTTCGATATCAGCATTTCTAAAACTAACATCTCTGGAAGCTTTTTTAAAGGAGTCATTTCCATCAAAACTTATAATCAAATTATAAACACCTAAACTGTCAGGTTGTAAATTTGCAAAATCTTCAATGATAAATTTACTGATACCCGACGCATTTGTAGTGGTTTTTCCTATTTGAATTTCTTCATCATTCAATTCCTGAAGAATCTGCAAATCAATATGGGAAACTTCTACTGTTTTTTTATCAATTCTGGCTGAAGCCTTAATGTTCAAATAGCTTTCACCACCAATAACTTTTACGTAATCTGCATTGATTCTAGCCCTATTCTTTTTAGTTTGAGCATACAGATCATTATCTGTTATTCCAAGACCTAAAGAGATAAGGATAAACAGAAACACAAAGGATGTAATTTTACAGTTTTTCATGACTCTCTTTTTTGATCGTTATGCTCTAATTTACTTTCGTCTATTGTTCTTTGAATCGCAACTACCGGAAGATAACGCACTAGTAAAGTTAAGATCAAAAGGGCAGTAGCTAAATTACTTCCAGTAATTACCCATTCGTGAAGACTAGGGAAATAATCGCGCCAAGATTCAGGCACTCCTTGTATAGGTAAATAAGGATGAAGTAATGTTGGTGTAACGATGATATAACGTTTCCACCAGGATGCCAGAACTACTAAAACTCCTATCCAGAACATGGCAACAGGTGATCTACCTTTTTTAAACATAAGTAATATTATCGGTACGACCAGACCTCCTATGGTAACAAACCAAAAGATGGTAGAATAGTGACCAGTGAACAAAGTATCCAGATGCACTTCCTCGTTAACTGTTGAAGCATAAGCCGGCATCAGGTATTCATTGGCATTAAAATATAAGTATATAAGGCAGGCTAGCGCCAGAAATTTCCCCATCCTATCAAAATGATAATCTGTAATATACTCTTCCAATCCTTTAACTTTTCGGACCAAAAAGATAGTGACAACAAGCGTGCCTACTCCTGCTACGAATGCCCCTGAAATAAAGTAAGGTCCAAAATTGGTGCTGTTCCAGCCTATACGATAGGTAGATGAAAACAACCAGGCATCGATAGTCTGTAGGATTAAACCTAGGGGCAATACCAAAATAGCAATGATCTTGATAGATTTTTGTTGTATTCTTTTTTGTTTGTCGGTTCCCTTCCAGTTAAGAGATAGTTTTCCATACCATTTACTTAAACGTGGTTTGGTTTCACTATAGTATTTTTTTAGGATGGCCAGATCCGGAAGCAAAGGAAAATAGAGCAAATAGAAAATAGCGACCATATACGTCGGGATAATAATAACATCCCAAGTAATTGGTGATTGAAATCTTGCATAAATCACAGTGTACAAAGCTCGATCCGGGCGTCCCAGATCAATAATGATTGTAATACCTGCCATGATGATGGCGGCCAATGAAATAATTTCTGCGATTCTGACCAAAGGTGTTCTCCAGCTATTTTGGGTCAGTCTTAAAATTGCTACGGTGGCTGCACCCACAAAACTAGTTGCAATAAAGAACACGAAATTGGAAATATATATGCCCCAAAGTGCATAGTCATTCAGGTTAGTTACTTGCAATCCTGATCTTACCTGGTCAGCATAGGCAACTACACCTGCCAGGATCATGACGATAAGCAGTCCTAACCATATTTTCTCAACCTTGGTAAATTTTTTTGGTGCTAAATCTTGAATGAATTGTTCGCGTGATTTCATAATTATTCAGGGTTTGGAACTGATTCATATTCATTGTAATTCTCAAGACCATCTTTAAAGTCCACCAACCTGTCAGTTGGAGGTAGATAATATACACTAGGTTGTGTACCTAATGCTTCCATATACCTATAGCCAGCTTTGTCTTCAAGCAATTTGCTTAACCTCAAGGATTCCTGACCATTGGTTACCGTGTCTTCATATTTGTCACCAAAATAGAAAACGCCGTTAGGGCAAGCAGTAACACAGTGTGGTAATTCGTTATTTTGGACAGCATGCGGACAGAAATCGCATTTATCAACAGTACCCATTTTACTTGGTGCTCCAGCGTGTTCAGGACTCGGTTTGTGATGAGACATCTCGGCTTCCATATTCACATAAATTTCTCCCTGATCTGGTTCATTCCAGTTAAATACTCTGATTGAATAGGGGCAGGCTGCCATACAAAACCTACACCCGATACAACGTTCGTTGTCGATCAGTACAAGTCCGTCTCTTCTTTTAAAAGTAGCATCTACCGGACAAACCGTAACACAGGCAGGTTCATCACAGTGCTGGCAAGTTACAGGCATCCAATAGGGAGCGGTATCTGCTGATTCCTGCATGTTATATACTTTGATCCATGCATTGTCACCGGTAATATAATGGTGCTTGTTACAGGCGCTTTGACAGGCCAATGCATTCTTACATTTGGCCAGATCAACTACCATAACAAATTTTCTGTTAGGTATACCTTCTCTCATATTGTATTTTTCATCAGGATCGGTTTTTGGAGTGATTTCCATTACCTCTGTGCTGTCAACCTCAATGATGTTTCCCTCAGTATCCATCAACTCCATTTTGTCATGTGAGCTGTGATTGGGTTTTGCACTTAATTTTTGTGCAACTTTTGTGATTCCGATGCCGCCAAGAGCGGCAGCAAAGCCTAATTTCAAGCCTTTGTCGAGGAACTTTCTTCTCGCACTTTTATTGGATTCTTCCATAATACAAATGATTTGAAATTAGACTTTCTTACCAATCCATTTTAAAAAGGACGTGTTAGAAATACTTTTCTTTTTAATAGTCGATTGTTTAACCGTACTTTTTTTGACCTTTACGGAAGTACCATCTGGCTTTAGCAGAATTTGATAATCATCCTCATTGATCGGCTCCAGCTCCTCATTTTGGGCTGACCCAATAAATGGAATTAATAAGCTGCTTCCAATAATTGGTAAAAATCCTCTTCTGGTAAATTTTTCTTTACTTGCCATAATAAATACGGTAGATTTCGATTAATTAAAAGTTATAAATTCTTGTAATGTTAAATCCTATCAGGATTTCTCCATCAAAGAAATCATTCTGGTTGTACATATAGTTCTCCTGAGGTACAATTCCAGCATAATTGGTAATGAATAACTGAAAAGCATGACCTGAGGTACCAAACTCAAACCCTAAACTCACACCAGGATTTGGATTGTAATTTGACATTTTTGTAATAGGTTGACTATAGTCTGCTAAGATGGCTGTATTAGGCGTAATCTTATAACGTCCACCCACTGAAAATGCTACCATATCATTTCTCATTTCAACGTCAACAGTGTTATAATGTGAAAGACTTAAACTACCTTGAACAGAAAATTCAGGGGTAAAACGTCGAGCAACGATCAATTGATGAAAAAACGAGAATCGGTCTTGTTGATAATTGAAATTCGTATTTTCCTGTTGTCTGGCATCATAAGCAAAATTACCATAGTAACTTAAACTTACAGGCATTTTTTCAGAGCGTGTTTGTCTTAAAACGGCAACCTTTGCGTTAAAATCCATAAGCATTTTGTTTTTGGTAATACCAAATCCAAGCGTTACTCTTTCATGAACACCATAGCCACCTCCAATTCTGATATTGGCATTTGGACCATAAAGACCGGCTAAATCTTCCCAACCGTTTTGTACAGTTGCGAATCTGTGTTGCATCATGACTTCTAAAGCATTTTTGCTCAATACAATGTTCGTAGGATTATCAATAATATAGGAGCTTTCAAATGCTGAACGTTCCAATTTTTCTTTTTGCTTAACGATGGTGTCCTGTTTGACTTCCTCGTTAGTCTGAGCCATACCTGTTAAGGGTATTATAAAAAGAACAAGTAGTGTATATATATAATTTTTCATGTCTATGTTCTTAAAGATTAATTATTCTTAGCACCCTGATCTATCCAGGCTTTGACTAATTCAGTTTTTGAAGCAGGCCATTTATTATCAGGTGTTGGCATTGGTGAAACACCTGGAGCATGTATAAGAGATAAGTATAAACTGCTTTCTTCGGATTTACCGGCATCAACAAAACCATTTAATAGGGCATTGTAGGAGTTTTCCGGTCTAAGATCTGGCGCTACGTTACCATTATGACAAGCAACACACTGGCCTTCCCATAAAGGCATTATATCTGTTTCATAGGATACAACATCAGGAACTTCTGGCGGATCTATTTCTTCTGAGTACTCCGGGAATGAATCGTAGTAGCAGGAGTTTAGAAACAACCCCATGGCGAAAACGATTAAAATTTTTATAAGATTTTTCATGTTCTTGATTTTAAATTTTAAATAATCTCGTTTTAATTGAGAAGTGCAGATGATGATCTGCACTTCTTAATTGATTCGATTATTCGATTGTCATGGTTAGGAAGTTTGACATTCCATGACCAATGGCAGCATTATTAAAAATGGCTAAACCAAAAGACATTGACTCTCCAACTACAAATTCTGCATCTTTAGGATCACCAGTATTTAGTTCTCTTCTAATTTCTAATACCCAACCTGAACCAGTATGTCTAGATTTAATCCTTACTTCAGATCTACCATCATTACCTTGCCCAGCTGGATTGATAATCACACTTGGTATTCTTTTGCTTCCAAATCCTTGAGAATAATCTGGGTCATCATTAGGGTCAATAGTTCCTCCATCATATGTAATTACACCATTTACTGCAATTCCAGTAACCGCTTTTGCAGTTTCATTATCAATTTCAGATTGTGCAATCCAATAGTAGTTTTCCCTATTAGGTATAACGTATAATGGCCCTTTCATTCCAGTTACGTCATCAGTAAATGATTGATTGTTTTTATAAGGTGAGATTCCCTCATCGTTTTTTCTTCCATTTGCAGAAGCCATACCTTCATCATCTTCCCATTGAACAAATCCATCATCACAAGCTTCCGCTAATGCATGTCTGTCTCGTTTCCAGTGCCAGAAATCGGTCAATTCACCTTCGTTTTTCATATAGTGTCTGGTCACTTTTTCACCTGGTTGAGGATCATCTAATCCACCGTGACAAGTCACTGTACAAGTACCACTAGCAAATCCTTCAGGACTGCCAATTGGGAACATCATACCAAATTTGTCTTCATAAAACTTATCATTTTTATGGTTCGCATATTTGTTTTCTTGTTGCCATTTACCAGTAGTAGGGTTAAAAAACCAAGATTCTCTTTCTTGACTGTCAGTATCATCTTCCCATTCAAATAAGAGGTATAAGTATTCACCGTCATGGCCTCCTCTTAAGGAGTACTTATAACCTTCTCCGGTATAGGGATCAAAAAGATCGGTTGGTTCTAAAGAGGTGTCTCCATTACTGGATCTGTTCAGTGTAATTTCTCTGTCACCTGCGCTGGTAACTGATGCAGTAGCCTTAAGCGGTCTTGCTTCAGACCATACGTCATCAATTTCTCCATCAAATTCAGG